>JAWDMM010000122.1:0-2522 GCA_046536595.1 Nitrososphaeria archaeon | reverse complement strand
TGTCCCGTAAGGGAATGCCCGTGAGGGCTCTACATATCCCCGAGTCCGTTAAGGATAGGGGTAAGTGGCTGAAGACACAGCCCGTGGTCTACCGCTGGACGAGCGGAGCGGGGTGGGTAAATCCCACTAGCTATGAAGCGATGAAGATGAAGGCGGTAAACCACGAACCTATGATCCGCCTTGAAGGAACCATAGCCTTTTAAGGCGGGGAGGATGTCAGTGAGCTTGCTATGAACTGTATGTTCGGTGGTGGCTGGTTTGTAGTTCCAGAAAGCGTCCCCATGTACCCAGATACAAAGCTGTAAAGGAATATCCCGACAATTACAGTTATGACTATGAGTATGAGCGTAGCTATTATGGGCGAAATTGCCTTCCTTTTCTTAAGCATAAATTCTATTGCATCTGCGTTAGCATGGTACTTCATATAAAAGCTTATGATCTCTCTTAATTTGCTCTCAGTTAAAACGCTTCTTGACCTGCAAGTTTTCTTCAAAGTCGCCTTGCTTCCTTTTTTCCTGTACTCTGACTAGAGCTGTCTAACTCTTGATTCGCTTATATGCTGCAACAGAGCAATCTCACTTGTGCTGAGTCTGCCTCTGCTCTTCAACTATCCGCTTAATCCTGTTGTCAGTTAAAATCAAGCTATTGTATGTATTGTTATGTGTTATAGATTTTGGGAAAAACAAAAAGACATCACGAAACCTTTTTATCTTTGGATTTTCACTTTCAGAATGTGACAGAAAAAGAGTATAAATTCATTGTCACATTCAAGCCTAAAGAGAACTGGGTAGACGACATATTTCTGGGCAATCTGCTTGGAGAACTGCTTTTCAAGCTTCAGAGCGAATCCAATGCTTTTACTGTAGAGATAAAGAAAGTGGAATGAGGCTTAAGAAGGCTTACATATCAACGGTAAACGGAAAGGCTTTTTACTATTACTTAAAGCTGCTAAGATCAGCTGGAATACCTTTTAAGATAACTTTACCTGAAAACGCAGAAAGAATAGATGGAGTTACATTCACAACAAAAAAAGAAGCTGGAAGCGTCATTAAAGAAAAGGTCTTCTTTGAGGATATGACCCTCGACAAAACGGTTGATACCATTAAAATAATAAAGGCGCTTGGAAGGTTCAGGAACGTTAACCTTGGAATAGATCCGGGTAAGGCAACAGGGGTAGCACTAACGCTGGATAACTATCCGCTTATTGTTAACGTGTACTATGACCTTGAAGACATAATAAATTTTATAGTTAAAGTCATGGATGAGTTCAAGAGCATAACGATAAAAGTGGGGGATGGAAACCCTGAAGTCGCTTCCAGAATATTGGATAGTATTTCAAGGATTCTCAGGAAAGGTGATGTTTTAATGGTTGTAAGCGAAAGAAGAACAACACCAAAAGGAAAAGCAACTTACAGAAAAGATATGAGCGCTGCTGTAAAGATAGCTTCTAGAGAGGGTAAAATATACAGCTAAAATAATTTGATAAAACTGTCACAACTCTGTCCTTATGTTGTTTCAGCAAGTCATATAATATAAATATAAGCTGTTCATAATATATATTATGAAGTACACAAGGTTAGGTAACACCGGGACAATAATTTCTGTGCTGGGGCTTGGCACCATGACCTTTGGTGAAAAAGACGTATCAAAGCTTGGGACTGTGCCAATGGACATCGCGAACAGGCTTGTTAAAAAAGCTTACGATGCTGGGATAAACCTCTACGATACAGCTGACGTTTACGAAGAAGGAAGGGCAGAAGAAATACTTGGAGAGGCTGTAAGGCCTTTCAGAAATCAGATAATCATAGCAACAAAGGTCAGAGGAAAAACAGGTCATGGCCTGAACGATGTTGGACTTTCAAGGGTCCACATATTTAACTCGATAAAAGCAAGCCTCAGAAGGCTTGGAACCGATTACGTGGATCTTTATCAGTTCCACGGATGGGATACATTTACGCCGATTGAGGAAAGCATAGAAGCCATGGAACAGCTGGTAAGAGATGGTAAAGTAATATACCCGGGGATTTCTAACTTTGCTGCCTGGCAGATGGCTTACCTGCAGGGGATAGTCAGGGCTAAAGGCTATACGCCTTATGTTTCGGCCCAGATGAACTATTCTCTGCTCAACAGGGATATTGAATATGAAGTTGTGCCGTTTTTAAAACACTCAAAGATGACGCTTCTAGTATGGAGCCCACTCCATGGAGGCGTTCTTTCAGGAAAGTACACTGACCTTGAAAAACCTCCACCTGATACAAGACTGGCTAGGAGAGGAAGGCTCTTCCCATATTTTGAAAAGGAACAGCTGCCGCCCATTCTGGAAAAGCTAAACGAAATAGGGAAAGAAGCAGGAGCAACGCCGGCTCAGGTTGCAATAGCCTGGATACTGAGCAAAGGTGCAGTGGTTCTTATAGGTGCAAGGACCGTTGAACAGCTGGAGGAAAACATAGAAGCGGTCGACGTCAATTTAAAACCGTCTCAGATAAAGGAGCTGGACGAACTAACTAAGCTAAGGAGCATGT
>JAWDMM010000121.1:0-2678 GCA_046536595.1 Nitrososphaeria archaeon | reverse complement strand
ATAAAGGAACTATTAAATGGCAAAGTTCTGGCAATAGCCGCCACAAACGATAAAGAATTTAACCTTAAAGTAAAAGAACAATCAAAAAAACTTGGCATAATGTGCAATGTTGTTGATTTCAATGGTTCTGACGTTATTTTTCCAGCTGTATTTAAAAAGGGAGATGTAGTTATAGCAGTATCATCTTCAGGAAATTTGCCCTACTTTTCTGAATTTTTAGCATATAAGATAGGGCAAACGATAAAGCCTTACCTTGAGGCTTACCCTGCTTTAAAAAAAGTAAGGCAAAAACTGAAAGGGATAAATTTAAACAAGAAGAAAAAAGTTCAGAAGGAGTTGCTAAACAAAGATCTTGAGCTTCTAAGGTCTGGTAAATGGGAACTTATAGAAGAAAAGGTTAATCGGCTTTTAAAGGATGTTCTATAATCTAGTGTAATATCATTTATAAAAAAAGTCAGTGAATTCTGAAATGTAATGTATGCGCTTTACTATATAATATTCGCGCTTCTGCCTTATGCCGTCGTTATATTTTTTATCGTTGGAATCGTATACAGGTGTCTTAGCTGGGTCAACGCAAAAGGTTTAACAGGTCTTTACAACGTTAACTTGGGACTTTATGAGCACGGTTTCTTTTCGACCAGCGCAGATGTGCTGAAGCGCGTCTTCTTATTTTATACTTTGCCCGGAAAAGACAAGGACAATGCGCTTTTTGCAGGAAGTTTTATGTTTCACTGGGGCATCTGGATAGTTCTGTTTGGTCACTTGGGCATTATACTTCCCGAAAACGTGCTTTCAAAATATTTTGGGATAACGCCTGAAGTGCATCACGTGCTTGCCCTCTATGTGGGAGGGGCTGGAGGCTTGATGGCACTCACAGGGCTTCTGATTCTGATATACAGAAGACTTGCAGGGTCTTCAGCAGAACTAAGGATAGTTAACTCTTATAAGATAAAGATCCCCGTTAACAGGTTCAGCTATATAGACGATTTCTTTGCGGATTTTCTCTTACTGGCAATTATAATTCTCGGCCTCTTGCAAACGCTTGGCATCTCTCCATTCTATCCAAGCTATATACAATCTGTTTCTTTGTGGATGTACTCGCTTTTAACTTTTCATCCTCAGATATCATACATCATTTCTGAGCCAATTCTTCAAGCTCATGCAATCCTTGCAATGATACTTGTAGCTTACTTCCCCTGGGGGAAACTCATTCATCCTTTTTCATACCTGTTCATGCCCACGATTTCAAGGCCTTCCCTGAAAGTCGAATACAGAGGTGAGAAACGGTAAAATGTCCTACGAAAGAGTTTTCAAAGAAAGGCCGTTCAGCTATGGAGACGTATCTAACTTTTCTCATTATACTGCAGATGAAACCCTTTTAAATTCTCTGAACGAGAAAGTTGGGATAAAGAAAGCAGAAGACAAAGTTCAGCATTTTAAAAAGAGACTCATTGAAGAGTATAACAATAACTGGAATGTTAAGATGGCTATAGACGTTTGTGTTCACTGCGGAGCTTGTCTGGAGGCTTGTCCAACGTACATAACAAGCGGCGATATACTTAACTCACCTCTTGGAAGGGCAGAGATGATAAGAGCTGTAATAAAGGGAACAAAGCCATCGGGAAAGATATTTGGCAAAGTGGCTGGCGCTGTAAAGGAAATAGATGAATCCTACATAAAAAAAGTATATACATACTACTGGCTCTGTTTGATCTGTAGAAGATGTGCATATGTTTGTCCTTTTGGAGTAGACCAGACAGACGTAACCAGGACCGTCAGGTCTATACTTTATGAAATTGGAATGGCATCAAGGTTTACGTCTTTGACAATAGATGCTCACTGGAAGAGTGGAAACAACATGAATCTCAACAAAAAAGCGATAGTTCCAATCATTGATTTCGTAAAGAACGAAATAAAAGAAGAAAAAGGCGTTGACGTAAAGGTAAAAATAGACGAAAAGGCTGACGCCCTTCTTTTACCGTCATCAGCAGATCTATACATGAACCTTGAAACGCTAAAGGGCTATCTGCTTTTCTTAAACGTTTACGGTGTGGATTTCACAATAAGCACCGAAGTTACGGAAACGGCAAACTTCGGGCTTTTTCTTCACCCAAAGCACATGCAAGGACTGGCTCAGAAATACGTCAACGCTGCTACAAAGCTTGGAGTAAAGCTGGTCATAGCTGGTGAGTGTGGACATGCTTGGAGGGTTCACAAAAATTATACCATGCCCGAACTCGAGAAAAAAGGGATAAAGCTTGTCCACATACATCATCTAGTTTACAAAGCAATAAAGGAGGGAAAGATAAAGCTAGACCCGAGCAAAAATGGAGAAACAGTTTACACTTATCAGGATCCGTGTCAGTACGCAAGAGGAGGAGACCTGACAGAGGAACCAAGGTTTATAATGGGTCATGTAACAAAAAAATGGGTTGACCCAGAGCATAGGAAGGAATATACGTGGTGCTGCGGAGGACAGGGCGGGAACCTTGCCGATGAAGTTGTACCACTTGCTACACAGTATGCAAGGCTTTGGTATGAAGAGGCTCTGAAAAGCGACGCAAGCTGGGTCATAAGGCCATGTTCCATATGCAAAGCCCAGCTTAGTCACGTTGTTCCTTACCTTAACAAGATGTATAAAAAGGAAATAGAATATTCGGGGCTTATGGATCTGGTTT
>JAWDMM010000120.1:0-2730 GCA_046536595.1 Nitrososphaeria archaeon | reverse complement strand
TAGATTGTTGAGCCTCTACAAGTAGCATGGAGCATAAAGCAAGCGCGGCGATGAACAGAAAAGCCATTATCAAAAGGTCAGGGTAGTCCACTAAAACATATTTTTGATAATAAAATTAAAGGTTTGCTACTTTCTCAGCTACACAGTTTAAGAGATCCTTTACAATTTTTTTGATCGTATTAGCAATAATAGAGCTTGATAAAGTACCTATCATTCCAGAAACGTTAACATCTGCCGCATAACACAGACTGTACGTGTTTTCTAATTTATTTAAATATATTGTTATGTTAGCTCTAAAATTTCCAAGATTGCTGTTTCCCTGTAGCTGAAGCAGAGCTTCTTTTTTTACTGAATCGTTTTTTGCTATAACTGTCTCAATATCGAATGTACCTTTTATAAATCCGATACCTTGTTTTATCTTTGCTTTTATAACGTTCTGTGAAACGCTCCAATCTATAACACCAGGTACACAATTAATTATTTTTTCTGGATCTGATAAATACATCCATGTTTTTTCAGGGTCTGTATCTATTTTTTCACAACCTTCTAGTTTCAAATTGGTTTTATTTGTAATATAGATTATAAAAATTTTATTATCAAAAAATGTATAATTTTTACATTAAAAATTCAATTTTTAAGATTTGGAGAAATGATCATAATACTTCTTTGCTTCCTTAACGGCTTCTTTTATCTGAAAATAAGTTCCGCACCTGCATATGGCGCTTTTGAGCCCTTCATTTATTTCATCATCATCTGCATCTGGATTTTTATTCAGTATATAGTGTGATGTGACTATAAATGCCGGAGTGCAAAAACCGCATTGCATTGCCCCATGCCTTACAAAAGAATCCATTAGCTTTCTAGCTCTTTCGTCAGAATATAAGCCTTGAGCAGTAATGATTTCCTGATCTTCTGCTTCGTTTGCGAGCATCATGCAACTTTTTATAGGTATACCGTTTAGAAGTACAGTGCACAGCCCGCATTCACCTCTCCAGCATGCAGCCTTTACGCTCCTTATACCTAGCTTATTTCTAAGCACATCAAGAAGAATTTCGTTATCATCTACATTGACTTTCATTATAACGCCGTCGACTTTAAGTTTAATTTCTTTCATAACTAAATACCTCCTTTATTGCCCGTAAAGTGAGATATTTTATAATGTTCTTTCTAAACTTAGAAGACGAAAGCAGATCATCTGCAGGATTTACGTTTGAATCTATGAAAGTGTTCAGCTTTTCAACGTTTTTACTTAGATCTGATTTAAAATCCCAGCCAACGTCCGCATTGTTTATAACGATCGGCTTTTCCGTAATTGAACCCAGTACCAAATTAAACCGTTCTTCTTCATAAAGGTAAGTCAACGCAACTGTAGCAAGACCATATTCGCTAGAATTTGCAAATTTTAAGTAAGTGCCACGCATTTTTCTTATGGGGAGTATTATTTTTGATATAAATTCATCTTCTTTTAGATTAATCTGTCCTAAACCTTCAACAAAAGCGTTTACCGGAACCTTTCTACTGGAACCTTTTTTCATTATTTCTAGGCTTGCGTCAAGAGAAAGTAAAGCCGGATATGCATCTGCCCAAGGAATTGCTTCAGCAAGATCTCCAACTAGTGTTCCCATGTTTCTAATAGTTGGATCCGCAATGTTTTTGACTGCCTTGTAAAGCGTCGGCACAGTTTTATGTATAAGATCTGATTCAAGCTCACTCAGGTGAACGTTCGCGCCTATTTCAAAAGTTTCTTCATTGTACTTTATTTTCTTAAGTTCGGGAATACTGGACAACGAAATTATATATTCAGGAGATATAAGCCTTTCTTTCATGAATGCTATAAGTCCAACCCCTCCTGACATTATTTTTGCATTTGAGCCATATTTCGATAAATAGTCTAAGAGCTCGTCAACAGTCCTGGGCTTTACGTATTTGAATTTAGGTAATGTAAAATAAGCACTACCAAAACTCATTTCGCTGTAACCTCCTTTAGCGTGCTTTCAAAGCTTTGAAAAGCTTTATAGAAAAGTTCTGGCTTTTGACTTATTATCTGTCTCCATATATTTTCAGCTTTCATTGGCAACTCATTTATCTTAACACCTGTAGCATTGAAAACTGCGTTTGCTATGGCGGGCGCGACGCCTATCATCACGTGCTCCCCTATACCTCTTGCGCCAAGTGGACCATCTTTTTGAGGCGTTTCCAAAAATTTTTCTTTGATTTCAAAGTTTGTGTCTGTAATGCGAGGTACGTAGTAATGCGTTAGATTTGGATTAAGCACCCATCCGCTGTCATCAAACTTGATTTCTTCGAACAAAGCTGAACCCAAACCCATTATAAAGCCTCCATCTGCCTGCCCTATAAGACCCATTAAATTTATTACTTTTCCTACGTCAAAAACTTGGACTGCCTTTATAATTTTGATTTCGCCAGTTATCAAGTTTATTTCAGCTTCCACAGCAGTAGCTCCAAAAGTATGGAACACAGTATTAGAACCGTGACCATTCTCGTCTAAGAACGTATTAAGAACAGGAACATAGGAACCTCTGCCTATTACAGGCCCACCTATGCATGTACCATCATCAAACGTGTAACCGTTAGCAAATTCTTTTAACTCTTTCCTTATCCATGGATGAGACTTTGAAAAAACGTATCCATCTGAAACTTCCACATCGTCAACGGGCACCTTAAAAACTCTTGAAGCTGTATCCTTTATCTGATTCTTGGCGTCCTCTA
>JAWDMM010000119.1:0-2736 GCA_046536595.1 Nitrososphaeria archaeon | reverse complement strand
ACCTGGCTAAGAAACAGGTAAAAAGATCCGCTGGACGCTTTTTCGTAATCGTTCATATGCTATTTTTTATTATGATGTTTATTAATAAATATTATTTTTTAAATTGCAAAAGAAGATTTTTAAGAATACAAACATTTAATAGCGTTGCGTTTAATTATGCGGTATGAGAAAGAACGTTCTGATTTCAGGTATAATATTACTTTTGATAGGGGCTACACTATTCTTTGCCGCTCCATATGCTTTTAAGAGCGCACTTAACCTGGGGGAGTTATTGCCGTTTAGGAATTCTTATACTCTGGAACCAAATTCTAGCATAATACTTGGCTCAATTCCTCCAGGAAAAATGCTCGTGGGTATTTATAATGATACGCCTTTGCTCGCATTAAAGTTGATTGGAAACGAGCTCAACGTGACTAAGGTTAACGGCAACTTTGTTTTTGAATCGTACAATACAGAGAGCAGCGCCCTGAGCGTTTATGCAATGAATAACTACAGTAGCGCCGTTGTCCTTTACTATTCTGTACTGGTTGTATCTCCAAGCGATATAGTTTACTCAACACTTATGGTAATGGTGGGCGGAATACTGATGATAGTAGGTGGCATAGTTGTTGTTATTGGCCTTTTTATGAAACCAAAAAAGCCTTCGTTCCGCCATGATTTTTTTAATATTTAAAAACCAAAAAATTATTAAGCTTTATAACGTATTTGGCTTAAAAGCATTGACCTCAATAATCTATATTATATATATTAATGTAATGTTTTTTATTATAAAATACTTCATAAACACAGCTTATTATTTCATCAGTAATCGCTGGTTATTTTCAGTTTTAAATAAATTTATATTATAATTCTGAAATGCAAAACATTACGTTATGATAAAATTGATTTTTAACCTTAACGGGGTTAAGGGGACGAAAGTCCCCTTATGTGAGCTGTAATATCCCCTTATAGAAATGTTTAAGCCTTCTGCGCATTATCTTTGCAGACATATGATGCCCATAAAGTCTCGCAGACCTCGATCTGGGGAATCCTCGATGCCTTGAATAAGGCTAACACTTTAATCGTGTGAAATCAGCAATAAGGGGCTCTGTCTGTGGAACGCAGGCGAGACGCCAGATTGTTGAGCCTCTACAAGCAGCATGATGAAGCATTCTTCATTTAAAAGCAAGCGTGGCGATAAACCGGGAAGCTCTGTCCGCAAGATCATGGTGTTCAATCTTAAGCTTTCTATATGCGGAGCTTCAGTGTAAAAGGATTTTTGCTATCAGCCCTGGATCAGTTTCTGATCTTTTCTTATTCTTTTAACTAGGCATATAAAGCCTTCATTGTTATATTTTATTCCATATTCTTTAGCAAGCCTGTTACATAGCTCCTTTTCTATAGGAGCTTCGAAGGGCCCGTATATATCCTTCAGGGCTTCTATAAAGAGCTCAGCTTTAGAAAGAACATCTTCAGGCCTGACTTTATACCTTCTGTTCATATGGAAGAGAACAGCATCCTTTACGGGTTTTCCACCAAACTTTGTGAGCGTTTCTTCAACTATATCTTTAAGGCTCTTTTTCGGCATCTATACCACCCTGATAAAGTCTACTGTACCTTTTTCTGGCTTCAGATCTACAATATAGAGCGGACCGAGAGGTCTGACGCTTCTCCAGAACAGAAAGCCGTCAGTAACAGTTAAGCGCCAGAATATGTTAGCGTACTTCTGTTCAACCTTGATGGCTTCTTGATTTGAATATCCAAAGATAAACGCTGTCCTGTTAAACATTCTGTCTCTGCTAATGCTTTCTCTTACATAAAGCTCGTACTCAACTGGATCTTTTATGGCAAAATCTTCATCGGCCAGAAGGTTTATAAAGTTCACAACATTTTCTTCATAAGTTTTTTGCAACCTTGGTATTCTATCAGCTTTATATCCATAATCTTTATATGCAGGAATTAAAATGTTAAGGCGAGAGTTATTTTCGATGATGGCTTTAACTTCTTCAAGAAAAGTTTCCTTGTTCTCGTTTGGTCCTATTAAATAATTGACTTTATAGCCCATCTTTATGAAGTCTGCTATGAGCATCTTTCTGAGCAAAGAGCCCCTTACGTCCTCAACGCTCATGTCGAGCTCGATTAGAACCCTGTTTCCAAGGTACTTTATCGAATCGACCTCTGCGCCTAGGGGTTTACTCATGCCGCTGAACCTGCTCAGAAATGGTTTTTGCAGCATGTAGAAAGGATCGAATATCCTGAGCTGATCTTTGAGAGTTACGTAGTGCAGAGGTTGCTCTACAGGGTGATCCCTGTCCTTGATTATCCTTAATGCCCTTACGCTCTGTCCGAGAACGCTCTCAAAGTTAAGGCTGATTATCGCATCCGATACAAACCTTACGTGTTCCGCCACAGGGTTCAATCCTTCAGCTATGAGCACCATTGATGCGCTTTTCTGCTTGACCGAACCGTAAAGAAGCTGTAAAAAAGGCCTTATCGAGCTCTCATCTTTAATTCCAAAGAACATGGCATCAACTGTATCAATTACAACAAGTTGATCATCAGAAAGGGCTTCAGCTATCTCTGAATAAACAGTCTCAACTGAACCGCTCATCGCGCTTATAACGTTAAGATTGCCCCTGTATCCAGGAGCAACAAACTTCATCTTCTCCCTCAATGAGCTTTCAGGGTCAGCGTATGAAACGTAAACGCATTTATCTTTCAGAGAACAGGCTTTAAGCGCCAAAAAGGTCTTGCCTA
>JAWDMM010000118.1:0-2776 GCA_046536595.1 Nitrososphaeria archaeon | reverse complement strand
GTTTTAGATGTATTTTCTTCATCCGCAAGCTTAACCTTTATACCGTATTCTTGTGCGACGTCCTTGAAGCGGTTTATTATTGATGAATAGTTCCAGAAGTTTGAATTCCTTTCGTTTCCTTCAATCTTGTACTGTCGTTTCTTATCAGCAAAAAAATCATCTTTCTTTTTATGAGTAGGCTTTGGCTTCATCCACTTAGGCAATTCCCCTTCTTTCTTCTTTTTGCTTAGCTCGAAAAAAGATTTCCATGCTCCCATGTTCTTCCTTGTTACTTGCTGAACGTTTGCCCCGTACAATACAGCCTTATATTTTTCATAAACGATTTTTTCTGTTTTATTAAAATCTACAGGCTCGTGCCTTTTGTATTGCTCAAGTCTTAACTTATTAACTTCGTTCCAGCAATCAACGAATGCCTTTCCGAGAGCCTTTAGTTTAGCTTTTGTATCCTTTTCCTGCAATGATGCGCACTGTGTTCGATCAGCGCATGCTTTCTGTTACGTTATGCTAATTAAGAATATAAATACTTTAGCCTTTCTCCATGAGAAAACACGTTAGCAAGGACAGAATGGTTCAGCATCCCCGCCTCTAGTAGAGGCAAGGCATTTGTTCGTTTTGTAAACCTAGGGCATATTTGTCTGCAAGTGATTTAAGGTTAATTGCTTTTTCTTAAGAATTCAATAGCTCTTGTTTCATCTTCAGCAATTATAAATCCGCAAAAAGGGCATGCGAATCCACTACATTTTTCTTCGCTTGTTTCAGCTTTTTCATAACATCCATCAGCTGAAAGTTCATATTCAGTTGATTCAGTACATATCCTTTTAAGATATGATAAGGGTTTACCGCATTTTGGACATTTTGGACCTTCTTGCATGGTATACATTTATTGGCATGCATTATTTACATTTATTTATTATTTATTAACTTTAAAACCATTACAGTTTATAAAGCTCAGGACGCCTTTGATTGAGTAAGGGTAAATATTTTCTGACCTGATCCAACCTTTCTCTGTTTATTTTCACTTCTATTGTTTCTTCGTTTTCGCTTGCTCTCGCCTTTATTATTCCTGCAGGGTCTATTGCAAGCGTTATTCCTGTATAAACATTTCCAATTTGGTTAGACGTCAAGACATAAACTGTATTTTCCATAGCCCTTGATTTTGTTAAAGTAATCCATTGATCTTCTTTATTATACCCTTTTAGCCATGCGCTTGGAATTACTATGACTTCGGCACCATTTAAGGCCAAGCTTCTGGCGATTTCTGGAAACCTTACTTCATAGCAAATCATAATTCCCAGTTTAATGTCGTTTATTTTTAAAACAACAAAGCTATTGTCAGAAGGTTTTAAATATAATGCTTCGTCATAACCTAATGCTCTAAAAAGATGTGTTTTTCTGTATTTGGCTCTAATTTTTCCTTCTGGCTCGATAACGTAAACAGTGCTGTATACTTTGGGATATTCCTCACTTTTTTCATAAACCCCTATAATAACCCACTTTTTATTATCCCTTGAAACGGTTATTATTTTATTCATAAAGTCAGAATTGTCGGTTTCTGCCATATCATAAACTTCTTCGGGCTTAAGGTCTGAGACATAAAAGTTTGAAAATTCAGGAAATACAACCACGTTAGCTTTAGAACTTTTTATGATGTTTTCTATTTTAGATAGATTTCTTTCTTTTTCTCTGCTAGTTTCTATTTGTGCCAGTTCAATCGATAGCATTATAAAAATTGTTCAATAAAATCCTTTTAGCAATTGCGGATAAATTGTCCTAAATAAAATCAATATTAAAAGGGAGACTACAGGGACAGCTATGTTATCATCAATAAAGTTTTGCTTTTCGGCCAAAGTGCCAGCAAAGGCAGAAATCAATCCACCATAACCCATTGTGATGCTGAAAGGTAATATAGAAATAAACATAGCCAAACTCCCTTCAATGCCTTTGTATCTCTTTTTAGATATTATAATTCTCACTATTCCAGTTACGCCATCTCCTACAGACATGTATATAGCTGGCAGGACGCCTAACCAAAGAGTTTTATCGAAAAACCAGCCTACAAGTATTGAAAGCCCCCACATGATCGTAAAGTCTACTTCATAAAAGTTGCCAGCTTCTTGAAACCAGCCCATCATTTTTTTCTGTCTTCTGTTGAACAAAAGTAAAACAGTTAGAATAAGGCTTAGAATAAATGGTGTTATGGGTTCTTTATATACAAATGGAACAAATACAGCAATGACTCCCCCTGCCAGTATGTGAATAGTTTTCCTGCTCAAATATCTGGCAGAAATCTCATCATAATTTTTGGAAAGCGCATAGCTGTAAACCTTTTTGGAAATCACTGTAATAACGTAAAAGACCCATAAAATAAAAAACGAAGTTATCAAAAGATCATAAAGAACGTAATTCACGATTAATTTATATCCTGTGTATTAATAAATTTATCCTTTTATGTTAGGCGTTGCTCAAATAAGCTGACCTCACGATAAAGTTATTTACTTTATTAAAAGGCTTCGACATGTTATAAAAGCTGCCGTAGTCTGCAGTTTCAAAATAGATAGGTTTATAATGTATTTCTGGATATGAACAATTTGTGTGTACGAGCAGTAGGGTGGTAGCAAAGACCCAAGATCTCCTTTAGGAAAAGATGAGGGCTACGTGCACATATATAGGGGGAAGGACTGAAGATGGTCGGCGTTTCCCATGAGGCCTTCGGCAAAATGGAAGGCATATGAATGGGTGGGTGCGTCCTGACAGGGGCGGAGCGGAAGACTCCCGA
>JAWDMM010000117.1:0-2803 GCA_046536595.1 Nitrososphaeria archaeon | reverse complement strand
GTAGGCTAAATTGTTTCACACCTCTAAGCTAAATCCCTTCTCCTCAAACGTCTTCACTGCTTCTTTGATATATAATGGCAAACCTTCGGACTTCTTAGCCAATTTTTTAGATGCTTCGTCTAAATCGTCTTGGCTCAAGTTTGGAAATGAATTTCTTAACCTCCTGATCGCCATTTCTTGCAAAATTGATTTAGTATAACCTACGTGCGCTTCATAAACGCTCTTGAAACCTTCTTCCCTTTTAAGCTCAATAAAGCGCGAATCCTTTATGTAAGACGTTTTGACGGAAATTATAACCTTAGCTAGGGGAACATTATCTTTTATATTCTCCCATAATTTTCTACTTAATATTTCATTTGCGATTTCGGGATCTCTTATATCATAAAGTGCATAAGCATCTAGGTTGCGGAATTTTTGAAATGAAAAATTACTTGGCTCCACGATGTAGTATAATGTGCTCCCCTTATCTAGCAAAGACCTTCCTACCATGTACAAAAGAGTTGTTTTCCCTGATCCAGCGACTCCCTCTATAATGCAGACGTGGTCCTTAGAATTGCTTATTATTTCATTAATCTTCTCTTTTACGTTGCTGTCATTTTCAGAATTGCCTAGCCCAATTAAATTTTGGTCTTCGTCTTGAACGCCTAACTTATCTTTTAGCATTCTTACGTTTACAATTTTTTCAGCGCCAGTCGAATAGAGTTCTTCCTTCAATCTTTCAATTGTTTCTTTCAAAGATTCAATTTCATCTTTGATGAGCTTTATGCTCTCGTTAATTTGTGACAATTCATTAAGCGATTCCATTATTTCCGGGTATTTAGCTTCAAGGTCCTCCAGTCTGTCTTCAAAGCCATCAAGTTTATTTTTTACTTCATCTACTTCTTTCTTTACTTCCTCCCATCTATCCATGAAAATAAAATTGAGATAAATTTCGCTGGCCCCAGGCTTGAGTTTGTTTTTCTTATCCAGCTTATAGCACAGCATTTCCCTTTCTGAGTCGCTTAGTGAATCCCAGTACTCCTTTAATTGCAGATATTTATCAAGCTGGGTTGTCTGCCTTTCTCCCCTATGTTCTAGGTATTCTTTTATTTCAAGAATAATGGAAGCTACGGCAACTAGAGCAAGAGCTGAAGGTGCAGTTATACCCAAAAGATAGGTTATACTAGGTGAAAGTTGCTTTACGTTTTTATACAAACCCTGAGGTATTAATCTTAGAAGGTTAGGAACTTCTTCTCCTACCTGTGTCATACCAAGCAGAATACCTGCGTCCAAAAGTTTTTCGGTATCATCCTTGACTTCTATTTTTCTATCAAGATCCTTCTTTATTTTGTTAGGTTGCTCATTGTCTGCAAACCTTTTCTGAGTTCTTTCAAAAACATCTTTTAAGAGTTTCAGAGGATAAGTTTCCGTGTTTCTGGGGATTACGAAATCATCTCTTTCAGTCTGTTTAACCAGGTTTAGTATTCTTTCCTTTAAATCATCATCAAACTTCTCTTTATACTTAGATTTTTGTATCAGCTTTTCTAGAAATTCATTGGCTTTCTTTTTTGAGACTGTGTGACTGACAACATAATATTTTTCGATGTATTTTTTCAAATCAGTAAGCAGTTCGTTTTGATGTTCTTCTAAATACTCTTCAAGATATACATTAAACGTATATTCAGGAATAAACAACGCCACTTTTTGGCCTTTTCTCAAACCATTCATAATATCTGTAAACGAATTTTTGTCATAGGGATTATACTTATACCTTTCAATAGATAATTTCCTATCCGGCAATCTTGAATAGTATTTTAGGTACAAAGTTGTCAAACCAGATAACGGGTATCCGGCTACAATTACCCCATTTTCTAATTTTTCATTTATCTTTCTCTCAGTTTGTAATTCAATTGTCTCCTTGCCTGTAACTAGACCCATTGATTCCTTCATTTCAATAAGGAAATTAAATGCGTTCAAAACCCTTACATCTGCAATATCTTGAAGGTTGTTTTCCGATAATCGTTCTTCTATCTCTTCTTTGGATTTCTCACTATTTACGATTATGAAATCCTTTTCTTTTATGTTTTCTAACCCTGTCCTGGCTTTAAAATATACGTCCAAAATATCTTCATCAGACAGACTGTATCCAATGAATATGATTCTACGCTTATCGGCATCGGCCTTAAAGGAATCCCACAGTATTCCCCCCTTTTCCTTAATCTGTCTTTTGTCTTCATTAGTTAGAAGCAATGATTTGCAATCTATTATGCTCCCATGTAGCTGGTATATCACTATCCTTTTACTCTCGATCTCCTTCCTTTTCACCACTTCGTTGCCTGAATAAATTGAGATGGCTTTATCTCCAAAAACCTCAGATAATGCTTTATCCCAGTTCGTGGTCGCAATACATATTTGACCTGGCGTTTGACTTTCATCTAACGTCTGGGCAGCTTTGGTTATTATATTATAAAACAAGCCAAAGAAATCTTCCCCAGAGATGTTAGTTACAGGATTTCTTTTGCCTTCTAGTATTCTCTTTATTTCACCGCAGATAACATCCTTGCTTATTCTTTTATTCAGTAGCAAAGATATGAGGCTGTCCAGCCCCATTTCTTCAGTGTCATCAGCACCTTTTTGCAGGGAACCCTTTTCTTCAAAACTTTTCTTTAGCATATCCGCGAGCTCTTTTCCAACCGGCAAACCTATTTCCGATGAGAACCCAGCACCAAGAAAAAACATATATTGTTCTGGATGTTTTTTAAAATCGTCTATTAGATCCCGAATCTCCTTATCTTTGGTTTCCATAATATTACGTTATTTTTAA
>JAWDMM010000116.1:0-2833 GCA_046536595.1 Nitrososphaeria archaeon | reverse complement strand
CACTGCGTATATTTCTGCATTATTATCTTCTTTGTGAACCCTATCTATACCGTAGTCAGTCGCAATAACTGATGCTATGATCTTTCTTTTTGGGTTTCCTTTTGTGGCTATATTTCTTAGGACGGTGACAATAGTAGACCCAGTTGCTAGCATGGGATCAGCTATTATGAGAACATCTTCAGGAAAAATTTTAGGAACCCTGACATAGGTGCTCTCTATTTCAAAGCTAAGAGAACCCTTTGTGTGAGATTCTTCAACCCTTCTAGCACTTATAACTCCCATTCTAGCTCTTTCAAATATTTTAACGAGGCCTTCTGCCATAGTCATCGCAGCTCTAAGTACCTGTATTATAACCACGTGTTCAAGGTCAGGTATTTTAACTCCCTTTGCTTTTACCCCAAGAGGAGTTTCTACATATGTTTCTTGAATATTCATAGATCTAACTATTTCATAACCTATTATCCTTCCTAGCTCTACAAGTCCTTTCCTGAACTCTATCTGGTTTGTGTTTTTATCGCGCAGGCTGGTTAATATTGCTTGAGCCAGAGGATGATCTATTATCTGAACCTTTTTCAATATAGCCCCTAAAAATTATGAAAAAACAAGCTTATAGGGATTTCTAAACGCTTTAGCGTCTTTGCTTTTTTCCCAAGGCTCTACGTCTCCTTTTACTACCCTGAATAAAGGGTGTGACTGAGGTTCCCTTTTTTGGTCTTCTTTATACTTTTCGGGATCCCTTTTTTCTAATTTTTTAAGTAAATGCGCATACTCAAAATAGAGCTGCCCAATAGTTACCTCGATTTTATCAATTTTTGGATCGTACTTTAGAATTTTTTTAACGTCGAATTTATAACCTCCCTTTGACCCTTCTACATAAATAAAATAAAGGTATGTTCCAATATAAAGCAGAGGATCGGATGTTTTTTTGAACCTGATTAACTGAGGATGGTTTACGTATGCTTGGGTTTTTCCTATAAGAACTTTTTGAGCAAGAAGTCCTTCTCTCCAAACACCAAGAATTCCCTGTTTATCGAGAAACGATGGATGCAGACTCCAGAGTCTCAATTTATTATATAATTATTATAGTGCCTAAAAATCTTATCCTGCTAATAAATTAGTTCTCAATATGTGTCGTTATCCTTGTTTTTATTAATTAAGAGATTAAGCTTATCTGGAATGTTTAGGTCCCATTTTTTAAAAGCATCTATTATGCTAAGATACCTGCAGTCTTCTGAACCGTATATACTCTTTAGCTTTTCAGCATCCCTGCAATAATCTGGATGAAGTTTTTGAAGATTTTCCCAGACCCATTTCGATGTTAATGGAAAACTATCTATTAGTGATTCATACATAAGCCATGCTACAAGCCTTATTTCATGGAAAGCTCCTAAGCCTGTCCTGAGGGGGAGAAAGCTTGTATAGAACTCTCTCGAATTCATCTGAACCCAGATACGGCTGGCCATTGCGTTTGGTAAAAAATACCTTGAATCTTCAGGGTTCATGCTTTTTCTTGATTCAACATAAGCTTCAGATGCCATATCTAAGTAATTATTTAAAGAGCCATGTTCTTGAGGCAAGACATAACGCAGCTGCCCTTTTAAATAATCTACATACCTTTGACTTTCCTGCCAATAACTTGCTATTCTATGCCTGATCAGCTCATGCGTGAGCGCCCTGCTGCCTTCTATGAGCCAGCTGGCCCCCATAAATTCAAGAACGCTGTGATGTCCATCCTTTAAAAAGTTGGTTATCCTTCTTGAAATGAGTTCAGGATTTGCTTCTGCCCTTTTTAAAGCCTCTTCAATCTCATAGCCTCTATATATAACGTCAGTCATGGCTGCTACGAATTTTTCACTTCCCCAAGTCTGTAAAATTTTGATTTTTGGCTTGATTATAACAGGCATATAAAAAATTGTCATGAGGGTTAAAAAACTTTTATTTAGATCAGTACTCCCGCAAGTACAGCATTTCAATTATAATTAACAATATAATTGATGATTTATTATTTTTGATTAACTTCGGTTTAATGCCATATAGCTTTGTTTTGGGTTAAACTTTAGCCGTCAGTTTATAGTTCAAACTAAGGACTTCATATAAGCTTATTTAATTTCTTATTCCGGAGGCCCCAGTCCGCTTACTATTATTTCCATTTTAACATTATGCTTGAAAAAGTATGCAGTAATGCTTTGAACTTCAACCCGCTTCGTTTCCATACTATATAGTTCTTCTCAAACTTCCCCTGAAGGCGTATTAAGCGATTTCTTAGACTGTTTCCATACTATATAGTTCTTCTCAAACTATAGCAATTATAGCCGTAATAGCTATAAAGGTGTTGGTTTCCATACTATATAGTTCTTCTCAAACCGAGCCTTTTGTCTAATTTTTATTGGCACTTCGTGTTTATAAGCTTTTTTGTGGCCTGCGCTTTTTACCCAGTCTACCTCGATCGTGCATGTTATTTATAAAGGTAGACTGGTTGTGTTTCAAAATAGTTCTCTTTTGTTAATTTATATATAAATTGGTTCATTCTTAAAATACTAAATTTAAACCGATTCAAAAATCTTTAAGTTTTTGCAACATTTATCCCAAGGTTATCTTTCAGAGCTTTAGAGCAGAGTTTATACAGCTCGCCAATTTCCTGTTGGGCCTTATCTGGTTCATTCACTAAAACGTTAAAACAGATGAGGCCCCTAATAAATTTCCTTAGAATAGTGAAATTTTATACTTGCGGGAGTACTGTTCTTGTAGAAAAGTTTAATAGTAAAAATTTTCTTTCTTAATTGTGAAAGCAGATATAGTTGTTGGTATGCAATGGGGAGACGAAGGTAAAGGC
>JAWDMM010000115.1:0-2860 GCA_046536595.1 Nitrososphaeria archaeon | reverse complement strand
GATACAGTTGATGCCATGTTCTTTGGAATTAAAGATGAGAGCTCGATAAGGCCTTTTTTACAGCTTCTTTACGGTTCGGTCAAGCAGAAAAGCGCATCAATGGTGCTCATAGCTGAAGGCCTGAACCCTGTGGCGGAACACGTAAGGTTTGTATCGGATGCGATAATCAGCCTTAACTTTGAGAATGTTCTCGGACAGAGCGTAAGGGCATTAAGGATAATCAAGGATAGGGATCACCCTGTAGAGCAGCCTCTGCACTACGTAACTCTCAAAGATCAGCTCAGGATATTTGATCCTTTCTACATGCTGCAAAAACCATTTCTGAGCAGGTTTAGCAACGTGAGTAAACCCCCAAGCGCAGAGGTCGATTCGATAAAGTACCTTGGAAACAGGGTTCTAATTGAGTTAGATATGAGCGTTGAGGACGTAAGGGGCTCTTTGCTCAGAAAGATGCTCATAGCCGACTACGTAAAGATGGGCTATAAAGTCAATTATTTAATAGGGCCAAACGAGAATAAGGAAACTTTTCTTGAAGACATCAAAGCCTTAATCGGAAACGAAGAAAACATTAACATAGTTACGTTTAATGCAAAGGATTTTGGGTACAAAGCCGATAGAGTATCGTTTCCAAAATCTGTTGAAATAAACAATGCGGTGAACTTCATAAACCTGCTTGCTGAAGAAGATTTTGCCGTTAAGGACCCTGTTGAATATGAAATCTACGTTATGGATCAGGTAAGGAAGGATATTGAGCTCAACAGGATCACAATTATCATGGGTTACTCTAACCAAGAAGCTATGAAGGTGCAGCTTAAGTATGCAAACATTGTCAGGAAATGGTTGTTACTGACGGCTTTCTGTTCTGGAGAAGCGTCAGACCTCTCAGCCCACTCTATATTGTAGATATAAACACGGAAAAAGGCGCAGTTGATTTGATGGAGGTGGTTTAGAGTGCCCAAGGAAGAGCTCAAAAGATCTATTAAAAAAGGTTGTTGAAGAAACTCTGGCTGAATACGGGGGAGATCCCGTTAAGAACGCTGTCCTCTTTTACCTTACCAAAATGCATGGTATAAGGCCTGAAGACATTCTTCAAAAACCAGAAGAGTTCGTTAAGGCTCTGAACGATATTTACGGTCCATTTGAAAAGATCATAGAAAATGAGTTATGTGAAAAGATCGCAAAGATCTATGGTTTAAACTGTAAAAAAGGGCTTGTTGAGCTTATAAAAGAGCTTAAAAAGAAATGATTAACAAAAAGATTTTAATTGTTTTAAAGTAATATTGCATTAAACTTAAAGTAATGGGAATAACGAAACTTGTACGAATATATCTGGAAATGAAACATTAATAATGCTTATGATAAAATGTTCATTAAAAATAAAAAAATAAAAAATTTAAGATATCTTTGCGGCTTCTTCTAAACTCTTTTTCGCAAGCTCAGGTCCTAATGCTATTTCAGCGAATGCGCCTATCAGCATCACGATGCCAGTTATGACAAATATTGGCAGAAGCCCAGAAATTTTTCCAACAAAGGAAGCCAAGGCGAACGGAGCAATTATTCCGCCAAGCCTTCCAAATCCTACTGCTGTCCCCATTGCTGAACCCCTTGCTTTTGTAGGGAACATTTCGCCTATCTGCGGGTACAGGACGCCTGCAGCTGCATAAACGAAGAAATACATAAGCACTAGCAGAACAAGGAAAGCTGAAAACGATATTGCTGTCACAATCAGGCCGATTATTATGGAAAGAATTCCTCCTAGTCCGTAGGATAGGGTTATCGTTGGCCTTCTCCCAATTATATCAAGAGCCCATGACATAACGAAAACTCCAAGCACACCTGCCCCTGTCATAGCTGCAAGGAACAGTGCAACCTTTGACCCAGGAAAATCGAAGACCTTTGCCAGCACAAGCGAGATAACTGAAAAAGCTGAATAGTATGGCCAAGTCTCCGTAAAATTAAGCGTCCAAGCCAATATCAGCCTTTTCTTATATTCACCGAAAAGCCTTCTCTGACATCCTCCCCGCCTTAAAAGGCGATGGTTCCTTCAAGGCGGATCACAGGTTCGTGGTTTATCGCCTTCATCTTCATCACTTCATAGCTAGTGGGATTTACCCACCCCGCTCTGTTCCTCCAGCGGTAGACCACGGGCTGTGCCTTCAGCCACTTACCCCTATCCTTAACGGACTCGGGGATATGTAGAGCCCTCATGTGGCATTCCCTTACGGGACACGCTTTAATACGCTTTACAACGTTTTAGTATTTAAATTTTACCCCGCCTCTGCTGTGTTGAATAATTCTTTTTTATCTTAACCAATAGGCTTAATTGTTCATGTCATTAGCATTGCGTTCTTAGCATAGCTGACCATTGCATCGTATGCCCAAACTTTTTGCATAGCTTCCGCTAGCAAACCAATTACGCTTCTTGCCCTAAGGTCTTCTCCAAACTTTCTCTTTATAGATGAGAATATCCCTTCGATAGCCCACCTAAGGCCATACTTAATCTTCTTTGCCCATTTCTTGTACCCAAGCTTAATGTACTCCCTAACTTCTTGTCTTCTCCTCCTGCTTCCCCTACAACGATAAGTTGTAGCGTTCTTCCTTATCTTTATAGCTGATTCTGCATCGTCAATTACATTGAATATTTCGTTTGTGTCATATGCACCATCGCCGTAGAACTTCTTCAGCTTTATCCCGTTCTCTTTTAACAGCTCTATGTGCTTTGCAGCTACCTTTGGCTCAGATACTTCGCCAATCTTTACGTCAACAGCAATCAGCTTCTTAGTCCTCACGTCTGCAGTTATTATTACTTTAACGTACTTTCTCTTTAAATTTCCGTAAACAAAAGTCCTGTACTCGCCAG
>JAWDMM010000114.1:0-2876 GCA_046536595.1 Nitrososphaeria archaeon | reverse complement strand
TTACATAAAATAATTTACTAATTTTGAGTAACGACCAACTAAAAATACATAACGCAGTTATTTTAATAAAGATTTAAACTGACTTTTAGCTAAAGGATTTTCTTTTACTTTTTATAAAATGTATATTTTTACGCTCTGCAACCTAATTTTTAAACAGCATGGTTTGCTGTTAAATTTTTAAACCAAAAAATTAAGCGGACTTGATTAAATTTGCAACAGAAACTGGATCCTTGATGTATTTTATCGTGTACTTCTTACCTGATTTGGTCCTTATTATAAGATTGCCTATCCCAAAACAATCGCAGAACGAAGGATAGTTTATATCAACACGCTTAATATCTTCTTTTGGCACTATCGTTTTTTTAGTTCTTAGCCTGTTAAATATGTATAGATAATCATCGGTAATAAAATATTTTTCGTAACAACAGACAGCAAAACACAAAATGCCCAGCGCGAGATACGGTGCACCGATTATAAAAACATAAGGATATATTAGGATTGCTATATAAGGTATGATTGCAAAAAGAAGGAAAAAAGCAAACCCAACTATAGCAAGATAAGAAAGTATATAGGCGCACACCGAAGTCATTCTGGGTTTTATGGTATTTCCTACAGTATGTACATAATTATTATTTGCGATTTTGTCATTATATATTTTTGTCATCTTCAAAATGTTTTAAAAAAATGAAAAATAAACGCATTTCTGTTAACAAATGCGTCATAAAAATAATAAAAACAGATCAAATGCACTGATTTTATAGAAAAATTTACACAAACTTTCTGCAAAAACTTTAAAAAAAGTTCTTTTGAACGGTTTAGTTAAACCATTTTATATCATTTTTAAACGATATAAATTTCAAAATGCACTTTAATTATAAAATTGATTATGCGTATATAAGAGCTTCAACCGGAGCTTCTTTCGAAACCTCCAATATCTGAAAAGATTCGTATCTTTCTATCCCATCAACAGAAGTTATTTCTTTGAGTTGCTTCATAATCTCCTGAGGATTTTTTGCTACGCTGACCACTATGAGGTCGTAATAACCCGTGGTGATAAATATGTGAGAAACGTACGCCAGTGGTTTGATAAGCTCTGCAACATCTTTTGCAGAATTTCCTGGTCTTATTTTGATACCAACCAAATACATTACAAGGTTTAACGCATTAGCATCTATCAGAGGTATAAAAGAATTTATTATCTTGCTTTCCTGTAACTTCTTTATTCTTTTGCTTACTGTTGAAGTTGAAAGGTTCAACCTCTGCGCTATCTGCCTATATGAAAGCCTGCAGTCACCAGCCATGCATCTTAATATTTGGATATCTACTTTATCCAGTTGTTTTTTCAATTTTGTTAATATTTTTGAGGTGCTGATATTAAATCTTTTATGCTTTTTTAACCAAACCAGAATACTCGATTAATTCAAACTTTGTTTGTTCCCGCTTGGATGGAATAATCGTTAAATAAAAAATTAAAATAAAAATGAAACCATGCAGGGGGATGATGAAGAAGCAAGAATACTTGATAACATGATTAAAGAAATAATCAAAAAAACTGAGGAAAATCAGAAAAAAGCTTCTTCTAAATTCCCTCTTCAGGGCGTCTATGAATTTGTTGACGGTAGATGGCAGTTAACAGCTTATACTAAAAGCTGGAATCCCAAGGAAGATGGCCTGTATGTAATTTTTAATGATGATTTTGACATTTCGTTTTTATCAGGCCCTTTTGGTGACCCTTTTTTAAAAATAGCCGAAAATGTTGGAGGCTCTGTAAAATCTGTTGTAAAAACATTTAAAAATTTCGAAGCGCCTTATTTAACTTTTATATGTATTTACCGTGGTAAAGAGCTTTTTTCAAAGCGTTTTGACGCTCTTCCTTGGCTATCTGATGTTGCTACGTTTGTGTCTTATTTTGGAATAAACTGTCCTTCTGTTAAAAAAACGGACCTGCTTAAGATATATGACGTTTGTCCATGTGCAAAGTTATGGTGAAAAGTTTAAACGAATTTATGCATTAATACATAAATAAAAATACCAAACCTCGGAGCATTTAGATCAGATGGCAGAAAAATAAGCAGGATACATGCCAAAGTGTAAAAATATTCATGCACTTTAACATTTATCTGGCGTGCTTCTAAGCCTGAGAAGAGCTCAATTTTATATGCTTAATTTAATGAGCAAAAAATTTGTTGTTTTCCAGCAGTGAAAAACAAAAAAGACAAATTTTAATCATTAGCATAAATTATATTTTTAGATGAGCCTCTTTCCATATTCCTACAGAGAAGGCCAAAAAGAAGCTATAGATGAAATCACAAAAGTTGCCGGAAAACGCCCCATAATTTTTCAGGCTCCTACGGGGTTCGGAAAAACGCCTGTTGTTTTATCTTCTCTTCTTTTAAAGGGTTTTAAAATACTGTGGGCTGTGAGGACTGGAACGGAAACCGATAGGCCAGTCGAAGAACTTAAGAAAATAAATGAAGTTTTCGGAACAGAGTTCCTTGGTATCTCTTTTAGAGGAAAGAAGGATATGTGCCTTCTAGCGCTGGAAAAAATGAGCGACGCGAATTATGATGAGGTTTCTTACTTTTGTTCAAAGAACAGAAAAAGGTGCCCTTATTATATCAACCTTCAAAACGAACGTTTTACAGATGTCAAAACGATGCTTTATTCCGAAGTCCTGAGACAATCAGTAGAAAGGAGGATATGTCCTTACTTCTATCAGAGAGAATTAGCCGGCCAAGCAAATCTTGTAAGCGTAAGCTACAACTACGTCCTCAACGAAAAAGTATCTTGGAGCCTCAGAAGCGCTTTTGATTACGGCGATAGCTATCTTGTAGTCGATGAGGCTCACAACCTTCAGTTTTCATTCATGAATATAA
>JAWDMM010000113.1:0-2941 GCA_046536595.1 Nitrososphaeria archaeon | reverse complement strand
CAGAATCAAGAATAGGAGGCACTATTTAAATGATAATTGCAAAAAATTAAGAAAAAATAAAAAATTTAATGAGAATTAGAATAAAAAATCGCATAAACTGAATTATTCAACAGAGCATAATGACTCATAATATTTAAATATTGGAAACTCATATGATTTAAATATAAACGTTTTAGGAGGAATGGTATGATATGCCAAGAATAGTTGTTATTGGTGGTGGTTGGGCGGGTTGTGCTGCAGCTTTAGCGGCTGCTAAGGCTGGTGCAGAAGTTATTCTGCTGGAAAGGACTGATATGCTTCTTGGCACGGGTTTGGTTGGTGGAATTTTTAGGAATAATGGAAGATTCACTGCTGCCGAAGAAGCCATAGCCATGGGGGGCGGTGAACTTTTCCAGCTTATGGATTCCGTGGCAAGACATAAAAACATAGAATTTCCAGGACATAAGCATGCAAGTCTCTACGATGTAAGAAAAATAGAGCCAGAAGTTGAAAAAGTCTTGAATAAAATGGGGGTAAAAATCCTATTTCAATCTCGATGTATAGATGTCAAAATGAAAAATGGAAAAATAGTTTCAGTGATTTTGGAAGATAAGACTGAAATTTCAGGAGATTGCTTCATAGATAGCACAGGTACAGCAGCTGTTCCAGGCAATTGTATAAAATACGGTAATGGATGCTCCATGTGCATTCTTAGATGTCATACATTCAAACCAAGAATAAGCATAATCGAGAAAGCAGGCGTCAAGGAATATGTAGGCAAAAAGGCGGATGGAACTCCTGGAGTACTTAGTGGCTCTTGCAAACTCGTAAAAGAATCTCTTGCACCTAATATACAGAAGGAGTTAAATGAAAAGGGAGTTGTAGTTATATCTTTACCTGAAGAGCTAATTAAACCAGAAAAACTAGGGAAAAAGGCATGCGTACAATATGCATTAAGAGAGTATGCGGAGAACATAGTCTTACTAGACACTGGTCCTGCAAAGCTAATGACATCCTTCTTCCCCTTAAAAGAATTGAGATCGATACCAGGATTTGAATATGCACGCTACGAAGATCCCTTAACAGGAGGAATTGGTAATTCTGTAAGGTTTATGGCCATGGCTCCAAGGGATAATACCCTTAAAGTTCAAGGCATTGATAATCTGTTTTGCGCTGGAGAAAAGGCAGGTCTTCAAGTGGGACACACAGAAGCCATTGTAACAGGGCTTTTGGCGGGACATAATGCAGTAAAAGCTGCTCTTGGAATGGATCTTCTCGAAATACCATCAACAACGGCTATAGGTGATTTCATATCCTTTGTAAATAAGGCAATTCAAACGGAAGAAGGACTGAAGAACCGTTACACATTTTCCGGCGGACTTTACTTCGAGAGAATGAAGAAACTTGGACTATATACAACCAATATTGAAGAAATAAGGGCGCGCGTTGAAAAATCAGGTCTAACTAATGTATTTTCAAAGAAATTAATAAAATAAAACTTTTTTTCTTTTATTTTACGCCCCCAGTATACACAATACAACCCCTACAAATACACTTACAAAACATAAGAGTTAAAAGGGGATTTAACGCCCAGCGGGATAATGACACTATGCAAGCATTTTTATTAGGAGAGATTGGTACTCCTTTTTCGTGTTAAGGATTTCTGGTATAGCTATCTTTTTGACAAACGAGCATATGAAATTAAACTTCTAAAGGTATTATAAGTAAATTACGTCTAAATAAGGTAAAGTCATTTCACTGCTCTGCTATTCTGCAGAATAGCAGAATACATCAAAAAATTATGAAAACTTAAGATGATTCGTAACATCATTAAAAGACTTCGCTAATTATTATTTTTTCCTAATGATTGTTTGCTTCGTCATACAGATGTGAGAATAAAAGGTATTGATTGACTTCCAATCCATAACAAATTAGGGAAAATACTAATCATAAATTTAACACAACAGAATTAAGATACGATAAGTAAAAAATAAAAATATTTATTTAGAAACTTTAGTGACCTCTTTTGATCTTTTCTACTAGTTCACTAATTTCTTTTGGAGGTTCTTTGGTTAAATAACTTACTATTATAACAATTGCAAATCCTGCAAGTAGAGAGGGCATTGTTATATGTAAGATATTTTCTAATCGGAAGTAAAACCATAACATGCCGACTATAAAACTGACTATTAAAGCTATTATTGCACTTTCTCTGGTAGCTCTCTTCCAGGATAATCCTGGAAGGAGAAGTGCTACGAATACTGCTAATCCTGACCATCCAAGCCATAGCCTCAATAATAATAGTGGTTGGAATGCGACAATTATGCCTAAAATTCCTATAAGTAACGTTACTATTCTGCTTAAGTTTACTAATTGTTTTAGAGAAGCATTAGGGCGAAATATCTTATAATAAAGATCATTAACGATGGATGATGTAGCCATATTGTTAAACTATCCGCACTGGACATAACAGCAGCAAGAACTCCGGCCCAAAGTATTCCAAGAGCAATACCTCCTGCATAATTCTCAATAAGAAATGGAGCTGCAAGTTCGGTATCCTTATTAGGTAACATTGATGCAGAAGGCCATACTACTCTAGCTGCAAAACCTGCTACTAAAACTCCAATGAAAAGTAATATTTGAATTATTAATGAGATTAAGCTTGCTTTTCTAATAGTAAGATCATCCCTTGCTCCCATGAATTTATTTAATAGTTGAGGTTGCCCCATATATGACAAAATAGAAGCAAAGAGTATTAGACTTATACCATAAAGTATAACTGATGGTGATTGCCATGGAGTTAATATTACTATAGTTTTGCGTTTTTGAGCCTTTAGAAATCCTTTTTAAAAACCATAAATCCTCAATTTTTAGGTAATATTTAATTTGTTTGTATTATATTTATCGTTTCTAATTATTTCTGTGCATATTTTCTTTTAAAGGAAAATTTTATATATTATAT
>JAWDMM010000112.1:0-2965 GCA_046536595.1 Nitrososphaeria archaeon | reverse complement strand
AATCCATTTTCAACCCTAAAGGGAAATATCCAGGTTTCTTCGATGTACATATGATTTTGCAGTTTTTCCACAAACTCGTTGAAAGAATCCCTTGTGTTTTGATAAAGGTCGCTGTTTTTCAGTGCCATTTCATGTATTTCTTTGTGCTCTTTAATTAGCTTGGGTATTAGTTCATTTATTTTTTTAGCCCAATCTTCCATAGTATTTTTTGTTGTCCCCTATAAATAAACGCGTTTCTCATGAACTAACGCGACCTTCGGCAGGAGCTTAAACAGTTTTATTAACCAATCAGCTGAAGCATAATGCGCTAAAAATTATGGTTTTATTAGCTTTAATGACGCGATTTTTTAAAAACGGTACAAAAAATAACACAAACAGCTAAAAAACCAAAATTCATAAAATTGAATTTTTTGAATAAGGTTATATGTACATCTATTCATAAATATACATAAGATGGGAAGGACTAACATAGCTGTTGATGACGTTGTGGCAAAGGAGCTTGCCGATCAGGCTGAAAGGGAAGGCAAAACTATGTATGCTCTTGCAAATCAGATGTTGAAAACATGCCTCCAGATATCAAAGAATGGTGGTAACCCCAAGCTTGTCTTTGACTTGTGGAGGCTTTCCCCTGTGATGAAAGACCTTGACTTTAGGCCAGTTCCCGGAGAATTTCTTGAATGGATGATCGATCTTCTTTACAAGACAAACAAACGGGAACTTCTTGAAAAAGCAAAGGAATATGGAGAAGCCATTGGTCATTCTTTATCTATACTATATCCTGACTTCATAGACCTTATAAAAAAATATTCGGATGTGATAGAAAGGGTTCTGCCTATTAATAGAATAGAAGTTTCTGAGTCAGATAATGGTTATATAGTGAAGATAGTAGGCGCAGGTAGTTCTGTAGAAGCTACGGACGTTTTTAACAGTATGATTGAAGGTTTGATAACAAGTTATGGAAAGCTCCAGGTATGCAGGTGTGAAATGTCGAAAGGAATAATTGGTATGGAAGTGAAAGTTTTCCCTGTTTAAGTTTCACTTTATCTGAACTTCTTTTAGCCACAACGCAAGTGTCCTGTAAACGGCATGGGCAAACTTTGTAAATGGAGCTGTTACAATCAGATCAAAGACTACAGTTAGGTGTATATACATCATAACAACTGCAGACAAGCCTGTTAGGAAGTCAAGCGAAAATCCAGTGCATCCAGCTAAGAATATCAGAATTATAAAAGCCCAGTCTATAAAATCGCCGTGAATTGAGTATGGTTCTCTATGCTTTAACCTTTGATAGATAAAGAACCCTGAACCAAATATTATCATTATCCCTCCTGCAAAACCTAACACAATTCCTGAAATAGGCCTTGTAGCTGTAATATAGTCTATAGTTGTTGCGATCATCAACAAAATAAAGCCCAATACTAAAGATAAATGCGCATACCTCCTCAAGCGATCCAAACACTTTGAATACCTTTCCTGAACGATCACTTCCTTTATTATAACTCTAATAAGAGAATTTACCCAAGCTCCTATGTTTTTTGTAAACTTTCTAGTTCCGCTTATATATCTATACATAATAGCTAAGTTAGCTATTACTATGACAATTACAAAAGTACCCAACACGAGTCCTGCAAGGTGTATATAGATTTCGGGAATCGTAAATATAGCTGTACCATTAGGATCCCTTGAAATCAATAAAATGCCTATCAAGGAAAAAACTGAAAGAAAAGAGTAAATTAATGGGGCAAGAGTCTTGTTGTAGAATGCTTTTCCTATCTTTCCAACAGAGTACCTTGTTATCGCGTACCTCCTTGCTGCCATCATAAATCCTCCAGGGTCTGCCTGTCTAGGACAACTCTTTGTACATTCGCCGCAGTAGTAGCACTCCCATAGCTGTGGTGAACCGAGAAGCTCTTTTTCAAGCCCGACCATAGCATACCTTATCATCTTTCTCGGAAACTCATCGCCATTTTCAGATAGAGGACATGTTGCAGTACAGACTCCACAACTGTAGCACGCGTTCACATCAAAAGCCCCCATCTTTTTGATCTCATCGAGGAGCATCATTTCCTCACCCTGTACCTGTAATAACCTTCATCCGTCTTATCAACGGGCTCAACAACCCCATACCTGTACAAAGTCATAATGTTCCATGTGACCTTCTCCACAGGCATCTTAATTTCTTGTGATATTTCGGGTATGGTTTTTGGTTTATCGGAAATAGCGCTGATTATCTTTGTTCTTGCCGTTGCCTGTTCCTTTGATATTTTAGCAAGCCTCTCTGGTATTTTTATGTTCAGTATATCCCTTAGCTCCTGTGCTGTAAGCTTAGTCATTAAAACCACCAGCGTTTACTATCATGTTTTCGATCTGTATGTTTCTTAATCCCTTCAACTGAATGGCACCGTTTGGACATACTGCTACACATGCGCCACAGCCCTTGCAAACCGCTTCATTTACTTTGGCCTTTTTACCTATGCCTTCATATTCATAAACATATATGGCGTTATAAGGGCATTCCTTAATACAATCCCCGCTAAAAGAGCAAAGATTAGGATCTACGGTTGCAACGAAAGGTTCAAGTTCAGTATAACCTTTTAATATTAGAGATGCCGTTTTTGCTGCTGCCGCTGAAGCAGAACATATACTTTCTACCGCCATCTTTGGTCCCTGAGCTGTGCCACATATAAAAATCCCCGATATCATAGTCTCCACGGGCTTTAGCTTTGGATGGACCTCCTGATAAAACCCATCTTTCCCAACAGACACCTTTATGATGCTGTTAAGCTTTTCATTTTCCCTCGGAACCATACCTGTCACAAGGACTACTGCATCAACATCAAGGTCTACTTCTTTTCCCTCAGTCAGCAGATCCTTAACTTTGACAGTCAGCTTGCCGTCGTTTTTTATAACTGTAGGAGGGGAATCGGGATTGTATTTTAGAAATAAAGAACCCCCGATCGAAGCT
>JAWDMM010000111.1:0-2979 GCA_046536595.1 Nitrososphaeria archaeon | reverse complement strand
ATATGCTGGAGAGGGGGGGTGTAATAATTTGGGAATAAAACACTACCGCAAATTTTCAAAAAAGCTAATCAGGTGCTCTTTATTCCGTGTCCGGTAAGCAGGATGAGGTTTTCGCCGCTAAACTGCCTTTTCCTGAAAGCTGCATATGCAACTGCAGAGCTGTATTCGACAGATATGCCTTTTCTTAGCAGAACGTTTCTGGCCTCTAAAATTTCTTCCTCCTTGACGATAACGCAATCCTGATCCTTCATCTGTTTTATCATTTCGTCCAAAAGTATCGGCGAAGTGCTTACAAGAGCATCTGCAAGAGTGTTCAGCTTTTTCGGCGATTCGTACTTTTCGCCCCTTAACGCGTGACAGAGAGGCGAAACCTGTTCTGTTTGCACAGCAACTATATCTGGTATCTTCTCTATCAGCCCTGAATCGTAAAGATGTCTGAAACCTGATATAACGCCAAGGAGCAAAGTTCCGGCAGAAACTGGCACAAATATTCTGGGAATCGGATCCTTGATATCTCTGAAAATTTCGTACGAAATCATCCTCATGCCGTCCCTGAACTCCGGGTTAAGCACGTGGCTTGCAAAGAACCCTTCGGCTTTCTCTGCAGCTTTCGTTACGTCGTTCCTTGACCCTTTAATTCTGTGAACCTTTGCGCCAAAAGATTCTATAAGCCTAACCTTGAACTCGTTGGCGTTTTCAGGTACATATATGTGAACTTTAAGCCCGGCCCTTGCTCCGTACGCTGCTATCGAAGCTCCCGCGTTTCCCGAAGAGTCTTCGTTTATCCTCCTTATGCCCCTTTCTTTAAGGTAATCCGCAAGGGATGAAATGAGTGTGGCCGACCCACGATCTTTGTACGAAAGGGTCGGAGAAAGGTATTCTAGCTTGAACATAGCTTCATCGTGGATGACGGGCGTGTTCCCTTCACCGAGAGTTATCCAGTTTTTGATGTACGGAAAGTTTTCTCTTAGGTTAGATTTGAATTTTTCTTCTATTTTAGGTATGAAATATCCTCCGCACCTTTTGCAGAAAAGTTCCCTTTCCTCCCTTTCCTTCCCGCACCTCGCGCACACAAATTTCATGCTTATAATTTTTCTTTTTAATGATAAAAACTTTTTATCGACATCCTGAAAATCCTTTATATATTCAGGAACTCTTTGTAAACCTGAACTTCCTGTTCTTCCTTTAGATCTTCAATCGGGAAAGGCATGTAATTTTTTGGTCTTTCAATCTTCAAAACCGTTTTAAAGAAAAGGTAATAATGAACCTTTGGGCTCTCACTTAAAGCTAGAAGCTTGATGATTTTCGTAACTTTTCTGTTTATTTCTGTAGATCTGGTTCTGTAAAGCTGCACGACCAGATCAGAATAGTTTGACACGGCACAAACGCCGCCAGAGGCACCGAGGTAAACGGAAGAAAGAAGGAGGTCGCAGCTACCCTGAAATACTAACGCCCTTTTCGGCAATTCCTGTATGAAGCCCTGAAAGAGTTTCATATCGCCAGAACTGTCCTTTATACCTATTATGTTTGAATGCTCTTCCATAAGCGAAGCGAGCGTTTCAGGGCGTATAGAGTTGCATGTAAACTGAGGTATGTTGTAAACCATTATATCGCTATCTATGTGCGTGGCCATATAGTCGTAGTATCTTTTTATTGATTCCTGACTGAGCTTAACATAATAAGGGGTAACGATAACGACTACATCGACCCCAACATCTTTAGCCTTTTTTGCCAACTCTAGAGTTTCTTCAGAGTTGTTTCTGCTCGATCCTGCCAAAAGCTTTAGCCCGGTTGGAAGGTTTTTTGCTGTGTATTCTATCATCTTAAGATGCTGATCAAAGCTAAAAAAAGGAAAAAGCCCGGTAGACCCCATTGGAAACGCAGCGACGACACCTTCATTTTTGATGAATTCCAAGAGTATCTTAGTATATTCTTCGTTTATTTTTCCATCCTTGATCGGTGTTACCAACGGAGTTATTATTCCTTTTAAACCATCTATCAATAAATGCTCACTGTTAAGTCATTATTGATATGGTGCTTATATGTATTATTTTAGGACTGGGGTGCCGTTAACTTAAGCTCGTTCTGATCACCTTAGGCTTATTATCAATGAAATGATCCTCAATCATTGAGGCAAAAGGTCGTCAGAGTGCTACCCAAGGTCTTCGTTCGTGAACGCAAAGTTGTAGAAGAATTTAAAGGAAGTAATCCAGATCTTTACTGTTTTAAAGATGAACTTTTGCTAGAGGATATCAAAAGCCTCTGTCCTTAATGTATTTGCTCATTCTTTCCATGATGTCCTTCAAGCTCTAAAAGAAGCGATCAGCTCAAGCCACCTGCACGCATCATACCATAGAGCTTTATCAGCGTATATTGGCCTCTTTCCGTACTTAATGATGGAATAATATGCATCTAGCGAGTTCTGATGCCAGCTAATGCAAAAAAGAAAAGTTTTGTGCTCAGGCTCAAACTTGAAAAATAAAGGCGTAGAAGATAATTAATGTTGGGGTCATGTTTCTGGTTTGCACAATCATTTGCCAGAAATAGGGCCCCGCTAAAAAATAAATTTTTATCATTAAGTTAACGGCACCGTGTGTGATACACCAATAGACATATGTCACCCCCCGACGCATGGAGGTGATATTGATGATAACAACCATCATGCGAGGGGAGGTGTACCTTGATGATGCACACATCCCGTTAATAAATAGTGAGGAAGAGTATGTGAGGCAGAGGTACTTTGCGGTAGCAAAAACCATAGCGCCAGAGCTGTTAAGGATTGCAAGAAATGAAGCTGCAGAAATGATTGGTCTAAGCAAGAGACAGTTGCAGAGGATAGGTTCAGGGAAGAGGGAATAGAAGGATTAAGGAAGAAGTCAACCAGGCCAAACACATCACCAAGCAGGATACCTGAAGATGTTGAAAAGAGGATAGTTGAAGCAAGGTAGGATTTGGGTCAGAAAGGATAGCTATCATAGT
>JAWDMM010000110.1:0-2989 GCA_046536595.1 Nitrososphaeria archaeon | reverse complement strand
CTTAAGTAACTGCTTCCTTGCTTTGTTATCGGTCCATGGTACACTTTATTTCCTGAAGAACGAGTTGATGGAGCTATTGCATATAAAACCAAATGCCCTGAGTCTGGAAACCTGTTAATGTCCCCTATTTCGCTGATTATGAAAAGCGCAGAGTAGAAAGATATTCCTGGAATGCTCATCAAAAGCTTTGCATCTTCGTTATCTTCAGCAATCTCCTTTATTCTATTAGATATGTCATCTATTTCCTTGTTAAAGGATTCCATAATATTTAGGTAGCCGTTTATCTTGTAATCGTTCAGCTCCCTTAATGTTGTACATCAGCAAATGAGCATGTATTCTGTTCTTTATTATTGACCTAACTCTTACAAGGCTTGCCCTGTGCTATCTCAGCTGCATCAATTCCATAGGAGGTATGCTTTCAGCTATATATCCTCCCCTTAGTAAATTTGCAAGCGTAAAAGAATCTACCTTATCCGTCTTTACCTTTGATTCAGCTATAGCCTTAGTCTTTAGTGGGTTTGATAAGGTAACGTTGTGCCTTTCAGACATATCCTATATGCCCAGTACCATGTTGAAGAGCTATTGCTATATCCGATCCAAATGGCATTGAATCTGAAAAGTTCCTTAGGCTATTAGCAGACTTTATTTTTACTTCATTTAACACAGTGCCATTTTCATCCATTACAGTTGCATTTATAGTTGCCTTATGAAGATACAATCCAACGTACATGTGTTTTATGTCAACTGATTTCCTAATATTCTTAATCCTGCTCACATATTAGTTTACTGTACTGTTGCTCATACCTTCCCCTTACCTGCTTTAAAAGTGAAGTGCCTACAGTTTGAACCAAGAGCCTCTGCAATGGGTTTTTGATTCCACCGGCTACAATCCTTACGCCCTCGCTTAGGTTATCAAATGCCTTTAACAGCGCTTTTAGTATAAAATATTTCTTCAACGGATCTTCCAAAATCTCATCTAAAGCTGTCATGCCCTTTTTTCTAAAAGCAGCAACAGGTATCAGAGGCAGAGGAAAAGTTACAACCTTCAAATTTTTTATCCTGTCCAGAAGCTCTATATTAGCCATTATGTCGTCTTCGTTTTCCCCTGGAAAGTTAACTATCATTGTTCCCACGACTATCCAATTGTTGTCGTTTAGAATGCCTATCGCCCTTTCAACAATTTCTGGATATTCGGAAGGCCTGTATGGATAGGCTTTCCCTTTCATGTACCTTTCTATTATTGAGGCTGATGCCGTTTCAATACCCATTTCGATAAAGCTCTTTCTGCCCCCTTCGTTAACATATTCGCCTACAAACTTCACCAGATCTGGTTCTTGAACTACAACAGCTGCTGTGGTGAAGTCTGTAGAAATACTGTATTCATCTCCATAACTTTTTACTAGCTTATACGCTTTAACTGTGAGTTCTTTAACCTTTTCAGGATAAGGATCTATACCCTTGGCACCATACCTGAAATATTCCTCGCTGTGCAGGTTTATGTCCGTTAGCCCGCCTTTTTCAATGTTAGTCCTTATTTCCCTTTCTATATTGCCTTCGAACGGTATGGACCTTATCATGCCACTTAAGTTTGGCGTACAAAATGCGCAACCCCTGCCACATCCCCTGGTAACTTCCACTATGCCTCCGTTGCTAGGAGTAATGATGGGCGGTATTGAGCTGACATCGGCTGGCCTGCCATAAAATCTTGAAGGCACAGCATCACCCCTTAAAAGCTTTATAAAGAACTCAAGGCCATTTGCTTCAAATTCTCCCTCAAAAACATGGTCAATATTAAGTTCGCCCTGTAACCCGCTATCTACTATTTGCCAAGCTGCGGGGCCTCCAATTACTATCCTGAAGTTTTTTCTAAATGGTGACGCATTAAGGCGTTCAATTAGGTTATTGAATGACCTGGCTATGAAAGGCATACCCACATATTTTATCCCTGCTAGCTTCAACATCCAATAAGTGATCCCAGAACCGTAGCTGTACCCCATACCGTCCATTGTATATACACCTACGACCTTTGTGGAGCTGCCAATCAGTTTGTATATCTCATAGGGGCTACCTATTACTACATCAAAGCCAGCTTCCCTCAATTTAGCTTCAACCTTTGCCAGACCATAAGGTGCCCTTTTAGCTGTCCCATCCCTGTTTGCAGATACTTTAAAAAACATCTTTGCAACATGCTCGTTAAGAATGTTCTCAGGCAGAGCGCTTATGAACCCAATTATGCTGGACCCCAACGTATCGCTTGCAATTGCTGGTTCGCTGGTCAAAACTATCTCATGACCAACCGATTTCATAATATGATATATCTAGATCAAAAATTTAATCGTTACGTAATATTTTGTTAAAAAAATCAAATATTCTGCAATTTTTTGCTAAAAACTGGTGTTTTATTCCCAAATTATTACACTCCCTCTTCAGCATATCAAAGAATGACTGTCCAATGATTTCTTTCAGTACTCCCGCAGGTAATGACATTTCATAACAATAGAGATATAATTGATGATTTTTTGTTTTTGATTAACTTTGGTTTAATGCCATATAGCTTTGTTTTGGATCAAATTTTAGCCCCTAGCTAATAGTTAAACTAACCTGTTCAAATAATCATTTAGAAGGCCCAAAAATATGTTGTCATGCTTTGAACTTTTTACAAATTTTATCCCGAGTTTACCTTTAAGAGCTTTAGAGCAGAGATTATACAGCTCGCCAATTTTCTATTGGGCCTTATTTTTTATAAACTAAACCGTTAAAACCGAAACCTATAATAAATTTCCTCAGAAAAGTTAAGCATCATACTTGCAGGAGTACGGTAAAAAAATTTTTAATTAGGATCGATCAAAGGTTTAGGAATTATATTAGCGATTAGACAACTTTAGGTTTCATTTATTACTATAGCGGAATAAAAAACGTTCCTTTGATAATCGGAACTCAACATAAATATCACGCCTCTACCCCTATAACAGACAAAAAGACTTTTAAA
>JAWDMM010000109.1:0-2992 GCA_046536595.1 Nitrososphaeria archaeon | reverse complement strand
CCTGGTATTCCTATAAGCTTCTGTTTCTTTGCCTTTATGTTTGGAAATGCACCCAGTAAACCCTGAGTGTACGGATGCCTGGGGTTCTTGTAGATTTTGTATATATCGCCGTACTCGACTATTTTCCCTGCATATATAACGGCAACAGAATCACATATATCAGCTATTATCGAAAGATCATGAGTTATTAAGATCATGCTTATGTTTAGCTTTTGTTTAAGGTTTCTAAGAAGGCTTAAAACCTGTGCTTGAACTATTACGTCCAGAGCAGTTGTCGGCTCATCCAGTATAATTATGTCAGGATTGTTTGCCAGGGCCATAGCTATGGCTGCCCTCTGTTTCATACCTCCTGAAAACTCGTGCGGGTAGTTGTTAATTCTGGAAGGATCTATTCCAACTAATTGGAAAAGTTCCTTTACTCTAGACATTGCCTCATCTTTTGTCATGCTTTTGTGTGTCAAAATAGCTTCCATTATCTGGTCGCCAATGGTAAACACGGGATCAAATGCGTTCATAGATGCCTGAGGTACCATCGCCACCTTAACCCATCTTATTTTTCTAAATTCTTCATCGCTCAGCTTCATCACATCCTGCCCGTCCAAATATATGTTACCTGAAATTATCTGCCCATTCTTTGGTAAAATTCTCATTATTGTTGTAGCTATGCTTGTCTTTCCGCTGCCAGATTCTCCAGCTAAACCCAAACACTTGCCTTTCTGAACTTCAAACGATATATCATCCACTGCCTTTACGTATGTCTGGCCCATTCTGTAATACATTTTTAAACCTTCAACTTTCAGGACTTCAGACACTTGAATTCACCAACTTATACTCAAAACTAACGTAATTTGAACCTACGAGGCCTCCTTTTGCGTATATCAAATAACCATAAGATCCATCATAAACCAGGTTCCAGTATGAAGCTCCTAAATTATAGGAGTATAAATAAGGTATCAAAGTAAGGCTAACGTTAATTTCTGATGACCTCAGCACAGAATATTTTATATAAACGCTTTGGTTTCCCTGAAACTCTATATAAGTAGAACCTGAAGCGTTTTTGACCGAGGAGTTGATAAAAAGGGGCATGCCAAACGATCCTGATTTAAAATAAGTCATGTTGTTTGTAGGGTCAAATATTGGGATGAACGATTGATTGCTGTATTTATTTTTAACTGTGCCGTTCAAAGGAATTATCAGATAATTAAAAACAACGCTGTTGTCTTTGACGGATATCACATGAATTTTTATCATGTTTACATAAGTCCCGTTATTTGGTATAGAAATGATATATTCGTAGTAAAAAGTGGAACCAACAAGCTTCTGGCTATGAGTCCTTTCGGTGTATAAATATAACCCGCTGACCGCAATTATCAAGACTATTATCAGCGTTAAGCCAACTATGGTTTTTGTTTTCATTGTCCTCTCAGCCTGGGATTGAATATTTCATCAAGCGCATACCCAACCATAACGAACGCAAGAGAGAGCAGAACTATTGCAAGGCCTGGGAATATGAACCACCACCATCCAAACTGGAACGATACCGCTGATGCGGCATGATCATAGGCTTTGGATAACATTCTACCCCAGGTTGGAGTGGTGGATGCTCCAGGGAACAGAAAATCAAGCGCTGCTTCTGTAAGTATAAATCCCGGAACGCTCAAAGCAAGGTTTGCATAAACCAGCCCCATTACGTTTGGAATTATGTGTTTTCTTATTATGTGCCAGTTTCCTGCTCCCAATGCCTTAGAAGCTTCTATATAACCCCTCTCTTTAAGAGAAAGCACCTGAGATCTGATGACCCTTGCTATAGAAGGCCAGGAAAGGATAGCAAAAAGAACAACTAGCCAGAAATAAAGGCTCCTTGCTAAAAATGCGTTCTGAGTTAAAAGGAACAGAACGACTATTGCAAGCGGTAAAAACGGTATGACCAGAAACACGTCTGTTACCCTCATCGTTAATTCTTCGATAACTCCACCAAACATACCGGCTATCAGCCCTATTATCAACCCTAAAGCTACAGAAAAAACTGAGGCTAAAAGCCCGACCTCTATTGATATTCTGGATCCCCAGACGAACTGAGACCAGAGATCCCTTCCGTTGTTGTCAGTTCCCAGAAGCCCGTACTGCCTGCCATATATAAAAAAATAAGGATCTGCAAGCGAAAACTTTACATAACCAGGCTGTGGCGACTCGAAAGCGATAACCTGTACGTTCAGTTTGTAAGTTCCCTTTTGATTTAAAATTATCATCGATGGCATGCTTAACGATAGTCCTGAAGGACCGAAAGCAGAAAGAACAACTGGCGTGGTATCTGAAGCCATGTAAATGGCATTCCACGTGTTCATCTTTAACCCGTTATCAAGGCTGTCTATGACTACTGGAGAAGAAGCTATATAAGTATATGAAGTAAGCTTGTAAACTTTTCCATCTGGAGCAATCAACGTAAACTTGACATAGAGATCGGAAATGTTCGAAGCCTTTATTGGATAGATAAGAGTTCCAAAAGCGAATTTATATGAAGGTTTATACTGATAGTTGAAAGCATACGTCATGTTCAACACCGGCACTTCGCTCATACCTGCAGGAACTTTTGATGAAACTGTAAGTACCTGAGCTTCTGCTGTTGTATACCTTGTCATGCCCACTAAATTAGATGGTAATACTGTTTCTTGAACCGAATAGTTTGCACTTTTGTAAGTGTTTATCTTCCAGAGGTTAAAATTATTAGATACTGCTTGAACGTTGGGGGGGAGGTTACTGTACAATGGTATGATTGTGGCCCATCTCGGTACAGCCCATGGGCCGGCTACAAAAGTTTGTGAAGGAGGGTTTGACGTAAGGAAAGGAGCAAAAACTGCCATCAGCGTGAAGAATATTATTATAAAAGCTCCAGCCATGCCCATCCTGTTTTTTACAAAAAGCTTAACCTGATTCCTGTATGACAAATTTAACCCCTCCTTATTCTAGGATCAAGCAAACCATATGAGATATC
>JAWDMM010000108.1:0-3004 GCA_046536595.1 Nitrososphaeria archaeon | reverse complement strand
CTCCATTATCGCGCTCGTTATGATGCTCTCCTCTACCATGCCAAGGACGTCTCCGTCCCCTGTGTGGGCCACAAAGTATTCCCCGAGCCTTGCGGGCCTCTCCGAAATTATGCTGAACCTGTCAGCCTTTGACCCGTTGGCAACTATAGCTTTCATTCCCAGAGCACCTCTCTCGCTCCGGGCTCTGCCCCGAGCCCCAGCAGAGCCTCAGCTGTCTCCATATCTTTAACGTCAACCTTGCACATCTGGTGCGCAAGCAGCAGTGGGTAAGGGTAACCGTTGACGGAAACGGAATAAAGCTTTCTTACAACGTTAAGCGCTTCTGATTCGTTTATCTGTCCGGGGACCTCAACCTTTATCACTGGAGCCCAGTCGCTCAGCCTCGCATAAAAAACTGAAACTCCCTGAGAATCGTACCTTATCTTTGAAATTCCTGCTTTGCTCGTGTACTTTGTATAGTAGTACATATCTCCAACCTCTCCTTTTAGGTCTGTGTTGCTTTCTGAGGTCTTTGCTATGAATATCACGTCTTTGCTGTTTATCAGCTCCTTTGCGTACTGTATGAAAGTTACGGACATCCTGTTTCTCCTGTCATAGATCATCGCAAGAGCAGAATTGTCTATCAGCGCTGTGTAGCCTCTTTTTATGGCTTCCAGGGCAAGCTCGTACTCAAAGCTCATGCCGACGCTCTCAAGATACCTTTGAGTGTTGTATGTTGTGATACCTTCTTCCTCAGTTACGGGAGTTCCGATGTCTGCTATGTACTTAGGGTCAACAACATAATTGCCTGAAGAATCAACTGCCACAGCGTCAACAACGTAGAAGAAAAAACCGTGGTGCCTGGTGCTGTTCCAGCTGCTGTCTATGCCGGCAAGGTTTGCTCCTGATACATCAGGCATGTATTCGGTCCACATCTCCCTTACCATTTTTTCGATGTCTTTTTCCTCCCTTATTTTTCTCATTATGAGATCTCTGTTTTCGCTTAAGTATTTATAAACCTCGGGTATCACGGACTTTTTTAACCTTTCAAATATTTAATATTGATGTCAGAAAAATTCAGAAAAAGCTTCTAGAAGTTTATCTGGACGCCGCCACCGCCCTGCCTCGGTATGTATGGTTCAACGACGTTAGCAAGCTGCTGGGCTGTTGTCGTGTGCAGATAAACGCGGCCCGGTCCCTCTATTTCGACGAAGAACCAGCCTTCGTGAGAAAAAAGCATCGATTTTATACCCCCGACCCTTGATATCCCGTAGCTCATGTTCCCGTCAAAGGCAAGCAGGTGACCTGCTTCAACCTGTATCCTTTCGCCCGCTTTCAGCTCTTTCACTATGAGGCCCCCATAAGCGTGAAGGAAAATCTTCCCGTACCCTGAAAACTTTGCGAGGAAAAGGCCCTCTCCTGCTAGCAGCCCGGCACCGAGCCTTGCCATCTGCGAATCATAGTTAACGCTGGGTTCCATGACAAGAAAAGAATGAGATTCGGCAAGAAGCGAAGAAGAGCCGGTCAGCTCAACCGGAAATATCTTTCCCGGGAAGAAACCAGCCAGAACAACCTCTCCAGGACCTGTAAGCTCCGAAACAAAGAACGTGGATCCAGTTACAGCTCTCTTAAGTCCCGATAGAAAACCTCCCTGTGAAACGGTGCTGAACCCAACATTCATGTCTTTTGATATAAGGTGTCCTGAATCAGCGTAGATCTTTTCACCTGAATAAAGCGCGACCCTAAGGTACTGCATGTCTGCCCCTTCAACAGTATATGAAACCATAGCCTACCACTCACCTTATTACAACAAGGGAGTTTAAAAACGTTGATTGATTCACTCGAGCTGATGCTGCTAAAGAAAAGGCTTCACTGCAATGTCAAACGGAGTTATTATATAATGCCCATCCTCACTTATTGCGCACTCAGTTTCTGAAAAAAGAACCTTTTTTGCTATTTTATAAATGCTATCATTTTTCGAATACGTCTCGGGCTCCTTCAGGAGCCCATCAAAAGAGCTTATAGGGGCCTTCAGAAAGCCTGTCATCGTTGCCATGGACTGACACGAAATAATGTTCTATAGCTAAAAGCTGAAGGAGTAAAAGGGACTAATCATAAAAACGGCTCTAACTGGGCTTATCAGTTCGCAACGGCAGCTGTTGTTATGGGAGATGAAAAGTTAACAGTTGCTGTTACGCCTGTAAATAACGAAAGTAAGGTTGAACATGTAAGAAGGCTTTTATCAAAAGTGTTTGAGCTTGGCATAAAGGTTAAATTTTTGCTTTTAGATGCAGCATACTACACAGTTGACATAATAAATTACCTTAACGCTAAAGGAATAAATTTCATAATGAGGGCAAAAGGGAAGTTCAAAGAGGGGGACGACTTACACAACAAACAGCAAGAGGAAAAGGCCAGATGAACAGGCAACAGTTAGGATTGTAGCTGTTAAAGACAGAAACGAGCTTTTAGTTTTCGCAACGAACACAGACATTAAGCCTAAAGCTATAAGAAGGATGTTCAGAAAGAGGTGGGCCATAGAGACTTCATACAGGATGATAAACCAGTTTTTGCCAAAGACGACGTCAAAGCTTTACAGCTTAAGGAAGCTTTACTTCTACCTTGCAGTTCTTTTATACAACATATGGGTTTTTATGAATTATAAAAGGGAAAAAGTAACGGTTCAGTATGTGAAGTTTTTATTAATGATTGAAGCTATAATCTCTAACGTATACGTTAAAATATTCAGATAGCTCTTATTTTAAACACAATGAGATATCTTCACTAGCTTAAACCATGCATCATTTTTGGCTTAAAGCACTATTTTTATAACATAATAAAGATAATTTAGGTTAATCAGCGCAATTTGATAGCTTGTTTAGCCTTGCCTAAAGTTTTTTGAACAAAGACTGCATTTAAAATCTAGTTTAAAATCTGGTAAGATAGCAAAAACATCATAAAAGTTAACAAAAGTTTTGATCTACTGTTTAGGGCGGGGTCTTAGGGAAAAAAGATGAAAAATTCT
>JAWDMM010000107.1:0-3113 GCA_046536595.1 Nitrososphaeria archaeon | reverse complement strand
AAGGAGGTGCTTATGAAGGCGTATTTGTACAATATTTTTATGGCGTTGACCTCAAGCTAGTGCCAGAAAAATACCTAATAGCCATGGGATTGCGCATCAAAAAATCATGCAATACAGTACAAAAAAAGAAAGAGTTAAAAACTAACATCTTAACCCATTTATGAACAAAAATGAGTATAAACTGGAGTGCAAACTCAAAAGCTTTTGAAAATCTGCTTGAAGCAATAGGCCGTACGCCCTTGGTAAAATTACAGAAGATACCAAAAGATGCCGGAATAAACGCCACGATTTATGCAAAGCTCGATTATCTTAACCCTTCAGGAAGCTTGAAAGACAGAGTTTATTACAGAATGATAACAGAAGCAATAAAGAGAGGAGATCTCAAGCCCGGAATGGAAATCGTGGAAGTTAGTACAGGAAACGCAGGTATTGCTTGTACATGGGTAGGAACCCTTCTGGGCTATAAAGTAACTATTGTAATGCCTGCCGGAATGTCTGAAGAAAGGAAGAAACTCATAAGAGCATTGGGTGGCAACATAGTAGAAACACCGGGAGCAGAAAGCGACGCAGACATATCATACGAAGTAGCTACGAAGATGTACAAAGAACATCCAGAAAAATATTGGTTCCCGGATCAGTACTCTAATCCGGACGCAATAGCGGCACATCATGATACTACAGGTGCTGAAATATGGGAACAGACAGGAGGAAAGGTTGACGCCCTCGTGTTGACACAGGGTACAGGCGGCACTCTTACTGGTGCAGGCAAATATTTGAGGGAGAAGAATCCAAAAGTGAAACTATATGCGGTTGAACCTACAGAAGCGCCTATGCTTTCCAAGAGAAAGTGGGGAAGTCATAAGATCGAAGGCATAGGAGATGGATTTGTGCCAAGAAACTTAGACGTCAGCATGCTTGATGGTGTGGTTACCGTAAGCTCAAATGATTCAATATATTATGCTAAGCAGCTAATGCTGAAGGAAAAAATACTCGCTGGAATTTCATCCGGGGCTAACGTTGCTGCTGCTATAAAAGTAGCTAAAAAGCATCCAGAATTAAAACACATAGTTGTCATGATGAACGACTCTGCCATGAGGTATTTCACAACAGAGCTATTTGATGTCAAAAAGGTAGTAGAAATTCCTGAAAGAGAGCATCCAATGGACGAGTACACTAAGGAACAGCTAGATAAATACCAGTCAAAGTGGGAAATAATAGAATAAACGGTAAAAATTTTCAGGATATATTTATTTTTGTTTTCTTTTCACGTTTTTTAGGTATTTCTACGATAAGTACCCCATTTTTAAACGTAGCTTTAACAGTTTCAGGGTCTATTTTTACTGGGAGAGATATTTTTTTCCTGAACTTGTTAACCTCAACCTTTCTTCCAAAGCCTTCAAATGATGACCAGTAAACTTTTCTGTTCATCGTTGCTATTATCTCAAGTTCGTTTTCTTTTGCGTATATTTCTATCTGGTTCTTATCTGTAACAAATGGCAAGTCCATCGTTATTATGTAGCTATCAGATGTTTCGTAAATTTCGCTTAAAGGTTCTACGTTGTCTATCATTTTAATCACCTGTACATGGAAGGTACTGCTTCCATTTTATTCTGAGTAGCCTTTGCTGACAGGTCTTTCATGTTAAGCCTTATTTCATCGGCTTTCTCGAGCAGTTCTTGAACATCAATCTTCATATCAAGCAATTTTGAAAGCGCTTCTAATGCTGAAGCTGCGGCTCCTGGATCAGGATATGTTGGAAAACTTTCAGCGATTATTGCATAAGCATCTATGTTTCTATCTTTGAGCAGAGATAATAGCTCAGCAAAAATTCCAGCTAAATAACCTTCTTCAAGCGGCTTTATTCCTTTTTCTTTTAGAATTTCCAGTCCTTTTTCTGAATTTGAGACGCCAACGACTTCGGGCTTTTGGATTTCTATTCTCCTTTGAGTTGGATAGCCGTTTATCGAGACAGCAAATGATACTCTTTTCTCGTAAAGCCAATCTGCTATTGTTCTTGACAGGTTCTTAACAATGGATGCAGGCACTGGCACTTCTGAAGTTATTATCAGAAGTTTGCCGTCAGAATAGGCCGCCATGGGTTCTTGAATAATACCCATCTTTACGCTCTGGATAGGCGGCAGAGCAACGCTTTTAAAGTAAGCTACGGGCTTCATGTGCATTTTTTCTATCAGATGAAAAGAGGAGATAACGCCAACCAGTCCAATGTCTGGAAGTCCCTCGATAGCTATAAGGTTTGGAGGAAGAGGTTCAAGCTCCACTACATCTACATCGTAATATTCAAGATGCACAACCATATGTTAATTATTTATTGGCTAAAATTTAAGCTTTTAATTTTTTCATTATGCTTATTGAACTTTAAGATCTGGATTTAAGATTTAAGACTTTACAAAACGAACGAAAGCCTCGCCTCTTCTAGAGGGGGGATGCTGAACTATTCCGTCTTTGCTAACGTGTTTTCTCATGAAAAAGGCTAAAGTATTTATAATCTTAATTAGCATAAAATAACAAAAGCTTGCGCCGATCTAACACAGTGCGCATCATTGCAGGAAAGGAAACAAAAGCTAAACTAACGGCTCTCGGAAAGGCATTCGTTGATTGCTGAAACGAAGTTAATAAGTTAAGGCTTGAGCAATACAAAAAGCACGAGCCTGTAGATTTCGCAAAAACAGAAAAAGTCGTTTATGAAAAATACAAGGCTGTATTGCATGGGGCAAACGTGGAGCAAATAACGCGAAAGAACGCTTCTGCATGGAAATCTTTCTTCGAGCTAAGCAAAAAGAAGAAAGAAGGGGAATTACCTAAGTGGATGAAGCCAAAGCCTCCACATAAAAAGAAAGATGATTTGTTTCTTTTGATTAGAAACGACAGGTACAAGATTGAAGGAAACGAAATATATCTTTTGGACTTTAACCTAAGGCTCAAGTTCACGGCAAGCTTAAGTGGGTTGGCAAGCAAGGAACCCTTGAAATATTTTATGATAGCACAAGGAGGAAGTGGTACGCAAGGATTCCTATGACTATTAAATTGGATAATAAACCAAAAGGCAAAATGAAGGCAGGCATAGACCTCGGCATTGCAAACCTAGCAACTGT
>JAWDMM010000106.1:0-3162 GCA_046536595.1 Nitrososphaeria archaeon | reverse complement strand
ACCTTTTTATCAAAGTCTTTCCATCTTTCACCTGAAATTCAAATATATCAGATTCCATGGGGTACCCGAGTTTTTGCGAAATTAGAGCCGCTATTTCCCTGCCTATTGTTGATGCTCCCACAAAAAGATAATCGTAACCATTTAAAAAAATATTTGATACTGTGTCAACAGCTTGCCATGGATCATAAAGATCTGCTGTAAAATAATATACATTTTTAACATTAAAACCAGAAGGATCGAACCCCTCACGGCATATTACATCAACTTCATCAGATCTCTGATTTAGAAAACTTAGAAGCTCATCTAAAAGCTCTTTCCGTTCAGAAAAGGCAAGTACCTTCAACACAGAATTATTGCATGGAGAGTTTATTAAAGTTTTTACAGAAGCTGGAAGATAAGTTAATAAGAAATCGAGTAAAAATATAGAACGTTGATAGCCTCAGCGCTATGTTATCCAGAATATTTGGATTTGCCCAGGATTTACGTGATGTTTGCAGTTTATCTTTCTGCAAGCCTTTCAGTTTTGTTTTTCTTTTTGTTGCTCGAACTAAGGTTAAAAAGAAACGGAGTTTCTTTAAAAGAATTCCTTGTACTGATCTTCAAAAAGTACAGGAATTGGGGAAGCTATATTTCAGACGTGCTTACTCATAGGAAATTTTTAAGGGATAGAAAAACCGGAGGAATTTCTCATTTTTTTATGATCTACGCGCTTTTGTTTTCATTCATAGGTACAATGCTAGTAGCATATAATCAGTATTATGATATAATAACGGGAAGTCCAGTCTTTTGTGGAATCTTTTTTGAAAGCTACAGTTTTGTAATGGACGTTGTAATGTGGATTCTGTTTTTCAGCTCACTGGGAGGTCTGATAGCTCTTTATCTAAGAAGAAAAATCGTTCCGAAGAAGGACATGTTCTTTAACTCATTATATCTGCTCGGTTTTATTTATTTAGCTTTAACGGGAGCTCTTTTAGAGTCTTTCAGAATTAATTATTTAGGCATAAAGTCCTACTACTTCTTTAATTCGATTCTGTTCAGTTTCAAGATAAGTTATTTTGAATACCTTTTAGCATACTTTTCGCATTTTGAGCTCGCTTTTATCTTGATAGCGATTATACCTGAAACTTCTGTTTTTCATTCGCTACTGAGTTTGACGAATTACCTTAAGGATGAAAGACCCAGCGGAGAACTCAAGAAACCATTTGATCTGAAAGAAATAATGGAGAAAGGAACTTTTGATGTCCAGGTTGGAATAAACAAAACCTCGGACATAAAGGGATTCGACAGGCTTGAATTAGAAGCATGCATGCACTGCTACAGATGTCAGGATGTATGTCCGGCCTATGCTGCGGGTAGACCTCTTTCGCCAACTGACCTTATAACTGACCTTAAAAAAAGAATCAATAAAGAAGAAACAATATGGGACTTTATTAGAGAAGATACGATATGGTCGTGCACTACGTGCGGTGCGTGTATTGAGGCGTGTCCAGTTTATATAAGGCACACAGATTACATAGTAGATTCCAGAAGGGCGCTTGTGATGGATATGAAGCTGGACGAGAAAAAAAATGCGCTTCTGCTATCTTTAAGTTCTCAGGAAAACGCCATAGGCGTTCCAAATCAGGACAGGAATTCATGGCTTTCAGGAGAAGGTATAAAGAAAGCCTCAGAAACAAACGACGTAAAAAACCTGCTCTGGGTTGGGTGTATGGGAAGCTTTGATCCTGAAGCTAGGGATATAGTAAAGAACTTTATTGAGATTATAAAGAAGGCTGGGCTTGAAGAAGATTACGCTTATCTTGGAGAAGAAGAAACCTGCTGTGGAGATCCTGCAAGAAGAATAGGAGAGGAAAGCAAGTTCCAAGACCTTGCTATAAAGAATATAGAGCTCTTTAAAAAATATAACATTAAAAACATAGTAACTATATGCCCCCATGGATATAATACCTTCAAGAATGAATACGCTAAAATAGATCCATGGATGAAAAACGTGAACGTGAAACATTATTCTGAAGTCATACAGGAGCTTTTGGAGAAAGAAAAAATAAAGATCAGAATGTCTGAGGAAGTGTTAACAATACATGATCCGTGTTATCTTTCAAGGCACAATGGGGTTGTAGAACCTCAGAGATTTATTTTAAAAAAGGTAGGCAAGATAAAAGAACCGCAACGCAGTGGCAAAAACACTTTTTGCTGCGGAGCAGGCGGTTCAAACTACTGGTATGAGGTAAAAGAAAACGAAAAAATAAGCCATATAAGATTCAAGGAGCTAAGAAACACTGGCGCATCTTCAATAGTTGTTCTTTGTCCATTCTGTAATGCCATGTTAAACGATGCATCAACAGTTCTCTCCGATGGAAAAATAAAGGTAAAAGACATCGCAGAAGCAGTAAGAGATAATTTAGTATAACTGTATAAATATCGATTTATACCTTTAAGATATTATGGAAAAAGAGCTTTACGGTAAAAAGGCTCTTATAACAGGTGCATCAACCGGAATAGGGGCTGCAACAGCTTTAGCTTTTGCAAGAGAGGGTGCCTCCATAATAATAAATTACAAGAAAAGTGCTGAGGAAGCAAAAAAGGTTCAGGAAAAAGCGATAAGCTTAGGGTCTGAGGCTTATATATTTAAAGCTGACGTTACAAATGAGGAAGAAGTTAAACAGCTGGTAGAATTTACCAGAGACAAGTTTGGAAGCATAGAAATACTGGTAAACAACGCTGGCGATCTTATCGAACGGAAGCCATTTATTGAAACTGACCTGAATTATTGGAGAGCTCATATAGATCTTAATTTGACTTCGGCATATATTGTTACAAAAAACTCTATGCCTTTACTGCTCAGTTCTAAAAACAAAGATAGATCGATAATAAACATTTCATCAATAGCCGCTATAACTGGAGGAGGAAAAGGTGCAGCTGCTTACGCAACAGCCAAGGGAGGTTTAAAGACCTTTACAAAGTCTCTCGCAAAAGAGCTTGCGCAGTACGGAATAAGGGTTATATCGGTAATGCCGGGACTGATAATCACGCCTTTTCACCAAAAGGCTAAGACAGAGGACATTGAAGGATGGGCAAACAGACAGGTACTTTTAAAGAGAGCGGGAAAAGCGGAAGAAGTAGCAGAAGTCATAGCTTTTTTGGCAAGCGAAAGAGCCAGTT
>JAWDMM010000105.1:0-3265 GCA_046536595.1 Nitrososphaeria archaeon | reverse complement strand
AAATAATTATTCAACACAGCATATTACGTGCTTTATAGGCGTCTTTGTCTGGCCTTGCGCATGAACTGAGTAAAGAGAAGCGAGCGGAGAGGAAAGCATTATAAGAATGACCACTGCTAAAGGTAAGAACTTTAATGTCTTACTGCTCATTGCAATACTTTAATAATGAGAAAAGAATATAAAAACATTTCTCTGCTGAACCTTAGAAGTAGTTATAGATCAACGCGTAAATACATGTTTGTTTTAAAAATATTTATGGAGCCGTTTTATTTTAAATCATTTGGAAAGGTAATAGGGATTGCGTGCGATGTTCCTGGGCTGTACTACTCTATAATGTGCCTTTCTAAATACGATAAAGCTGCAGTAGAGTATCACTTAAAGCAGGGACACATAGCCGACTGGCTTAATTATTTAGGCGAGCATGAGCTTTCACAGCTTATAAGAAAAACAAACAGCGTTGAAGACGTGATCAAGATTCTTGAAACTTATCTACAAAAATACGGAACAAAAAAGATAAAAGAAAAACGTCTGCGCAGACAGCACGTAATGCCATAGTGTTTTTAGTAAACTGTACAATATACAGGTTGGAGTTTATGAGTTCAAGCCATGCTTTCTGATAAACATGATAATTGATATCTTATTTTTCTGACCTCCTAACTACCCCGATGGATTATGGTTTTGAGGTCTTAAGGGTTACACCCTTTATGGGTGTTACTCTGTCAAACTCCGGCTCAAAAGCTTTAACCCCACTGGGGTTTTCATTCCATGATCATTTGATTTTTTCAGTGAATGACACCAGATGAACCATCCTAACCTTACGGACAGTTCCTGGTTCATCGATAAGCTTACGTGCGGAATACTTGCAAAGTATTCCACCATATTAGCAAAGTCATACGCGGCTTCTCACCTACGTTCCATAGGGAAAGCCTATCCTTCAATATTACGATTGCTGAAGCCGCATCTCTGTCGAAGTTATAACAGGGGCACGTGAACTCAAACATGTTAAGCTTAACATATGTTCTGCAAACAGGACAAACTCCTGTTGTCTTAACAAACCTTCTTAACATGAGTGCCAGCCTTTCTCCTAAGCAAGGTTTGTCATAGTCTGCAGTTTCAAAATAGATAGGTTTATATGTATTTCTGGATATGAACAATTTGTATGTGCATGGGCAGTAGGGTGGTAGCAAAGACCCTACTCCTTTAGGAAAAGATTGAAGAGTACGTGCACACACAGAGGAGGAAGGGGACTGAAGATGGTTTGCGTTTCCCATGATGCCTTCAGTAAAGTGGAAGGCATATGAATGGGTGGGTGCGTCCTGACAGGGGCGGAGCGGAAGACTCCCGATGAACTCGTGAGGGGGTTGCATGAAGTTGTGAAGCCCAAGCTCTACGCGTACGATAGGTACGCTGATGCGTACCTGCGTGCGCCTACGTAGATCGAAACCCCCCTCCTATCTCTGATCTTAGGCATTCTTCTCTAAGTTGGGCACTAACAATGTGATGTTTTTCTTTATATAAAAACCTGTTGTAAGGGGCTATCTAAAGCTCAAAGAAGTGGACTTTCGTCCCTTAACCCCTACCAGTTAAAGTTTTGACCGGTTTATCCATCTTTTTGTAAAATAGTAAGTCATGACTGATATAAAAAGAGATGTAAGAAACACATACATGTATGTTATGTAAGTTATTGAAAAGTAGAAAGTTATACCAAGCAGGATCATGCCTGTAAATATAATGATTTTACTCTTCATGCCTGTTATCTTTATAGCTGATAATGCGATGAGCAGCAGACTGAACACATAAAATAGAGTGTCTGCAGCATAAGCTATCTCCATTGCGTTGTAAGTGAGAGCAACCCCTGAATAACCAGATATAAATGCAACAAAATATGAAATGATCGCAGAAATGAGGGCCAGAATCGTGCTAAAAACTAGCGCCTTGTCTGGAGATCTGAACTTTAAATGAACAGAGCTTAAAAAACGGGGCATTAGCCTTTCTCTTGACATCCCGAAAAGCATTCTAGCAGTTGCGTTTAGCGTGGCAAGGTAGGAGCCTAGAACGCTGATTAGAACGCTAACAGCAAAAAGGACTTCTCCGGGATAACCCAAATAATCTCTTATAAGGGAATATACAGGATTTGGACCAGCACCTTCTGCAAGGTTTACAAAGCTGTTTATACTTTTAGAACTTATCCCTATGTCAATAAGTACAGAATATAGAACGAGGATATAAAGAAAGCCCATTATAAGCGTTGCAACCAGAGTTGCCCATGGGACAGACCTTGTTGGATCCTTAGCTTCTTCTGAAACCATGGTACTTACTTCAAAACCCATGAAGTATGTTACTCCGAAAATCAGCCCCGCGCTTATGGCTCCGAGAATAGCTGATGGGCTTGATTGAAAGGTTGCCTGAAATGTAAAGGGGTAAAGCGAGAGGGCTGAAAAATGACTTACTATGCTCATAAAAGAAAAAACAAGAAGCGTAACTATCTCTATAGATGTTAGGATCACTTCTGCCCTCACGCTCGGCTTTATACCGAGATATGCTATTATAAACGCAACAATCACTGGTAAAGCAACGAAAAAAAGGGGGTTAACATTTAAACCTGTTACAGCATAAACGCTTTCATAACCGAGGTAACCAAAAGCTATGGCTTCAGAGCCTATGCCAAGTATGCTGTAGAAAACAGTATAAACTATACCGTTTACAAAGCCTGCTCCCTCACCAAGGTTTCTCCTTACATAATCATAAAAGCTTGCTGCATTGACATACTTCCTTGAAAGAACATATATAGCGTATACTACAGGAAGTATCCCGAGCAGCGTTATCAGCATAGCCAGAGGCGCAGCACCGTAGCTGTATCCTAATATGAGCGCAGCACCAGCAGCTATGCTGTAGGCCGGAGCCTGACCTGCAAGAGAGTTATAAAGAGTTTCCAGAAAGCTTACTGAAGATCTCTTTAACGATCTGGTTTCAATGCTGTTCTCCTGCATAAAGTAGGTTTATAATAAATGATATAAAAAACCTCGTTTATATATAAAATTTTATATAGACATTCTGTAGTGCTTGTGAACTAATATGTGAGCAGGATTAAGGATATTAGGAAATCAGTTGACATAAAACACATGTACGTTGGATTGGATCTTCATAAGGCAACTATAAATGCAACTGTAATGGATGAAAATGGCACTGTGCTAAATGAAGTAAAAATAAAGTCTGCTAATAGCCTAAGGAACTTTTCAGACTCAATACCGTTTGGATCTGATAT
>JAWDMM010000104.1:0-3293 GCA_046536595.1 Nitrososphaeria archaeon | reverse complement strand
CAGCATACCTATCGTACGCGTAGAGCTTGGGCTTCACAGCTTCATGCAACTCCCTCACGAGTTCATCGGGAGTCTTCCGCTCCGCCCCTGTCAGGACGCACCCACCCAGAAGGGATGGCAGGACTACATGATCCCACCACTCCTTCTGGGAAGCGCCCTCCATCCTCAGTTCAACGCTCTTCTTTTTGCCATCCCAATTTGTTGTGTACCCGAACTTGAGGCGCATGTAGAGGTTTATTGCTGCGTTTAGCTGCCTGTCTATTCGGAGCCCGCACCTACCACACTCAAAAACTGCTCCATTCAGGTCTTTGTTTTCCCACCCACACCTGGAGCAGTATGATGATGAGCCGTAGGGGTCGAGCTCCTTAACTTTAGCTTCACCCATCTTCCCTATAAGTATCCTTGAGATGCTCCTCCAGTCGCTCCTCGAAATCATCCTGTTCCATAAGCGAGAACGCATGTACATGCCCTGCTTTGATAGTTCTTCTAGGCCAACAACACCTGCAACAGACTGGATTACGCGAGCAATTTCTAGCTGATGCTTTTTAGCACGGTTCCTCTCCCTTTTCGAGTACTTAGCAAGTACCCTCTTTGCTTTCTTTGACTTTGAAGCCTTCCTCTGCACGCTTCTTCTTTTTTCAAAGGATGAGATGTGCACCGACGCTAGCTTCGATGTGTCTACCCTAACCCAACCTGTACCTGGTGAGTAGCCATCTAAGGAAAGCAGGTTGAAATCCCAAGCCACGCTTGGTTTTTCTTGGTTCTCATCCTTATAGTGAACTGGAAGGTGCACCTTTTCAATCGTTATTATTGGTTCGCCAAGGCCCGCTGAGGACACTTCCTTAGGTAGAGGAAAGTACCTTTTAGAGAGGTCAATATAAACATGCTCGCCAGGTTTAATCGTTAACCTAAGCCTTTCACCTTCAAGCTTGATGAGCGTTTGCTTTACTCTTGCGAATAGCCTTCTTGCTGTGGGCTTCTTTCTCTTTCTCTCTCCTTTAACGTAGTTCTTTCTCCATGATTTAAATATTGAGTACGCTGTCTTTATTGCTGAGTCAACCCAGTGGGCTGCGTAAGGCCAATCTTCAAGAATATTGTCCCTGAGCTTCTTCTTGTACTCTCTGCTGTGGATGTCAATCTTGTACTTTGGCAAGAGCCTCCACTGCTTCTTTCCATTAACCTTCACTTTTCTCCACTCTATGCTGTTCCAAAGCTCTTCAAGTACGCTGTTAACAGCATCTCTGTAAGCTTTGAGGAGCGGAAAGAGCTCATCCCCGAGCTCATGCTTGAGCGAATAGCTCTTTAGCACGCTTCACGACCTCCTAAGTCATCTTTCTGTGTACTAGAAGGAACTTTTGAATATCTAATAATGTTCCTTGGGTGAAGGCCGAAAAGCAAACATGCCTCTTTCAAGATCTTTCAGGCACAGAATATTATATGACAAGCACCAATATAAAGCTATTTATTTTGAAACTGTTTGTGACGGCAAAACCTTTTAATTCCGTAGGAAATACTTCAGTCTGGATGGTATAAGCGCCGCTTACATTTATAAAAGAGAAGAACATGGCGAGTGAAAGAAAAAGCTCAAGAACGTAAGCGTTTTTCGATAACGAAGCGCCAAGAAGTACGTAAAAAACTCCTGAGCGCAACAGAAATAACACAAGCCTTTTTCTTCCTTCATAATCGTGCAACAGTGCCGCAACAACGGCTCCAGAAAGAGCGAACAACCAAACTATAAGCGTTAAATGTATCATCTGCACAATAACTCTTTGTTGCAAATTTTTCAAGTATAAGCGGGGTAAATATAGTAAGCATAGACGTAGTGCCAGCAGTGAACCAGGCTACAGACGAATACACAAGCCCTCGTTTATACTTACTAAAAAGTTCAGAATAGCTTTCTTTAGCGCTGCTCTACACTTTTATACTAAATATACTGAACTCTTTAGCATGTTTTTTAGGATCTCCAAACATTGCGAGCCATCTGGGAGATTCGGTAAGCCAACTTCTGAGCAATATTACAAGCAAGGCCGGAACAGCACCAAAAGCAAAGATTAACCTCCATATTATAAAAGCAGAAACTCCAGAAGCATAAAGAGCATAAGCTACAAGCACGCTTACAAGCCCACCGAGGGGCATCATAAGAAGGGATATACCTAGCATTTCCCCTCTTTTACTCTTTGGAAGCATCTCAGATAAAAGAGCTGGTCCCGAAACTATGTCCGCGCCTATTCCAAACCCAATCGCAAATCTAAGAACTAGCAACTGAAAAGGGGTATGTATAAAGGCTGATAGAATAGAGGCTATAAAAAAGAAAAACAGATCAACTATTAGAGCGCTCCTTCTTCCTCTAAGATCGCTGAATATTCCGAAAAGAAAAGCGCCAAAAACTCCACCCAAATATGTGGCCGTGCCGAGCATTCCCTGAACAGGAGCAGTTATATTCATGGTTTTTATCAAAAAAGGCAATGCTATGCTTACGTTAAGAAGGTCGTATCCATCCAAAAAAGATCCTAATCCTACAAGGAGCGTCATAAATATCAAGAAACTGTTCAGAGGCATATCATCAAGTTCTTTAAACTCCATGCTTTTGTTTATAATCTATAGTTTTTAAATTTTGTTTTTATTAAACAAACATGTTTACACAATAACGTTTAAAATGGCATAAAAAATTTTGTAATACAAGTTTTAACAAATAACGGGGGTTAAGGGGCGAAAGTAGAACTCGCTCTGGGTCCTGTTGCTTTAGGTTGTTCCTTACAGTCTGTCCGCATAAATCAATTGATGAAGCAGTCCCTTCAACATAAGAGTTCGTTATTTAAGAAAGAACTATTACTTTCTTTATCGATTCTCTATCTCGAGCCTTTATGTTCATAGCTTTGTCGATAAAATCATAAATGCATAATAAGTACTTGTTACCATTATTAGATCACAGGATGCTGTTTATTGCCATAACGTTAAACAGCCATCCTGCACTAAAAAGTTTTGATCTACTGGTTAGGGTGGGGTACCCATGTGAGCTGCTTATTAATTTATCGGCGATGCTTTTCCTGTATGTTAGCGTTTCAATAGTAACTATTGTGCTGTTTAGAACGATGCCATTTAGCATTTTTAGTCACGGGTTATAGAGTGAGCTAGTGTATCTCTGTCATTTTATGAGGGATATATCACTTACCCATTCGGGGCAATCCCCAGTGTCAAATCCCTCCGATACCTTGTTAACGGGTCAGCCCGCAATTAGTTTATCGAGGCCTTACCCCAACCCCAACCCTTGCGGTCATGACCCATTAACTTTG
>JAWDMM010000103.1:0-3297 GCA_046536595.1 Nitrososphaeria archaeon | reverse complement strand
TTCAGAAATTTTATCCATTCATCAAAAAACCTAAATGAGACCAAGACCTTTTGCATAAAACTCTTTAGCTTTACATCAATAAAAGTTTTAAAAGCCTTTGTGGGTAAGTGTTTATGCTGTTTTATTTTTATCTGGTTGTCGTGTATGTGCTGGCTATAGCGCTTGGCCGTTTAAAGGCTTCTGTGCCTGACGCAGCCGTTAAGGCTGCTGTGATAATCCTTATAATAACGATCTCTTACTGGGGTGCAGAAGAGGTTTACATGAAAACCTTCTTAGTATTCCTTTTTTTATCTTTTATAGCGGCTTTAGTTACAGTTTTACTTACGTATGGCGTAGGATTTGTCTGGAAGAGAAAATTCCAGTTCAGCAAAAGCAAAAATATAGACATCAGAGAATTCGTTTACCTTATTTCTTTGATTCTGGGCTATTTTCTTGGTTTCTTTATAAAAGTTAGTGTTCCCTTCGATTTAATCCTGGAGATTGAGCTCATTCTGCTCATTTTTCTTGTAGGGATAAAGGTAGGAAACGTCCTTGATTTTAATTCATTTTTAAAAGCATGGAAAGGCGCAATGCTTTCGGTTTTAACAGCAATTTCGGGAGGATTTTTGTCCTCTTTCTTTATGTACATGCTATTTTTCAAACCGTTGAACCTTTCTTTTTCTATAGTTTTCGGCTTCGGCTGGTACACGCTAGATGGACCCCTCGTAGCAAAGTATTTTGGACCAGGTGCAGGCATAATCGCTTTTCTTGTGAACTTCTTTAGAGAACAGCTAACGTTTATTCTGGTCCCATTTCTTTTAAGACTCGGAAAGAACCCGGAAGGTCTGATAGCTGTCGGCGGGGCCACATCAATGGACACGACCCTAGGCCTTTTTAGTGAAGGTTTAGGCCCCGATTATGCTCTGATTTCTACAATAAACGGGATAATCCTGAGCGTTATGGTACCTCTCATAGTACCATTTTTCGCTACCATTTGAATCAAACGAAAACTATAATAGAAAATTTATGCTTGATACATTTATGAGCGTTATAGTTGAAATAGCTGTTGACCCGATAGGCACAAACTCAACGAGCGTAAGCAGTTATATAAAAAAGGTTATTGAGGTCATAGAAAAAATGAACCTGAAGTATCAGGTAGGCCCAATGGGAACTTCGTTTGAGCTGAAAAACGTAAAGCAAGTGGGCGATGTGCTTCAAGCGGTTCACGATGAGCTAAACAAACACGGTATAAACAGGATAGTTACCACTGTAAGGATAGATGACAGGAGGGACAAAGAAGAAACTATGGACTATAAGGTAAGTCGAGTGATAAAAAGTGATATAAAGACAAAAAACGTATAAACTAGTTAGATTATCTAATCGTTAGATTGTCAAACGATCCTGACGAAAAGTTAGCCGAAGAGCTTTTAGAAAACATTTTCAAAGCTTCAAGGACTTTTAGAAATTGGATGAGAGAAGACATCAGCTTTTCAGTTCCCCAGTTCAGGATCTTATCGTATGTAAACAGAAACAAGGACTGTTCTATAGACGATATAGCTTTGTACCTAGGAGTTTCAAAGCCCACAGCCAGCAAAATAGTCGAAAAAATGAGGCTCAAGAAGCTGCTTTACAGAATCGAAAACAGGAAAGATAGAAGAAAGGTTGCTATCGGCCTCACAGGTAAAGGGGCAAAGGTCCTCGAGGAAGCAAGATTAAAGGCCATCCTAAAGTTAAAAAACAGGCTGTCCATGATCGATATAAACAGCAAATCACAGCTAAGGGATGCGCTTAAGATTCTTGCTGGGCTAACTGGGTGAACGGAATGATAGAAACTCACTCTATTACAAAGGTATTCACAGGTAAAAAGTGGAAGGTGGAAGCGCTAAAAGGTATTGACTTCAAAGCCGAAAGGGGGAAAATTACAGCGCTCGTCGGTCCTAACGGTGCGGGGAAAACAACTTTGTTGAAAATAATTTCAACGCTGATTTTGCCAACTTCCGGAAGCGCTTATGTAGATGGGTATGACGTTGTATCTCAACCGAATGATGTAAGAAAGCATATAGGTCTTGTTACGGTCAGCGACAGGCTTCTCTATTACAGGTTAAGCGGAATGGAGAATCTGCTCTTCTACGGCTCCCTGTACGATATGAGCATTAAAGAAGCTAAAAATAGAGCGTACGAACTGCTAGATCTGGTGGGATTAAAAGAGTGGGGGGATGAGCCAACAATGCATTACAGCACGGGGATGCTCAGGAGGCTTGCGATTGCCAGAGCTCTAATGCATGATCCTGACATAATTCTTCTGGATGAGCCCACGCTTGGTGTGGACGTTGCTTCAGCAAGAAAAGTTAGACAGTTAGTAAGAAAGCTTTCTGTGGACAGAACCATAGTTCTTACCAGCCATTTTATGCACGAAATAGAAGAGCTTGCTGATGACATATACATTTTAAAAAACGGCAAAATAATTGCAAAGGGTTCACCAGAAGAAATCATAAACATGGCCGGGAAAATAGTAGAAGCCAAGCTGAGCGCTGTTGCTCCTTCACTCGAAAAGTTCATAACAAGGTATGAAAACGGCTATGCTGTTATAAGAGGACCAAAATCTTTGGTTGAACTGTACACTTCGGATTATTATGAAATAACGCCATCTTTAGAAGATGCTTACATAGCTCTTGCTGGTGAAACCGAACAGGATTTCAGACCCTATCAGTTCAGAAGAGGTGGCGCATGGGCACGTGAGCGTCCTGTCTAAGCTTTATGCTTATCTTTATATTAGAGGATTCAAGGTCTGGATAAGCTACAAAACGAACGCAGCACTAACCATGCTAAGCTGGATAATACCTGTTTTTACGTATTACTTTACCGGGACAGCGCTGGGCAACAAAATAGTTTCAGTGCTGGGCGGAGGTAACTATACGGCCTTTGTGGTCATAGGGCTGGCTTTTCAGGGATATGTTTCTTCAACGATAACCACGGTAAGCCAGAGGTTAAGAAACGAGCAACTTTATGGCACTCTTGAATATTACGTCCTTTCTCCGTCAGGCGTGTTAGGTTTTCTAACCTATTCCAGCCTGTGGGGTTTTGCTTTAAACAGCATAAATATGATTGTCATTTTAGCTATAGGCTTTGGGCTGGGTGTCAGGTATTCACCTTTTGGAATAATGACAGCATCCATAATATTCATTCTTTTGTTGCTCTCGTCATTCGGCATAGCGGCCATGTCTGGAGCTGTTGTAATGATAACTAAACAGGGAAACCCGATCGCATTCTTTTTCTCTACATTTACAGCTCTGATGGGGAACACGGTTTTCCCGGTTA
>JAWDMM010000102.1:0-3390 GCA_046536595.1 Nitrososphaeria archaeon | reverse complement strand
CTTCTCAGGCCTGCTTTTCAGCTCATCTTTTATGTGATCTTCAATCTGCTTAAGAACTGAGATTATGTCTTCGTCCTTTATCAATATGCTCTATGAGCTTATCATAGATATAAGTTTGCATGGCTTATATCATGAATGAATTCATAAAATATACATAACATCATGGATTAAATACTAACCTATGATAATGCAGACTGTTAATATAAATTCTTACAACAATTTTGTCCCACAGCCGCACGTATAGCAAAGTATTTATAATAAAAATTCTAATTTTTTAATAGGCGTTCTCTATGGAAAATAAAGAATTACCTGATAAAATAATTGGACTTTTTGAAGGATTAAATAAGATCGAACGGTTTTTTGACGAAGAGTTTCCAGATGATGATTTGTTTCCATATGTCGAGCCGTGGTGGACGTATAGGCGCATCTTTCCTGATGTATTTAGTGACATATATGGGCGATCAAGAGGGGAAATAAACGTTAGACCGCGTATACTCGGTGAACCGGGAAAATGTACTGATACTTTGCTTGTATTTATACAACCATCTTTTTTAACATTTCAAGGCGATGAATATCATCCTGAAATGAGATTAAAAAAGAGGATTGAATCTGCTATTGATTTTTGTAGCAAATGCAAAAATGCAAAGTACATAATCTTCTGGGCTAGCGTTTGGGAGTTTAGGATATGGGAAAAGTATAAAGATCGTTTTGCTAATCAAACTGTTATACTTAAGCCATGGAAATTGCCCCATATAATCTTAAAATAAACTCAGATGAGATATTTCAAATAAAGCTATAGAAAGATTAATTATCCATTTTAGAGCATTGCGTCAGAGCTTTTGCTGAATTAAGATTTTTATATCGCTGTGCAATTTATAATTTGTTATATGTCTGAAAATCATTATTTGGATATGCTTTATCAAGATATAGATTTTGTTATCAGCCAGCTTTCCATAGAAAGGCAGTTTTATTACGTTAGCCTGCTAAAGAGCTTTGATGTAGTCTATGTTAAGGAGTTGCCTAACGGTTCACCGGCTACAGCAAACGACGAAACGGGCGAGCTATACATAACAAACGATCTTTTAAAATATTCTGTACACCAAAGCAAGCTGATATTGCTTCACGAAGTCATGCACGCCACACTCATGCACATTAGAAATAGGATGAATAAAAACCCTATAATATGGAATTATGCTGCAGATGCTGTTGTTAACAGGTATATAGGCTTAGATTTCGGTTACGATGTGTTAAAAGAACTCGAAAAAATAGGAATGGCAACAGACGAAGTCATAGCAAGCGAGTTCCAAATAGCGTTAGATTATCTGAAAAATGCAAATGAAATAGAAATATACTATAAGATAATGAGGAGTGTTAAAGGGATCAGCAAAGGTACAAACGTTCTGCCTGAGGACAATCCCTCAGGTTTGCTAGCTAGAAGCAAAATAAGCGAGACGCTGAAAATCAAGGATATAGAGGACGGGGAGGCCGTAAAAGAAGGGAGAGTAACGAGAGGAACTTTAATGATAAGAGGAACTTATTCTAATGAAATCAAAAATGCTGCAACACCTGATGAGAAGCAGAATGCATACTACAATATTGCGAATATGATAAAATACGAAGTGGAGGAGCAAGATGCAAAGCGCGGTAGAGCAATAGGAGAATCTTTCATAAACGCAATAAAATCTGCACCGTGGAGGTTCTCATTGAACAGCCTGTCTCTAGCAATAAGGTTGTGGTATCAGAAAAGTATAATGCAGAATCCTAAAAGGTATAATAGAAGATATCCTATGCTTCCTTCCACAGCTTATGTTGGCTGGGGGAACGTATATGTGCTAGTAGACCCATCCGGCCCAATATTAGAAGACGAGCTAAGAAAAGTAATTGCCGAAGTTCCAAAGATAGTATCCTTTTCCAGCGTGATGCAACCAAAGTTAAGCACAATCATAATTCTATGGGATCCTAAGGCTCAGTCAATAAAAGACATAACTAAAAACCTTGATGAATTGAAGGTTATCGAAGAAAAAGATGACAAGGAGCTAGCCCCTGCATTAAAGCAGTTAATAGAAAAATATAGGCTGAGAATGCCTTTGCCTCAGATGTCTAGGCCTATGCTGATTATATTTTCTGATTTCAAAATAAAAGATAAAGAAAAAGCTAAAGGAGTTCTTAATATTTTAGCGCCTATTGCAGACATAGTCCAGGTATCATATTCAGGAAGATTTTTGGATGACATATACTCTACAAAATTAACTTTAGGAGTTTAAACTGCTTACAGATCTAACAAAAATTTGATGAAAGATAAAGCGCAAGGTAGGTTTTTACTGAGAACAATTTAATGTATTAAATGAATTATTTACGATCGCTTCCCTCTTTGGTAACCTTTGATAATGTAATTGCTGGCGTTTCAAGCTTTTCAATGCCAAAGGCTTAGCGAGGCCTTATAAAGCTGTATAAGTGTATGAATTCATCGGCGGAATTGAAGAACGTCACTTTTTCAAATATATCAAAGATCTTCTCAAACTCAGTTAATCCCTTCTCCCTTTTATCTGATTCAATAACATAGAAAGTTGTTCCGCGGTCTGAAAGGATCTCCTCAGGCTTGCCGTACATAATTTATTTCATTAATGCATCAACTTAATACTTAGAAGAATCATCTTTATACACTGTTAGCCATAAACTTTTCCACCAAGGATCTCTTATTTTATACCAATCAATGTGCAACAATGAATTAGAACATTCTCTTTCCATAATTCAATTTCTTTCTGTGCCAATTTTTAGGTTTGCTTAAGGCAAATCCAGCCTTTTTGAGGACTTGTCGATCTTGTCATTTCTGTTAATCCATCTGCACGTAGCATCTTGTTGATATAGCTTATGCTAATTCTGCATTTTCTGCAAAGCTTAACGATTTCATTCTTAACGCTTTTAGGAACAGGCCTTTTATGTCTCCCTACTTTTTTCTGAACATGAATAACCCCTGTACTTTTGTATTTGCTGAAAACCTGCTGTACTCTTCTAGTTGATATCCCTTGTACGCCTTGCAATTTCCCTGTTAGTAAGTTTTCCTTCAAGCTTTACATTAGCGATGCATTAATCTGATCTTCGCTAAGCATGCAAGCCAATATATCTTCATTAGGTTTAGCCAAAATCTGCTTAATTTGCTTTTATCAGCTACATGTTTAAGACCATTAAATAATTTCCAGATAAGGGAAAACATTTTTCGGAGTTTAAGTGTTATACAGAAATTAATTATCTGTTTTTAATCTTGTAGTAAGCGTTCTCTAGTGGTTTATAATCATCAGTTGGCATTTCGCGTATCTTTTTTATTAAATTATTTTTAACTTCAGTTGGAAGCTTTAAGTTATTGTTTACATTAAACTCTACATTTACATT
>JAWDMM010000101.1:0-3498 GCA_046536595.1 Nitrososphaeria archaeon | reverse complement strand
GGGGTTAGGAATGTTGAGCAGAGCTTTCCCGTTGCTGATGCCAAAAATTTCAAACCCTTTATCCTGCTTGATGATCAATCTTGGCTCCGTACAATTTTTTATGTCAGTTTCCCAGAGCTCAAGTCCTGGTTCATCTTCTTTTAACGTTCTTCTTGAAAGGAAAAAGATTTTTCCTGAATCTTCTGCCCACACGGGAGAGTAATCGGAAGGTCCGTTTGTAATATGAAAAACTTCGTCCTTCTCCAAGTCATAAACCCAAAGCTTTAAATAGTACCTGTTGTCTGATATAGAAGGTCTTGTGACAACAAAAACTACCTTCTTACCATCGGGTGAAATTTTTGGGTCTGAAACGAATGCTATCCTTTCTAAATCTTCAGCTTTTAACCCCATACTTTTCGCCTTGTTATTTATTGGTCTAATTCGTATTTAAACGCTTATCGAGCGATAAAGTTGAATCTGAATCAAGGATATGCAGTTCTGTAAAAAATAATTATTTTTTAAATTATATATATATTTTATTTTATAAATAGATTATATTTAAATTTCACATAAATTAAAACAAAAAACAATGAGTATAAAAACGCTAAACCATTTTGATTCGCTAAAACTGTCTTTAAAACACGTTAGAGTTTCTCTTATAGCAGGTATGGGATTCTTCACAGATGCTTATGATCTTTTCAGCATAACAATAGTGCTTTACATTCTTAGTGTTTACGCTGAACCTTCATTTCCTCTTAACTTAAAGGTTCTTTCTCTTCCGCTCTCTGCGTATCTTGCAACTTCGGCCATATTATTTGCCATAGTGGGTCAGCTGCTTTTCGGGATAATATCTGACAAATTAGGCAGAAAAAAAGTTTACGGGCTTGAGGCCACACTGCTGGCCCTAGGCGCTATACTTTCAGCTTTTTCACCAAACATATACTGGTTGATCGCTAGCAGAGCCTTGCTTGGAGTGGGTATAGGAGGCGACTATCCAGTGTCATCAGTCATAGCATCAGAATACGGAAATGCAAAGGACAGAGGAAAAATGGTTGCTCTGGTATTTTCAAACCAAGGGTTAGGAATCATAGCAGCGGTGCTCGTTGGAATAGTTTCAGCGCTTTTTATTCCTCCTTCAATTGCATGGAGAACGGTCCTAGGAGTAGCTGCAATACCCGCTCTGGCAGTGATATATTTCAGAAGAAAGATGCCAGAGACTCCTAGATATTCATACCACGTAAAAAAAGATATCAACGAACTTAAAAAAGCAGCTGAGTACTTTGGAATACAGTCAAACTATGACTTGTCTCAGAAAGGTATTGATAGAGTTCAGAAAGAAAGGTCAAGTTTTTCAAGATTTATAAAAAATTACTGGAAACCCCTTTTGATAACGACAACTACCTGGTTCATCCTGGACATAGCTCTTTATGGAACTGGCGTTTATTCTTCACTTATAACCAGCACTATTGTGCCTAAGCTTATGGAAGAAACTCTTAGCAAAGCCATACTGATGAGCGGTCTGCCATACATAGTCGGATTACCGGGTTACTTTTCTGCCGTTGCGCTGATAGACAGAGCAGGCAGAAAGGCGCTTCAGATCGCAGGATTCGTTTTTATGGCAGTTATATACTTTTTAACAAGTTTTACGCTTCAGAAACTTTCAGACCCTCTCATAGCATTCTCTCTTTTTGCAATGTCTTTTTATGCAATAAACTTAGGTCCCAACACTACAACTTTTATAATACCTTCGGAAATCTATCCTACAAGCAGTAGGTCAACCGGGCACGGAATTTCAGCAGCAGCTGGCAAACTTGGAGCCGCCATTTCTACGCTTTACATGCCGATCTGGAAAATAACTTACGGGCTTCCCTTAATATTTCTGGGCCTTGGGCTGTTGAGCCTGACAGGTGCGGTTCTTACCACCTATCTTGAAGAACCTAAAGGAGTACCTCTTGAAATAATCTCTAATGAAACGCAGGTATTGGCGTAAACTACAAGAAAATATTTTTAGTATTTTAATACTTCGTTGCTTACAGAATAATCGATTATGTTTTCCGCGATGTCTGAAGTATACTCCGCTATTCTCTCAAAGTGTTCAATGACATTTTGAAGGATTGAAGAATAATTTTCCATCTCTTTTCTGATTTCCTGTACATAATCTATTATCTCGTTAGCTTTAAATTTGTCCTGAGAAACAAGGGCTTCATAAGACTTTTCAAAAAAGCTCAAAACTTTTTCGTAAAGAGCTTGAAGTTTTCTTCTGTCGCTTTCCGAAATGCTAAAACCTCTGATGGATGCTATGCTTACAGCATGATCGGCTATCCTCTCTATATTTTTCAGCAAACTTTTAGATATCAATATATGAACATCTCTGGTTAATCCGAAACTTTGAAGCATATCTCTGTTGTATACAACCTCATTAAGTACTCTAATGCCATAGAAATAAAATTTATCAACTTCTGTGTCTGAACTTACGACTGATTCTCTTATATCGTCGTCGTCATTTATCAAAGCAGAATACGAATCCTTAACCATGTTCAGGGCTATGCTATGCATTCTTCTTATCAGCCCAAACAGGTTCATTGATGGCCATGAAACAAGCTCCTGGAAAGTTATTTTCTCCAAGGATTCTTCAACAACTTCAATTCCTATCATGATGTCCCTTGCATACTTTTTCAGCTCATCTTTCAGTGTGGCTGGAAGCTTTTTTTCTTTAGCTTCAACCTTTATTGATCTGGCACCAAGAAGATAAGCTGAAATGAACATGCGAATAATCAGGGATACCTTCTCGTCTTCTGAAACTTTTATTGTATACTCAAGTTCTTCTTTTTCAGAAACTTTATGTGATGGATAAATGGACAGCTTTGAGCCCTCGAGTTCAACAGCCAAAAGGTCTGACTTTTCTAACTTCAGATCTTTGATCCAGTTTTTTGGAAGAACTATAGCGTAGGAAGAATTTCCTATCTTCTGGATCCGTCTTAATATCTTTTTTGCCATAAATAATTATTTTTTGCATAAATAAATATTTATTGTTAATTTTTAATACATTGATTTTGTTTATTATAAAATACAATGGGTTATTATGATCGCCCGTCACTCATTTTAATCATTACATCTCCGCCGTAAACGTCAAAGCTTTACAGATTAAGGAAGCTTTACTTCTACCTTGCAGTTCTTTTATACAACATATGGGTTTTTATTAACTATAAAAGAGAAAAAGTAACAGTTCAGCATGTTAAGTTTTTATTAATGATTGAAGCTTTAATCTCTAACATATACGTTAAAATCTTCAGATAGCTTTTACTTTAAACACAATGAGATATCTTCACTAGCTTAAACCATGCATCATTTTTGGCTTAAAGCACTATTTTTATAACATAATAAAGATAATTTAGGTTAATCAGCGCAATTTGATGGTTTACTAAGCTTTGCCTAAGGTTTTAGGGCAAAGATCGCATTTAAAATCTTGTTTAAAATCTGGTATAATAGCAAAAACATCATAAAAATCAACAAAAGTTT
>JAWDMM010000100.1:0-3499 GCA_046536595.1 Nitrososphaeria archaeon | reverse complement strand
GACGGAACTTGGTTGCTGTACAAAGGCGTTAGGGCTAAGGAAGATTATTTCTACTTTGAAAATAAAATAGCAGAAGTACAATCATTGGCAGACAAAACAAAAAATTTGGGTAAATATGAAGCGTATGAAGAGTTATTAAAAGAGAAGAGGAGGTTGCACGGGAAATTAAAGAGAAGGCTTCGTCACTTGTACAGGAATTTTGCTTCCCACTTAGTAAAAGAGTTGCACGGGCTAGGCGTTTCAACTATATACTTAGGCTACCCTTTTGAGATAGCTCAGGAGAAGGGCAATAAATTTACGGTAAACGTTTGGTCTTATCGCAAACTCATGGATACAATAGAACTTAAGGCTCAAGAGTATGGGATAAAAGTGTTTGAGGTTGTTGAGTATAATACTTCAAAGTACTGTGCTTATCATGATGATGTAGAAGTCGAAAGAAACCCGAGAGGAGTAGTTAGTTGCCCTAAAGGACACAGACTTCATTCAGACCTTAACGGCGCATTGAACATTCTCAAAAAAGCAGTGAACGTAATTGTTTCGACAGTAAAGAAGCCTATATCTTTCATCGTAGATCACAACAGAGTAGCACCCGTAAAGGGGTGTAACCCTTGAGACCTTCAGGGAACCCTCGCCTCTTCAAGGGCGGAGAGGAGGTCAGACCGGAAGATATTATGAGGTCAAAGTATGCAAACATATATACTTACAAAAAAGACGGCACGCTTGTAAAGACCACGGTGCTCATAGGTAAAGACGAAAACAGGATACTCATTCATACTGGTGCAGAAAGCGGGAAGGTTAAGAGGATAAAGAGAAACCCCGAAGTGCTGATCGAACCATCAACCATATTTGGAAAGAGCAGGGGCAAAACCTACAAGGGAAGAGCAAGGATACTTTATGGAGAGGAAAGAGAAACAGCGCTAAAAAAGGTTACAAGGTGCTGTATTGAAAAGTTCTTTTCTTATGTATTTCACGATATAATAGCAAGAAAAAAGTCAGCAATAATCGAAGTAACAATTCTGCAATAGATTTATCTGAGAATTTTTATATATTCAAAATACAAATCTTATGTAAAATGGGCATAGAAATAGGAGGACCCAGGGCCTGGCTGAGGACAATAAAGAGGTACACAGACATCAGATCTGGGAAAAACCCCGCACCCATTTTTGCTTCTTATTTTGTCACTTTCAGATGCAATCTCATGTGCTCTTTCTGCTTTATAAGGCAGGGACACGCGCCAGAGCTTAATACGGATAAAGCAAAAGAGGTGGTCAAGAAAATATGTGCTACAGGAGTTCCTACCCTTGATTTCAGCGGTGGCGAACCATTCCTAAGAAAGGATATGGAAGAGCTTGGATCGCTTTCAAGAAGCCTTGGCTGCATCACCGGCGTTAACACGAATGGGACACTTATAAATGAAAGAAGGGCTCCGGCGATAGCTGGTTCTTTTGATTACATAACAATATCTATAGACGGCACTGAACAGGTTCATGACAGGGTAAGAGGCGCAAGAGGAGTTTATGCCAAGGCTAAGAAAGCGCTTTCTCTTCTCAGAGAAAACGGAGCAAGGACAGGAATAAGCTCAGTGGTCATGCCTTCAAACGCAGAAGATATAATGAAAGCGCTGGATGACCTGAAAGGGCTTTACGATTACGTAAACGTCCAGGCAGTAATGCCTCCTGTTGGCCCATCAAACGAAAGCGTAAGAAAACTCATAACAAAAATAAACGAGCTGAAAGCTTCCGGGATAAGCGTTCTTGTTCCTAAACAATTTATAGAGCTGATACCAGATTACCTTGATGGTCAAACCCCCAAGATCTGCGATGCCATGAAACTTTACTTTTCAGTCGACCCGATGGGCAACCTGCTAGCTTGCGGTGCCAGGACAGACATAACTCTGGGGAATGTCCTTGAAAGGGACATAATGGAGATGCTTTCTAACCCTCCTGAAGAAGCGAAAAAAAGGGTAGATCAGTGCTCAGGCTGCTGGATAGCCTGCACTACAGGGACAAGCATTGCAGTAAGAAAGCCTTTAGCATACGCAAAATGGATAATCTGATTATTAAATAACGATTAATAATGTTGTTCAGGTTTGCAAATCTTACGCTTAAAAACATTATAAGATTCTTATGCAATCTTGTTAACCATGCCTGAGGTTCACGATGATTTTAATACAAAGAGCGATGTATGGTCGTACAGGACGGAAAATTTCTCATCAATAGAAATAACAGATGGGAACCTGAAGATGTGCGTTGGACCATCTGAAGCGCTCTACTATTCTGACGCGGAAATTTCAGATGGTAGCTTTGAAAACCTCAAGTGGTCCAGCGGCAACGCGGAGTTCAGGGTAAAGCTTTCATTTGACCACTTCGGGAGCGCGGGTTTTGGTTTCTGGAATTACAGCATGGTGACAAAATGAACGGCAAGCCTCGCCTCTTCTAGAGGCGGGGATGCTGAAATACTTTGCTAACGTGTTTTCTCTGAAAAGGCTAAAGTATTTATATTTTTTAATTAGGATAAATTAACAGAAAGCTTGCGTCGATCAAACACGGTGCGCATCATTGCAGGAAAAGAAACAAAAGCTAAACTAAAGGCTCTTGGAAAGGCATTCGTTGATTGCTGGAACGAAGTGAATAAGTTAAGGCTTGAACAATACAAAAAGCACGAGCCTGTCGATTTTAATAAAACAGAAAAAATCGTTTATAAGAAATATAAGGCTGTATTGCACGGGGCAAACGTTCAACAAGTAACGCGAAAGAACGCTTCTGCGTGGAAATCTTTCTTCGAGCTAAGCAAAAAGAAGAAAGAAGGTGAATTGCCTAAGTGGATGAAGCCTAAGCCTCCTCACAAAAAGAAAGATGATTTGTTTTTGCTGATTAGACACGACAGGTACAAAATTGAAGGAAACGAAATATTTCTTATGGATTTCAAAATGAGACTAAAGTTCAATGGAAAGCTCAAGTGGGTTGGCAAGCAAGGAACCCTTGAGATATTTTATGATAACGTTAGAAAAAAATGGTACGCAAGGATTCCTATGGTTGTAAAAGTAGATAAAAAACCAAAAGGCGAAAAGAAGGCGAGCATAGATCTAGGCATTGTAAACCTTGCAACTGTTGCTGTTGAAGACGGCTCGTGGATGCTCTTTAAAGGAGGTTCAGTGCTTTCAGAGTTCAAGAAGATAACAAAGCGCATTTCAATAGAAGAAAAGAGGCTTTCAAGGCACGGCTTGAAAACTAGCAGAAAGCTTGAAATGTTATACAAAAAGCGCGCTCTTTTGCTAAAGAATGCAAGAGAAGGGCTAACAAGGGAAATCGTAGAGACACTGTATTATAAAGGGGTAGGACAAATAAAGATAGGCTACCCAAAGGGCATAGCTCAGGACAAAGGAAACGAAAGAAATTCAAACTTCTGGAGCTATTCTGCAATAATAAAGCGAATCAAGGAAGTAGCGCAAGAATACGGAATAAAGGTAAAGCTTGTGAATGAGGAAAATACATCAAAA
>JAWDMM010000099.1:0-3538 GCA_046536595.1 Nitrososphaeria archaeon | reverse complement strand
TCGCAACGGCAGCTGTCGTTATGGGAGATGAAAAGTTAACAGTTGCTGTTACGCCTGTAAATAACGAAAGCAAGGTTGAACATGTAAGAAGGCTTTTATCCAAAAAGGTTAAAATTTTGCTTTTAGATTCAGGATATTACACAGTTGACGTAATAAATTACCTTAACGCTAACGGGAAGTTCAAAGATGGGGATAATTTACAAAACGAACAGCAAGAGAAAAAAGCAAAATGAACAGGCAACAGTTAGGATTGTAGCTGTTAAATGCAAAAAAGAGCTTTTAGTTTTTGCAACGAACACAGACCTTAAGCCTAAAGCTATAAGAAGGATGTTCAGAAAGAGGTGGGCCATAGAGACTTCTTACAGGATGATAAACCAGTTTTTGCCAAAGACAACGTCAAAGCTTTACAGCTTAAGGAAGCTTTACTTCTACCTTGCAGTTCTTTTATACAACATATGGGTTTTTATGAACTACAAGAGGTAACGGTTTAGCATGTTAAGTTTTTATTAATGATTGAAGCTTTAATCTCTAACTTATACGTTAAAATATTCAGCTAGCTTTTACTTTAAACACAATGAGACATTACTAGCTTAAACCATGCTTTATTTTTGGCTTAAAGCGCTATTTTTATAGCATAATAAGATTAATCAGCGCAATTTGATTGCTTGCTTAGCCTTGCCTAAAGTTTTAGGGCAAAAATTGCTTTTAAAATCTGGTAAGATAGCAAAAACATCATAAAAATCAACAAAAGTTTTGATCTACTGTTACGGGCGGGGTCTTAGGGAAAAAAGATGAAAAATTCTTTTTCCGCGCGTTCATTTTTTAACAAAAACATAAAATTATGTATTAAAAAAAATAAATAAGAAATTTTTTAAACTCTTTGTCCTAAGGCTTCCTGCACCATTTTCTGTCCTTTTGCAATCGCTGCATCAAAAGTCTTCTGTCTGATAAAAACTATGTAAGCCAGTATGAACAGAGCCATAAAGAAGACCATGCTAGAAATTGCTGCTGTAAAGCCGATGTGAATTATAATCCAGCTCAGGATAAGTGAATTAAATGCCCCCATTACGTTAAGAAATCCGTTGTATATTCCATAGACCGTGGCGCTGACTTCTTTTGGAGCTATTGAAAACGCGTTAACTGCCCATGACCCTACAGTTATGTTCATCAGTCCAGCTCCAGCAGCAAGCAGCAGAACTGTTGGAACCAGCTCGTGGGCAATTCCTGTATAATAAGAAATGGCTACAAACAGCAGCATGAGCCCCATTGGAACAAGGGAACCCAGCCTTCTTCCCATTACTGTGCCCAGCCTCTTCGAAAGACCATCGTTAACAGGTCCGGAAAGCAGGTAGCCCAAGAGAAGTGCAGAGTCAACAGCCCCTGTGTACAGGCCTGTTTTTGTCACAGAATGCAGGAAAGACCCGTAGAAATAGGGAGGTATCCAGTAGAGAACTGTGAAAAGTATGTAACCAAAAGTTATAAAGATAAGCAGCTCTCCTATTCCTGCCCATGTTGTAAAGATCAGCTTGAGTGAGATGAGCCATGTATCTTTTGAGGAAAGTTTAGGATCGCTTGCTTCCTGAGACTTTCCTCTTGAAGATTCTATGTATTCCAGCTCCCTTTGTGAAACGAATCTGTGTTCTTTCGGGTTATCTCTTACGTAGAAGTACCAGATCGCTGCAAATATCAAACCTACTATTCCCCAGAAAACAAAAGTTAGCTGCCATCCCCAGTATTCGATCTGAAAAGAACCTACAAGCGCTGCAACTATAGGACCGAATGCCTGACCGGAGCCGGCAAGCGTATACATTGTTGATTCTTCTTTCTGATGTGACCATGTCTTTGTAGTTTTTGCGTTAAGAGGCCACACAGGTCCTTCGCCGGCACCCATTATCGCTCTTACTATTGCCATGGATATAAAATTAAAAGTTGCAGCCGTGGCTGCAGTAAAAGCTGACCAGATAGAGAAAAACAGGGCCATGGACTTCCTTGCGCCAAGCTTGTCTGATATCCAGCCACCCGGGAAGTTGAAGAGAGCGTAAGAAAGCGACCATATGAAGAGTATAAGGCTTATTCTGTGGATAGCTGAAGCTGGAAGACCTCCGACTCCTGAATACCACCCAAAACTCTGTGCAAATTTAGGTTCTGCCAGAACCCAAATAACCCTGTCAATATAGTTTATCGAAATTGCGGTAAAAAGCAGAAGAGCTATTACCCACCTGACGTGTGAGTTTTTCAGTACATTTTGTACGCTCTGCATATTCAATACTAAATCTTTATGCTGTTATATAAACATTTCACGGGCTGAGGTTGTGTACACTAGCACGCTCATCTCTGACCTCCTCACCGCCATAAAGGGCGAAGTTTGTCGTCCATTTTATCATAAACACATTTGAAATGCTCCAGCTATTTCAGCATGCGTGCGTTTCTCTTAATATGTTCAAAAATTTATCCCCTGAATTGAATCTGATTCAGGCAAATTACCTTAACACATTTAGTTATTTGCTGAACTTTTTCCACATAAGGACTATGGCTACGATAACAGCCGATGCAATCACCGCTGCTATTTCCCAATAGCTCGACGAATTGCTAGCCGTATATGATTGCTTGCTGAATGAATTTGTAACAGTTAAAGCCGATCTGTTAACCTGAAAACTTCCGTTTACCTGCGAAACTGTATAGCCAGACGGGATAGTTATGCTGTACGTATATCTGCCGTCAGGAATTAGCGTTAAAATGTAGCTTGAAGATGTCTGCGCGTTAAATTGCAGCTTCTGCCCCAGCTCTGAAATTCCCTGAACTGAAACCGACCAAGATGAATTCGCCTGCAACCCACTTTCCTTGAATGCAACGGGGTAAATGCCCATTGACCTGCTTGTCGATGAACTGCCAATGGCGTTTCCAGAATATGCTGTAAATATATAATTGCCCGGTGACTTTACGGGATAGAAAACTTTTCCGGAAGCTGCGCCTGATGAAATCATTGAACCGTTGACTGTAAGGTAAACGCTGTTCAGATTGTACTGCTGGGCATAGGGAACTGACCAGGATGCAATGATCCCGGAACCGTTGTATTGCAGTGACAGCAGAGGCGCAGGGGGAGCATTGAAAGGTATTACTGCAGCGCTGAAGTTATAAAGTGGCTGGTATGCCTGTCCGTACGAGTTCATGGAGTAAATGTACAGATTTCCACTGCCTTCTGAGACTCCGTAAAATGTCATGTTTGGAGCATATAAGGTGCTGTAAAGCTTGCTTGCGTTAGAGCTCAGGTTCACAGCATATATGCTGATTCCTGATGGCTCCTGCCCCGTAATGAGGGCTGAAACTGGGGAACCGTACACAAAGTATGAGGGGTAGGCGTTCTCGGACACGTTCTGTGTGTAGATTATTTTCGAAGAAGTTACGTTATAGAGCTCAAACACGTCCCTTCCATTTGCAGACAGCAAATAGTAGATCATGTCAGATGAATTTGTTGCAGAACCCACTTGCAGAAGGGTGGTGTTAATGGGTGTCAATATTCTCTTAACTGTCCCTCTAT
>JAWDMM010000098.1:0-3644 GCA_046536595.1 Nitrososphaeria archaeon | reverse complement strand
AAAGCAGAAAAACAGTAATAAGCCAGGAGCTTTTTGAAAAAATATTTGAAAACTATCTTGTATAAAAGCTTTATTTTATAATTTTTTCTTTTATTTTTTCTCTTTTTTCTAAAGCTGATGATCTAACGCTTTCTTTAAAGTCAGCCCAATAGTCTGGCTCCGCAAGGCTCCCGAAAGCCCTTTCGACGACTTCGTTCACTGCAGGGTGAACGTGCATCATTTCATATACTGGATAAAAGCTACGATCGCCAGAGTTCATGAGCAGTATTATTTCGTGAATCATCGAAGAAGCGTAAGGGCCTATTATGTGTCCCCCGAGAACATTGCCGTTATCTCTTTTAACTATGACCTTAACAAAGTGTCCCTCATCTTTCATGGCTAACCCTTTTGCAGTATCCTTGTACAGGTAGTAGCCTAATAGAATTTCGTCATTAATATCCGATTCCTTTGCCCCTACAGAGCCAACTTCAGGCTGCGTAAATATAGCGTGTGGTACAGCGTGAAAGTCAGCCTTTAACCTTTTACCTTTAAAAGCGTTGTAGTAAACTATCATGCTTTCATAATTAGCGGCATGCTTGAACATATGCTTCCCTATGGCGTCGCCGCATGACCATATGTTGGGCTTTGTAGTTTCCATGTAATCGTTCACTATTATCCAGCCATTTTCATCCGTTTTAACCCCAGTCTTTTCGGGCTTCGTTATGTCAGAGTTGCTCTTTCTGCCTGCAGCTACTATTATTTCGTCAACTGGAACTTCAAACGTAATGTTTTTTTCCAGATCTTCTGCGACTATGATTTTGTTTTCTCCCGATTTCCTGACTTCAACGACCTTTGTAAGGGGCAGAACGTGCATGTGCTGATCAAGATCCATTTCAAGCTGGTATGAAATCTCCGGCTCTTCCTGATAAGCGATTCTGTCAAGCATTTCAAAAACATAGACGTCGCTGCCCATCATAGAGAGAAAGAAGCCAAACTCCAACCCAATAAAGCTGCCCCCTATGACCGCTGTTCTCTTTGGCAGCTTCCTCATCATGAAGAAGTTCTCGTTAGTATAATAATTAACTTCGTTCAAGCCAGGGATTTTAGGGATTAAAGGCCTTGAGCCCGTGCAAAGGAGTATCTTATCCCCTGATATGATTTCATCTCCTACCTTAACCTGATATTCTCCAACAAATTCGCCGGTTGTCTTGTAAAGAGCGATTCTGGGGTCAGACATAAGAGCGTTCTCTATCTGAAAAGATTCTCCCATTACTTCATCATAAGCCCAGCTCATTATCTTTTCAAAATCTATTGAGCTTGTTCTTGAGCTTATCCAGAAATCAGGGGCCCTCTTAATGTTGTGCATCATTTCAGCAGGATAAAGGATCATCTTAGAAGGTATGCAACCCCTTGTAAGGCATATCCCGCCTACCGGGCCGTTCTCTATAACGGCTATCTTTATGTTCCTGTTCTGTGAGAGGAGCTCGGCGTATATATTGCTCGCTGAACCGCTTCCAAAAGCAATAACGTCAAAATGCTTCATTAACATATTAAGGAAAAACACAAATTTAAAATTTTAGAAAACATAATTTACGTTTGAACGTTGTTAGCTGACCTCCTCACCGCCTTAAAAGGCGATGGTTCCCGAGTTAAGGGTTACTCCCATTTAACGGGAGCTATTGAGCTGTATAAAAAAGAGCAAACATAAAAACTTTCTATCCGCTCAGTCTTTAACCCTTTAATCTCTGCCGTGAACGGCGAAGCTTTCAGTGTTTGTAAAAAAATAAAGACCGCATTCACATCACAGATCAGTTTACCTGCTGCCTGTCATCCCCCTGCTAGGAGTCATAACCTTTTAGTTAACCCAGGTTATAAAATTTTTTGAGGTTCTAAAAATATTTCTCGATACTATTGCTACGTTTAGATAAACGTTCCATACATTTTGGAGTATCAGCTTCATAGAACTCAGCCAAAAAATCTTTTAAATGCTTTTATATCGAATTATCGATATATTTATAAATGTGTCAATATATATGTATATCGGTGATAAGATATGATGAGAGGTAGAGGAAAGGGTTTCGGTGTGGGTTTTGGGGGACCGTGTGTTCATGGAAGAATGTCATGGGGTGCTGGACCTTATGCAACAGGGCTTAACCCGTGGGGATTCCCTAGAAGATCGGGCTGGATAATTTTCAGCGCTTTGGCCACAGGTCCAAAGACCGAGCAGGAGATCAAGGATTATGTGTCAAAGCTAACAGGGCTTCAGATTACCTTCAGCTTACAGCCTTTCTTAGATTACCTTGCAAGCATTGGAATGATCAAAAAGAGGGAAGACGGGAAGTACGAGCTTGGTGTAAACCCCTACTGGTACCCTCCAATTTAATTTTTTATTTTTTAAGCATAAAATCGTAAATAAAAGCTTAAATTGTTAATTCTTTAATATATAGCAAATTGGAAACAGTAAAAAAGGACAATTTAAGTCTCGATGCAAAGGAAAAGATAGGAATCACAGTCATCAAGGACGCTTTGAACAGGTTCAACAGGGGGGCGATAGTCTGGAGCGCAGGGAAGGACAGTACTGTAGCTCTACACCTTTTGAAGAGGACTGTTGAAGAAGAGGGGCTTGATATGCTTCCGGCTATATTCGTGGATCATGGTGACCATTTCCCAGAAACCCTTAAGATGTTAGACGAAGTTAGCAAGTCCTGGAACTTCAGAGTTATAAATGCGAGAAATGACGACGCGCTTAGCCATGTTAAGGATGGAAAGATCTACGTAAATGAGCTAAATGAAAGAAATAGAAAGGAGATAGAAAAGCTAGGGTTTAAGGATGAAAGTTTTGAATATTCCCTTGAAACTGACGTAGGAAACCATATTCTTAAGACAGTGCCTTTGCTCATGACTGTTGAAAAATACCAGCTTGAATATCTTATCATAGGCATAAGGTGGGACGAAAACCCTGCAAGGGCTATAGAAGTCTTCATAAGCAAAAGGGAAAAACCTGATCACTACAGAGTTCATCCAATACTTCCGTTTACTGAAAGGGATATATGGAGCTATATGTTCAAATACAACCTGCCGATACATCCGAAGTATAAGGAAGGTTACAGGTCCATAGATGGAATAAGAGATACTAAGAAGTTTTCTGACAAACCGGCTTGGGAACAGGATCTGGAAAACACAAAAGAAAGGATGGGAAGGTCCCAGGACAAAGAAAACATGATGGAAAGATTAAGAAGACTCGGATACATGTAAAAATCATTGATCTGTTTCAAAAGCTGCTAAAATCATCTTTTTGCGTATGCGGGCTGTACTACTAGTGTTTTATCTGGAAATTATTTCATTTTTTTATAAACAACTTGTGAGGGCGGGGTACCCATGTGAGCTGCTTATTAATTTATCGGCAATGCTTTTCCTGTATGTTAGCGTTTCAATAGTAATTATTATGCTGTTTAGAACGATGCCATTTAGCATTTTTTAGTCATGGCTTATAGAGCGAGCTAGCGTATCTCTGTCATTTTACGAGGGATATATCACTTACCCATTCGGGGCAATCCCCAGTGTCAAAGCATCAGACCTTGTTAACGGGTCAGCCCGCAATTAGTTCATCGAGGCCTTACCCCAACCCCAACCTTGCGGTCATGACCCATTAACTTTGATATGGC
>JAWDMM010000097.1:0-3751 GCA_046536595.1 Nitrososphaeria archaeon | reverse complement strand
AAATATGTAAAGCTTAGCATCAGGGACTTCCTTAAGGAGCTTTGGCATGACCTCAGTTATAACCCAGTGGTACCTTTTTTCTTCGCTGAACCTGCCGAGCATAATTACAGCTTTTTCCCTTTCTTCAAAAGGCTTTGTGTTGTTTACTATTTCTACGTTCGGAGGGATCGGAGGGTTAAGCACGTAAGGCTTTTCGCCGTAGACCTGCTCTGCGAGCTCAGCTGTCCAGTTTGAGTTTGTCAAAACCAAGTCGGCTGACTGAAAAGGGTTCTTTCTGAGAAAGTATGGCAAAATGGCAACGTAAACTTTCCAGTACAAGTTCATGGGAAACTTTCCGTACCTTTCCATGATGTACGGATCTTCTCCATAGTTCAACCCTGTGTTTTTGAACCTAGGATCAACGGATACTTCATACGGGAAGTGCATGTACTCGATCAGCTTAAACTTTGTCTTATTCTTTTCTTTAATGAGGGGCTTATACGTAGATTCGTCTGTAAATACAATTTCGCCGTTGAATTTTTTTAGGGCCTTGATGATCGGCCTTGAAGCTACAAGCCTCAAGTAAAGCCCGAACATCTTAAGGTTCATGTTTTGTATTTTGTCAGGTCTATACCAAACCATTCTGAATATTTTTCAGCTCTGAAGTTTGTTGTTGAAGTGAGAATCGGTTCGTAGCCCATTTTTTCAAGCGAATATGCTGCTGAAGCGCATACAAGCTGTCCCCCTCCAGGTCTGTCCCAGTAATGGTGTCCAATTACTGCAAATGCCATGTCATCTTATCATAGCTTTTCGTAAATATATTAATATTAAGATTAAACGAGAAATTACAAATTAAACAGCCTTACGCTTTTTAATTGCATTTTAAAATATATCATTGATTTTAATGTTTTATATGAGTATTTCAAATAAATTTTTTAGCCGTTGACTTGATCCCATAATCCGTTCACCTAATCCAATCAACAAAAATTGACTTAATCCATTCAGACAGCTGATCATTTGATGATACGCTGAACCAATTTCCTCACTTATTAAGAACCTAAAGGCTTGCCAGTTACTTATATGGACAAATTTTGGCTTTTTACACGTTCTTAAAAGCTTCTGTCATATCCTTTATATATTCATTCATCCTTTCCATGAGGTTCTTCAAGCTCTGTTCATATATAACATGCTCTACCCCTGCCCACTCACATGCATCTATATACAAAAGAGCTCCATCTGTATAAACAGTATTAATTAAAGTCTTCTTAGGTTCGCTTTGAGTGTGCATCTACCTAAGCTTCCCCTAATGTTTATTTCAGTTTAATCAATAAAGATAAACTTTAATATAAACATAAAGTGCTATTGGGGTAATTTTTCCGGTTTGCACAATTATTTGCTAGAAATAGAATCAATAAATTTTAAGCTAACGACACCCAGCAAAGCGAAAAAATTCTTAAATAATCCAAAATGTTAAATTATGAAATAGCATTGTGTCCTGAAAAGCCTGTAATTTCCATAATAACAAAAGATGGAGTTAGCAAGGGTTATGTTTTTAACGAGATGCTCAGGTCAACGTTGCAGATACCATATGATGAAATTATATTAATTGATGACAGCGATAGTGCCAATACCGCCCTAGCAGTTAAAAAATTCGCCGAGGAAAATGGGAAAAAACTTACTGCATTTAAATCAAACCTTTATGGCTATACAAGAACTACAAGAGCTACTGCGAGACAGACTGCAATAGACATCTTTTTGAAAAATTACGATTCAGATTTTTTAATTCAGCTTGATGACGATGTAGTGCTCAGAAAAGGCTGGTGGGAGGAAGCAAATAAATTAATTAATAAACCTACAACTGGTCTTTTCTACGGATTAGCATATGGTGTATCTACAAAAAATGAATTTAACGAACTGTTAAGAAGTGATATTCCTTTTAGAATAAATGAAAAAGATATTAGGCATTTTTATGAAAGAGGAGGGACTAACGATATTATTTTAACGCGAAAATCATTGACAAAGATAAAAGAAAGTTTTGGAATAATACCACCTGAGTTACACTTATATGAGGATGCATGGATATTAAGGGCTGTCAAGTGCGCTGGCTTCGATGTCGAGATAGGCTATGGTGTTGCTTTGCACTTTGATCCTATAAAAAATACAAGAAGCATTGACTCAACGACGTTTGATGTTGATCTAAAACATATCTTAATTGCATCAAAATACGGTATAATTAAGTCAGTAAAGCCTTTAAATGATGCGTTAGGTTTATTCGCCCCAATAATAGGTTTATTGCCTTGGATATTTAAATACGGCTCAGAACTTGGATTCAGAAAAGGAGTGAGAGTCGCGGCTAAAAAGCAGTACATAAAGATTGTTTACAGATGGGTAAAGCTTTCATCAATGAGAAAGGGCTGTACTGATCTGATTTATAAGCCCGCTTAAAAAAGGTTGTGAATGTTCTTTATAAGTGAAAGCATGTACTTTAGTTCATAAACGGTGAAAGACCTTAACTTGAACTCTTTCCTCAATGATTTTGCGAACATTATGTGCGCACTAGCCACTATTGCCTTTATCTTTACCGATGCGGGATGCACAGACCCATGATGCATATGGGTGCTAAACACTATCCATGGCACTTCTTTAATGCCAGAAAGATATGCCATTATGCCCAAGACCCCTTCGTCACTTATGAACTGTCTAAATTCAGAGGGCACGTTTAGGAACGCCCTTTCAACCTTATCTATTATTTGAGGATCAGGCAGCTTCCTGTAAACCACAACCTGCTTTGGTCCTATAAATATCACAGTTCCCTTTCTTAAAAGGTTTGGTTCATATATTTTATACGCATAGACTGGAATCTTGTTTTCCTTTACGTTTATTTCTCCAATTAATCTGCTCCTAGCCATGATGTTTGGAGCTCCCCTTGACCATGCCTCCCTGTCAAGCACTGTGTACATGCTGTATGGCATCTGCGAGTTTGCTTCAATAAATGAGCTATCAATTATGTTGTCGCTGTCCATTATTGCCACTTCATTACTGCCCTGTAGGTCCCTGAGCATAGTAAACCACGTACCGCTCCTGCTTCTCCAGTTGCCCGTCTTAACGGTTATACTGTCTGGCACTATTTTTTTAAGTATTTCGGTCTGCCTTGGGTGAAACACATTGTCGACGTAAACTATGGCTTCCTCAGGTTTGATTTCTCTGACGTTTACGTCAAAGTATTCAATAACTTCATGAACTCTGTAAAATGGCAGATATGTCACCAGTTTCATTGATATTGTATATTGCTTTGTAAAGGTTTAAAAATTCACCGTTTATGCTTTCTACCAATACTGTGATAGAAGGTTCTGACCATAAATTCCCAAATTTAATCATTAATATAAGCTAAAGCAACGTTTTCCATGATTCTTATTTGTTTGTGCTAATTGATTTGCTGTAATGCTGACTCCTTCTGATTGACATGCATTGAAAGCTTACAATTTCAATTTAAGTTTTCCTTCAAGCTTAACGTTAACGATAAACCTAATCTGATCTTCGTTAATCATACAAACAACTAAATCTTCATTAAGTTTAGTCAAAATCCGCTTAATTTGCTTTTATCAGCCATACGTTTAAGACCATTAAATAATTTCCAGATAAGGTAAAACATTTTTCGGAATTTAAGTGTTATACAGAAATTAATTATCTGTTTTTAATCTTGTAGTAAGCGTTCTCTAGTGGTTTATAATCATCAGTTGGCATTTCGCGTATCTTTTTTATTAAATTATTT
>JAWDMM010000096.1:0-4005 GCA_046536595.1 Nitrososphaeria archaeon | reverse complement strand
AAGAACCCCCGATCGAAGCTTTTTCATAAAGTATCTCGTTCTTTCCATAAGACCTTATATCCCTGTATATGTGAAACACTCTTGTTCCAGCTTTCTGTAAAGAAATAGCAGCCTCGAGAGCGGCGTTGCAACAGTACCTCGAGCAGTACTGATTGCCTTCCTCCTGCCTGCTTCCGACGCAGTATATCATTGCCACACTTTTTGCTTTTTTGCCATCAAGAGCTAGATAACCTTTTTTGCTCAGTATTTTTGTAAGCGTAGGAAGGGATATTACCCCTTCAGTACCGTACCCAAACTCACCCTGTTTTGGCGTGTATGTCTCAAAACCCGTTGCCACGATAACCGCTCCTATTTTTATTTCCAGAATCTCTTCTTTCTGCGAAAGATCTATAACGCTGCAAGCCTTTGCGCATTGCCCGCAAAAATCGCAGATGTTTGTGTCTATAGCAGGAACTTCCGGATAAGCACCCTCAAAAGGAGGCATCATTATGGCTGACCTTACTTCTTTAGTTTCAGGATCGATTACTTTCTTTGGACAAAGGGATTCTAGATTAGAATCCTTACAGCTTTCTTTGAAAAACCGGGGCTTTATTCTTATCTTTGCCAGGAAGTTCCCTATGTAGCCGCTGAGCTCTTCAAGCTCTGCGTTAGTAAAAACTACTATATTATGCCTTTTTTTGAGCTCCTCTATAAGATCCTTTACGAGTTTTAGAGAACCCTTACCATAGGGAAAGATTTCCTGATCGAACTTTGCCGTCATTCCACCGAGAAAAGGCTGCTTTTCTACAAGGAAGGCGTTCATCCCCATGTCAACTACATCTATGGCTGCCCTTATACCAGCTATACCTCCTCCAAGTATGAGGACCGATTTCTCTGCCCTAACCGTTATCTTTTCAAGAGGCTCTGAGGCAGAAACGTACCCAACTGCTGCCCTTACTTCTCTTACTGCTTTTTCTGTAGCTTTTTCTTTTTCGTGCTCGTGGACCCACGAAACTTGCTCCCTTATGTTTGCATGGTAATACATATAGGGGTTACCGCCCGCCCTTTTTATCACGTTCCTAAATGTTAATTCGTGCAACTTTGGAGAACATGCAGCTACAACTACTGCATCAAGCTTCAGACTCTTCACGTCGTCCTCGATCATCTTCTGTCCGGCTTCAGAACACATGAACATATAATCTCGTGCTACAGCGACGTTCTTCATCTTTGACGCTTCTTCAGACACTTTCTTTACGTCTACAACGTCAGATATGTTTCCTCCGCAGTGACAAACATATACCCCTATTTTTTTATCGTTCTTCTGCAATTATGTTCACCTTTTTAAGATATGCAGCACATTCTGCCGCAGCTGAAGCTGCTTGAACAACTGTATCGGGTATATCTTTTGGCCCGGTTGAACATCCTGCAGCAAAAACCCCCTCAAGGTTAGTCTTTACAGGGTTTGCAGGATCTGGTGAAAGCAGCCATCCAAATTCGTCAAGAGATAAAGAGATGCCATCAAAAACCTTTATTATTTCACAGTTTGGAAGAAGTCCAACGGAAAGCACGAGCAGATCATGCTCCGCAGTTTCAAGCTTTCCGCCTTCATCTATGTTTTCGTATTTTACCTTAACAGATCCACCTTCTCCTTTCTCTACCTTTGCAACCCTTCCATGAATGAACCTGACACCCATGGCTTGCGCCTGATTATAAAACTCTTCAAAACCTTTTCCGTAAGCCCTTATATCCATATAATAAACCGTTACGTCTGCTAGAGGAAGAGCGCCCAATATGAGCTGAGCCTGCTTCATAGAGTACATGCAGCAAACCTGTGAACATATGGGGTTTCCTACGGTTCTGTCCCTGGACCCTGTGCACAACACATAACCTATGCTTGCAGGTTCCTTTCCGTCCATAGGCCTTAGCACATGGTTAAAAGGCCTCGTTGGAGAAAGGAGCCTCTCCATCTGCATTGAAGTAACGACGTTCGGAATTGTTCCAAAACCGTATTGCTCTTTCTTTTCCGCCTGAAAGAGATTATAACCCGTAGCAACTATTATAGATTTGGCTTTCACAGTGTAGATTTTCGGCTTTTGTAAAAAGTTAATTGCGTTTACTGGGCACTCTCTTTCGCACTTTCCGCATAAGATACAGTTATCTATGTCTATGACAGCTATTTTTGGAACGGCCGTGTCAAAAGGTATGTATGCTGCTCTTCTTGCCCTGAGGTTAAAGTCAAGCTCCTTCGGCACATCTATTGGACAGACTTCCTCACAAGTATAACATCCCGTGCATGCAGATTCATCTACAAACCTTGGCTTTTTCATTACTCTGAGCACATAGCCTCTTTCGCTATCGCGCCTTATTTTTAAAACTTCGCTGTATGTCCACAGAGTAATGTTCGGATGGTGCGCAACTGCCGCCATTTTAGGCGTTGAGATACAGCTTGCGCAGTCAAGCGTTGGAAATACCTTGCTTAACAGAAACATCTTCCCACCTATTGTTGGTTCCTTTTCAATAAGCAGAACTGAATAACCCATATCGGCCAGATCGAGCGATGCTTCCATTCCGGCTATTCCTGCACCTATAACTACAGCGTCGAATTCTTTTTCTTCGGAAACTTCTTCTGCGCGTTCGATTATCTTTGAAAATACAGAGTTCATCTTCCTCGCCTCACGCTTCCTATCTTTTCGAGGTTGCCGATGAAATCTTTAATAAGGTTGGCAAAGGGTTCAGCGCAAACTTAGCATATAGCGGCCATCTTTACTCTTTCAGGCTCTATCCCGTTTTCTCTTAAGATTCTCTGAGCCAGATCAACCCTCTTTGCCGTTCTTTCGGTACAGTCCTTAAGGTAAGGACAGTCACTTCCATCTGCAGCAACAAAAACGCCGTCAAACCCACTCTTTATGGCCAGAAGAACCCATTCAGGCCTGAGCATTGATGAACAGGGGAGCCTTATTATCGTTGTATTTGCCGGATACGGGAAATGCATCAGGCCAGCAGAATCTATACCAACATCAGAAATCAGGTTGGTGGAAAAAACCAGAACCTGAAGTTCTGGCATTTCCACTACTTCATCCTCTTTATATATATTCTCCAGTATCCGGGTTCTTCAACGCTCCCCAAGTAAATATGTCCCATCTTTTTTGCCCATAGAGGCAGATCTCTCTTTGTTCCCGGATCTGAAGATAGAACTTCAAGTATTCCACCAACGGGAACTTCTGATATAGCAGCTTTAGCGGCTAGTAATGGACCGGGACACGAAGTGCCACGAGCGTCGACAGTTTTGTTAACCTTTAGCTTTTTTAACTCTTCAACGGGAAGTTCACTCATTTCGCATCACTACACGAAAAACGTTATGTCAGCCTCAGAACTCTTTTCAGCCCACTCGCCGGCTCCTATTACTTCGTCAACAAGCTCGAGGTCTTCTTTCTTTACGTTCCATATGGCTGCTGCCGTTGAGCACAGGTATATCTTAACATCCCCTACCTTTTTTGCTTCCTTTATAAGTTCAAACCAAGAAGGAAGCTTTAGCTCCTGAAGCCTTTTAGCAACTTCAGGTGCTTTATCAGAAAACTCACTGAAATTCATGTTATTGCTTATCACATCTTTTTTAAAAGCATAAGCGCCCCACAGCTGAAGAAAAAGTTCAATTTTCATACCCATAGCGGCCGCGCCGCTTACAAGCATAGCCAAACCTGTAAGCCTATCAACACTACCCGAGAACACCGAGATACACATCTTTTTAACCATTTTTCATCACCAATATAAATTTGAATAAAGAAATTATTAAATGCGCGTGTACATATGTTAACATTTTTACATAAAATAATTTACTTTTGAGTAACGACCAACTAAAAAATACATAACGCAGTTATTTTAATAAAGATTTAAACTGACTTTTAGCTAAAGGATTTTCTTTTACTTTTTATAAAATGTATATTTTTACGCTCTGCAACCTAAGTTTTAAACAGCATGGTTTGCTGTTAAATTTTTAAACCAAAAAATTAAGCGGACTTGATTAAA
>JAWDMM010000095.1:0-4075 GCA_046536595.1 Nitrososphaeria archaeon | reverse complement strand
CGGATTCCCCCGACTGAGGTCTGCGTGACTTTCGGGGCTGTAAAGATCATGTGCTGAAGGCTTAAACATTTCTATAAGGGGCTATCTGCAGTACAGAAGGGGACTTTCGCCTCTTTAACCCCTTTTATGTTAAAATCAAAAAATCAGATCCGCTTATTTAGCCAAAAAAGTTGAAGGCTGGGTCTACTGCTTTCAAAAACTTTCTCAGTTCTTCCTTCGTAGGACTTCCTCTTGGATCATCCTGCGAAACTTTATAAGCTGCCGCATAATTTGCGAGTTTCAGGGAATCCTTTTCATCGTAACCCATAGCTAGCGCTGCAGCAAAGGCGCCAGCAAACGCGTCCCCAGCTCCAGCTGAACTGCTGGGCTTCAATCCAAATTTTTCAAGGTTAACGCCTTCAACGTAGATCCTCTTTTCTCCAGCTATTTCAGCGCCATTCTTTCCGAGGGTTCTGACTATTTTTGGACCCCTGCACCCCTTTAAATACTCACTTTCGCTTTCGTTGACTATAAGATAGTCAGCTTTGACAGAACATGCATTTTTAACGTGCGTAGCTGGAATGTATACCTTTATTCCGTAAGAATGCTTGAACAACTTTTCAGCGAGTTCCTGAACCACGTTGGCCGCTACGATCAGCTTGCTTTTTGAAAGCTCATCCAGGAGCTTATCGTCGACTATTTCAGGTGTAAGCCTTGAATTTGCCCCTGGGTATGAGATTATCATGTTTTCGCCGCTATTTTCATCAACCAGAACGTAGGAAGTTCCGCTCTCAACATCATTGTAAATCTTTATATATTCTGTGCTTATGTTGAGGTCTTTAAAGTAGTTAAGATGAATCCTTGCGGCTTCATCGTTCCCGAGAGCCCCAAGAAAAGAAGCTCTGCCGACTAGTTTTGCAAAAGCAGTCGCTACGTTTCCTCCCTTTCCCCCAAGAGCCCTCTTTAATCTGGTAACTTTGGTTTCTCCACCTGGCTTCGGAAGCGACGTCACGAAAAGCGTTATATCATAGTTAAGCGTCCCGGCAATCAGATAATCCATGATATCGATTTTTTAGAAGCCCCTTTTTAAGTTTACCAATGTTCATGAATGATTATTTACCTCAACGTCATAAACTACCTGCACAGTTCTTGGACCAACTTCCCTTACAGCCCTGTAGTAAATTACTTTTCCTGAAGGAATCTGTTCGGCTCCTCTCTTTATTGCTTCCTTTTCATCAGAACCTTTTGAATAGCTGATGTGAAGGTAGACGTGAACAAAACCCTGCGGCTTTAATGATTTTAAAGCATACTTAAAATATTCAATGGCTTTTTCAGGAAGAGGCATTAGCACCCTGTCGACCTTACCTTGAAGCTCTTCTGCAACATCTGCTGCATCTTTAAGATAGGGGATGACGTTTCCTTTCAGCTTGTTTAGCTTTATGTTCTCCAGCATATATTCATATGCGTACGGGTTAATTTCTGAACTGTGAATCGTTGAGAATTTTTTTCTTGCTATCACTATCGAAAACGTTCCGACGCCGGCGAACATGTTAAAAACAGTTTCTCCGTTTGAGACGAGCTCAGCTATTCTCTTCCTTTCCTGGCTGAGCCTTGGAGTAAAGAAAACCTTAGTTACATCAACCTTAAAGACGCATCCGTTTTCTCTGTAAATGGTTTCGCTTCTTTTTTCTCCTGCTATATGAACAAGCTCCCTAACCCTGTAGTCTCCTTCAACTGGCCCTATCTGTGCCCAAACCGATTTTACGGTTTTGTTAACTTTCATAAGGGTTTCTCCTATTATTTCCGAATGTTCTCTGAGATCTTCAGGTATCCTGATCACGGCTATATCGCCTATAAGGTCGAAAGCCCCAACGGCGCTCGCTGCTCTTTCGTCGATTATTCCTTTCAGAAGTTCTTTCAAAGGTCTGGGCATTTATCTATTATGTTTATATATAAATAAAAAATTTTATAGGATTTTTTCATCGGGCTAATGTTATGAGCGAACTAATTGAAAGGGCCAAGATTGGCAGAATGCAAGTTTATACTTTTATAGCGGTATCCATGGGCTTTTTCATATGGGGGATGCTTTCAACATTTGCCCCGATAAGCACTCTGATAAGCAAATTCATACCCAGCTCAATGTACGTTTTTGTACTATCTGTACCCCTGATTTTTGCTCTTTTTGGAAATTTGCTCATGGGGTTTATTGCTGACAGGATAGGCAGAAAAATGGCTTTTATCATAACCATGCTGAGCTACGGCGTAGGGGTTTTTCTCTTTATAATTTCTGAAAACATCAGCGTTCTGATGGTATCCCTTTTTCTGACGCAGTTCGGTGTCGGCGGAGAAGAGCCGGCGTTACTTGCGCTTCTGAGCGAAAATATGCCTGTAAGGTACAGGGGTGCGATCCTTGGGGTCATGCCGAACTTTGCTAACATAGGAGCTGCAGTGGCTTCTGGAATAGCCATAATCACAGGTGGCGCGTTTTTTCCAACAAAGGTAGCTATAGGGATCACAGCGCTTATAGCTATAGCAATACTGGTGTTTTCAAGGCTTTCCATGCCAGAATCGATCAGATGGCTTGAGGTTAAGGGTAAGGATAAAGAAGCTAAGAAATACACCGCTTCTGTAAAAATTACAGAAGAAAAGGTTGAGGAGGTTTCCCCTACAACAGGCATTTGGTTTAGGTTTGTTTTTCTTGCTATAATTGGGATTTCTCAGTTCTTGAGCTTTGGGCTCATGGCATATATCCTTGGCCCAGCTGAATTTCCTGAACTTACAGCTCAAATACTCTTTGTGGCAAACATTGGGGCTTCAGCAGCTGGATTTTTAGGATCATACTTAGCTAACAGGTTTTCAAGAAAAAACTATCTGCTCTTCTCTTTTCTCGGAGGATTGATAACGATGTTCCTGATACTTCCTTATGCAAGCACTGAATCTTTGGCTGTATTTTATACGCTGCTGTTCCTCAACATGGCATTCAGCGAGTTTGCATGGATCTCAAGAACAGTTCTTGAACCAGAGCTGTTTCCCACGGGTTTAAGAGCAGGACTGATAGGTTTGATACGCACGATAGCATACGGAACCTACATAGCTTCTATATACCTTACTTTCAGCTTTTCTGTATCACAGTACATTTACTATAACATAGGGCTTTGGGCGCTTGGCCTTATGGGCGCTCTCATGTGGTACCTGAAAGGTTTTGAAACAAACAGAAAGAGCTTGAAAAGTTTAGATTCAAAATAAGGTGAACTTCCCTAACCTTACGGGGTTTCGCTCTACGTAGGCGTACGTAGGTACGCATCAGCATACCTATCGTACGCGTAGAGCTTGGGCTTCACAACTTCATGCAACTCCCTCACGAGTTCATCGGGAGTCTTCCGCTCCGCCCCTGTCAGGACGCACCCACCCAGTAGGGATGGCAGCACCACTTTGTCCCACCATTCCTTCTGGGAAGCGCCCTCCATTCTCAGTTCAACGCGCTTCTTTCCGTCATCCCAATTTGTTGTGTACCCGAACTTGAGGCGCATGTATAGGTTTATTGCTGCGTTTAGCTGCCTGTCTATTCGGAGCCCGCACCTACTGCACTCAAAAACTGCTCCATTCAGGTCTTTGTTTTCCCACCCACACCTGGAGCAGCATGATGATGAGCCGTAGGGGTCAAGCTCCTTAACTTTAGCTTCACCCATCTTACCTATAAGTATCCTTGCAATGCTCCTCCAGTCGCTCCTCGAAATCATCCTGTTCCACAAGCGAGAACGCGTGTACATGCCATTCTTTGATAGCTCCTCTAGGCCAACAACACCTGCTACAGACTGTATTACGCGAGCAATTTCTAGCTGGTGCTTTTTAGCACGGTTCCTCTCCCTTTTCGAGTACTTAGCAAGTATCTTCTTCGCTTTCTTTGACTTTGAAGCCTTCCTCTGCACGCTCCTTCTTTTTTCAAATGATGAGATGTGCACCGACGCTAGCTTAGATGTATCTACCCTAACCCAACCTGTCTCTGGTGAGTAGCCATCTAAGGAAAGCAGGTTGAAATCCCAAGCCATGCTTGGCTTTTCTTGGTTCTCATCCTTATAGTGCACTGGTAGGTGCA
>JAWDMM010000094.1:0-4186 GCA_046536595.1 Nitrososphaeria archaeon | reverse complement strand
GGCACGATTATGAACCGAGAAGCTCCAATCGCGAGGTTGGGGCAGTTAACAAACACGACGATGGGCCCGTAGCTCAGCCAGGTAGACGTGAGGCCTAAAGCATCGGGCTTTTAACCCGAGGGTCGTGGGTTCGAATCCCACCGGGCCCGTACATTTTTATAAAATTTTTATTCTAAGGTAACATTTTTAAGTTATAAAGTTTATAAACTAATTATGAATTCTACGGAAATTAAACTCAGGGTTGAAGAAGCAAAAGGAAGGGATGTGGGAAGGTTTATAGCGAGAGTTCCTCAAAAGGTTATGAGACAGCTTGGCATATCAACTGGCGATTATATAGAAATAATCGGGAAAAGCAGCGTTTACGCACAGGTCTGGCCCTCTTATTATGAGGATGAAGATAAAGAAATAATAAGGCTTGATGGAACCCTAAGACAGGGAGCCGGTGTTGGTATCGGAGACGAAGTAAGGGTAAAGAAGGCAAGGATATCACCAGCTCAGAAAGTTGTTATAGCCCCCATAGAAGTCAATGTTACGGCAGATCCAGAGTATTTTAAAGAAGAATTTTTGTTAGGAAAACCAGTTTGGAGGGGATCTTTGATCATTATACCATATTACAGTGAATCCCTTAAGTTTATGGTCATGTCTGTCTCTCCAGGACCTGTTGCTTATGTTGACGAAAATACAGAAATAGAGCTAAAAGAGGAACCCGTGAAGGAGGTTCAGGTACCAGTTGGTAAGATATCTTGGGAAGACATTGGGGACCTTGAAGACGCAAAAAGGAAGATAAGAGAAATGATTGAGTTGCCATTGAGACATCCCGAAATATTTAAACACCTCGGGATTGAGCCTCCTAAAGGAGTTCTTTTAATAGGTCCTCCAGGTACGGGCAAGACTCTGCTTGCAAAAGCTGTAGCGAGCGAAGCTAACGCGTTCTTTCTTACATTAAACGGTCCAGAAATAATGAGTAAGTATTACGGGGAATCTGAGCAAAACTTGAGAAACCTGTTTGAAGAAGCAAAAAAGAATGCCCCAAGCATAATATTTATAGATGAAATAGATGCGATAGCGCCAAAGAGGGGGGAAGTAACTGGCGAAGTTGAAAGAAGAGTAGTGGCTCAGCTTTTAACTCTGATGGACGGTCTTCAGGAAAGGGGTCAGGTAGTTGTCATAGGCGCTACAAACAGGCCTGAAGGGGTCAGGTAGTTGTCATAGGCGCTACAAACAGGCCTGATGCAGTAGATGAAGCTTTAAGAAGGCCTGGCAGGTTTGACAGAGAAATATATATAGGAATGCCTGACAAGCAGGCAAGAAAAGAAATACTGAGCGTGCATCTGAGGAATGTTCCACAGTGTGGAGAAGAAGAAATAAGCAAAAAAATATGCTCGCATGAAGATAAGATAGACCTTGACGAAATAGCAGAAATGACAAACGGATATACTGGCGCAGATATAGCCGCATTGGTCAAAGAAGCTGCTATGATGAGGTTAAGAGAAGCTATAGATAACAAAGAAATAGATCCAGAACAGCCAACGATACCGCCTGAAAAGCTTGGCAAGATAAGGCTGAGAAGAAGGGACTTATTAGAAGCTATAAAGTATGTTCAGCCTACAGTTTTAAGAGAAGTAATAGTCGAAGTACCAGAAGTTCACTGGGAAGATATAGGCGGTTATGAGAAGGTCAAACAGGAACTCAAAGAAATGGTCGAGTGGCCATTAAAATACCCCAAATACTTTGATGAAATAGGAACAGAACCTCCAAAAGGAATACTTCTATACGGTCCTCCAGGAACTGGCAAGACTCTTCTGGCAAAGGCTGTGGCTACAGAAAGCCAGTCTAACTTTATAGCCGTAAGAGGGCCCGAAGTCCTGAGCAAGTGGTTTGGAGAAAGCGAGAAAGCGATAAGAGAAATTTTCAAGAAAGCCAGGATGGCGGCTCCCTGTGTCGTTTTCTTTGATGAGGTAGATTCTATAGCGCCAGCCAGGGGCACGAGGTTTGATAGCGGGGCCACAGACAGGATAGTGAACCAACTCCTAGCTGAAATGGATGGAATAGCACCATTAAAGAACGTGGTTGTAATAGCCGCTACGAACAGACCCGATATAATTGATCCTGCACTACTCAGGCCAGGAAGGTTTGACAGGTTAGTTTATGTGCCGCCTCCGGATGAGACAGCTAGGTTCGAAATACTTAAAGTACATACAAGAAAATTGAAGGTTTCAGAAGAAATAAAGGCTAACGATTTTTCATATTTAAAGGACCTAGCAGCTAGGACAGAGGGTTATACAGGAGCAGATCTCGCGTCACTGGTAAGAGAGGCCGCTATGCTGGCTCTTAGAGAAAGCGTCGAACAAAAATTGGAACATGCAAAGCCTGTTGAAAAGAAGCATTTTGAAGAAGCACTGAAGATCGTTAAACCTTCTCTTACAAAATTTGACATAGAAAAGTATGAAAAACTTTCTGAAGAAATCAAGAGAACAATACGATAATAAAAATATAACTGGCTTATAAGTCAAAAATTAGCAAAATTTTTATCATCCTGTGAAAAAAGTTTATATGAAAAAAGTTTATATTTTTTAGATGTAATAAAGTAAATGTGCCAATAGATCTTACTCCTTTAAGGGTCCTTTCGGCATCAGGAATCATAGCACATATGGCATTAGCTACGTCTTTTCTTGGCACGATAGCTCTGGCTTTAGTTCTAGAATACAAATACCTACGAACAAACGACGATGCGTACTTTCAGAAAGCTAGAATGTTTTCTGTAATATCGACCATAATATTTGGTGTTGGAGCAGCATATGGAACGTTTGTAGAGTTTGGGCTTGTTACTGTGTGGAGCAACTTTATAGCTATGATCGGGGCCGTTGCGCTCCCATTTTACCTTGAGCTGTTCGCTTTTCTTTTTGAGGTTGTCGTTTTGCCGATTTATACCGTAACATGGGGAAAGATAAAAAACGGATGGTTACACTTTTTTATAGGAGTTATAGCGGCATTTGGGGGTTACTGGAGCGCTTACAATATACTGGCCGTTATGGCGTCGCTTTCGATGCGTCCTCCAGGGCTACAAATAGTAAACCTTTCGCAGCAAGGTCAGTCTTTATCTAAAGCCATAACATACTTGTTGGTTTGGGGTTCACCTACTCAAATGCTAAACATGTACTGGTCAGGCGCTCAGGTATTCATATTTCACGGTATACTTGCTGCTGTTATCGTAAGCTGGTCTCTTATAAGTGGCGTTTATATCTACAAATATATTAGGGACAGGGATCCGGTAAGGAAAAAAGTGCTCAATTTGATGCTGCTGCCTCTTGCAGTACTTACGGCAATTCAAGGACTCGTATTAGGTGCTCAATTTGATGCTGCTGCCTCTTGCAGTACTTACGGCAATTCAAGGACTCGTATTAGGTCATTTTCAGGGCGAACTGGTTCTTTCTGACGATCCTCTGAAGTTAGCGGCTATCGAAGGAATGTATTGGAGTGGGCTAAAGGTTGATCCGCTCACAAGCTTTGTTGCTTATGGTACTTTTAATCATCAATTCTGGGGTTACTATAGTTGGCCCGCTAGCATAAGGCCTCCAACATTTGTTACATTTGCTTACCTTGTCATGATGGTGGGTTTCGGGATAGTGCTTGGAATACTAGCGCTCGCACTGGGGCTTGATTATGCGTTCGGAGAAAATTTAAAGAGAATAGGCTTCGGATGGTTATTTAAATTGCAGCCATGGCTAGAGAAGGTATCTCAGTTTTTAATTCCTTTTTCAGGTATAATAGCAGGCATAGGTGGAGCTCTGGCAACGGAAAGCGGCAGATTTCCGCTTATCTTTGTATCCAGCGTTCCTACAACATCAGGCCCTCCTGAGATAACAGGCGTTCCTGTTTCTGCTATCATAAACGTAGCCCTTAACATGCCTGTTTGGGAAGTTGCCTTACTGATAATTGTAGCTCTTGCAATACCTTTTGTAGCCGTTTATGGGATCTGGGTTTATGTAAGCAGAAGGTGAAAAATATGGTTGCAAGTACTTCAGTTGTAGCCGGTTTGCTTTCATGGGCCTTTGACGTGCATTTACCTCTAGTTTATACCGTTCTGGGAATACTTTGGATCACGCCATTTATTGAATATATAGGAGGTAAAAGAATGGACAGTAGTTACTCAGATCTGGTGAAGGTAATGCTGAATTACCTCATA
>JAWDMM010000093.1:0-4287 GCA_046536595.1 Nitrososphaeria archaeon | reverse complement strand
GATAATTTATGAGCATAAAAATGAAAAATTCTGGCGCGTTCAAAAACCTTTCATAGTTGCCATGGACTGTCACGATGTATTGTGATCATAAAGTCTAGAGTTAAGGGAACAACAAAAAAGGGATTGGCTTATCAGCATATAACCGCGTCTTTTGCAATTAACTATTAAATTTAAGGGATTTGGAAAATCAGCATATTTGATTAACCTGATTGACAGTTTAAAGTGGTGTTAAAGAAAAGCTGCTCATAAAACTTGTTAAGTTGGCAAATCCATCATAAATCAGACAAAAGTTTTGATCTACTGTGAACGTCTAAGCTTTCAGCTTTTGTAAAGTATTATGTCTTTTATGAACCCTGTTTCGTCTATTTCAACTTTTGACCTCCAATCCTCAAAAACAACCCCGTTCTCTTCTTTAATGTACCCAAGTCTTTCCAGCTTAGATATTATTTGATTAACCCTCCATCTAGGAAGCTTTTCTGTCAATATCCTTATAATTACTTCAAGAGGTGCAGATCCTCCCCTCAGCGAAATTTCTACAAGAATCATTGCTAACGAAGCTATTTCTTCTATGCGGAGCCACCTGCTGTAATCTGCTTCAGAAAGTGGCTCCTTCGTCATCAAGACAAATCTAGCCTTTTCAAAGTCCTTGGGCGCTTCATCATCGGGGACTATTGCTATTTTCATACCTAATTTGTCCGCTTCGAGTGAAGCGACCTTTATTGCTTCAAGATAATCTTTTCCAAGATGCTTCTTTAACTCCCAACCTTTTAAACCTGGTAAAGAAGACGTCTCAATCAACAAAAGTCTTAGCGCCTTCAAAGCCTTTTTTTGGAGCTCTTCTTCAGCCAAATGGTATCGCCACGCTTTCAAATTCTCCACCACGGGGAGAGGTTATAAGAGTTTCCCCCGTTAGCGGATTTCTTACAACTGAAAGGAAACCTGTAGTAGAAAGGTAAGCTATATAGAATGCTACTTTAAGTTTTTCGTCAAACTTATCAATAAAGCCCTTATAAGGCAAGGTTTTAGATTTTTGAAGTTCTCCCTTTAAACTTTTTTCGTAAAATTCCATCGCTTCTTCTTCAAACCTTTTGTCAAAAACTATGTTCTGCGTGTACTCATTTTCGTGTCTTGTAACGCTTCCCAAACTGGCTTTCTTACCCCATGGCTCTATCAGACCTAAATATTCAACAGCCATCTTTATTCTTTCACGGCTGATCCTTTTGATACCTAGTGCAGGGGTTGTGTGCTTTGCAAGTATAAGACCTAGGTCTTTAAAAGGCATCTGCTTTACCTTTTCTTTTATGAGCTGAGGATCTATCTTTAAACCTTTAAGCGCGTCAAGCACCCATTCTTCCTGTTTTTCAACAACAATTGATACTGAATTTAATGCTTGCGACTCATATTTTAAAGATTTAACCCTGTCTTTGAGCCTGTTTGCGTTTATTTTCTGCAGAAGCTCTTCAACGTTTACAGCAAACGGATCCCCGCCAAGTTTTCTAAGAGCTTCCGGTAGCTCTATTATCTTCTTAAATTCTTCTTCTTTGTCGTTCACTTTGCTATCACCTTAGGCGCGCTTCCGCTTTGGCTTTTCTGAACTATTATGAAGTTTATATCCGGTGCATAGAAACTTGAAAAATTAGGAGTTATGATAAGGTATTGCGTTTCGCTACCCTGTGATACCTCATATATAGCTTTGATGAACTTTTCTCTGATTATCGGGTCCATATGAACATCAAACTCATCTAGAGCTCTGAATGGAGAAACTATGTACATCTGCACGGCAAGCAGAAAAGCAGTAACAGCGACGCTCAACTCACCACCGCTCTGTGAAAAGCTGTCCAATGGAATCAAATCAGTTCCTACAAAGCTTGCATAAAGTCTAAGACCTGCATTTTCTGGATCGTTTTCATTAACGAGTATCACTTTACCGGTTGCGTTTATCCTCGACATTATCTCGTTATACTTTTCGTTTATTTCTGAAATCGTCTTCCTTATAACCTCTTTCCATTCTTCAGACCTGCTTTCTATTTCTTTTAATGTTTTTTCCTTGTTTTTTCTTACTTCTTCGAGCTTTTCCTTGTATTCGTCCACTTTAGCCTTGAATTCAAGGTATACCTTTTCTGCTTCTTGATTTACATCACCAAGGACTTTAAGCTGTGCATTAACAGTTTTTATTTCGTCTTCTATTTCAGATATTGTCCTTACAGATGCTGGCCTCTGACCTGTTGTCTTTTTCAAAGCATCGTTCAACTCGTTTTTTATAGAGTCGAGCTCTTTGGTGAGTTCCTTAAGATCAGATCGCAAAGACTCTATTCTGTATTCTCCTACCTTTACCTTTGAGTACTTGTCAAGCATGCTTTCCAAAAGAGGGTTAATTTCATTAATTGAATCATAAATTATTGCAACAGATTTTTCATCGCCTTTATATACTTTTGCTGTACTTTCTTTTATTATTTGAATAATAGTGCTGAACTTCTTTCTATCTGATTCAAAATCTGATATAGTTTCTTTGTTTTTAGCCTCAAGCGTAGAAATTTCTTCGCTAATCCTGCCTATCTTTTCGTTAAGATTGTTAATTGATCTTTCGAGCTTTAAAACTTCAGCCCAAGCGTATTCTGCGTTTAGCTCTTCTAGTTTCTGTTTAAGCTGTCTGCTCATCACAAGTCTATCGTATTCTTCACGCCATTTTTCTAGAGAATCCATAGCCTTTCCTATAAGATCTTGATATTGGTTTTCTTCTGCGATTATGTTTTTTAAACGATTTTTTGCACCTAGGAGATTTTCTCTTATATCGGATATGCCAAGAGCTTCCTCGACCATTTTAAGCTTATCCTCAGGCTTTATCATAATAAATTCATCAACCATACCCTGAGGCATTATTATTAAAAGGTTGTTCGGATCTATGCCTACTCTTTTTAGAAGGTCAAGAACCTGCTGTCTAGATGCTTCTTTATAATCTATTTCAAACCAGTAAGATCCATCTTTTCGCAAGTATCTTGAAAGCATTATTTCATCTTTGTTGTATGCCGGAAAAGGTCTTTTCCCGTTTTCTTTTAAGTTGTTAAGCACTAGTGAAACCCTGCCTATATCTTCGCCTCTCCTAACCAGATCAGCAAGTTTTCTGCTCCTTTCTGTAGAAAGCTGACCCATAGCCAAAGATATACCAAGAAGAATAGCGCTTTTTCCTGCGCCGTTTGGCCCAGTTATAAAATTAAACCTTGGTTTTAATGATATTCTTCCATATTTATAACTCATAAAATTTTCTAGTATGACTTCTTTTATTATAGCCTTGCTCAACCCAAACAAAATATAATTAATTTAATATAGCTTTATCTGAAGTTGTTGAAAGAATCTAACTTTTTGTAAAAACAGCTTTAAGTTTAAAGCACCATTTATAAATGCCTACCACAATAATTTTTTTAATCTAATGAGTAAAAATTCTGAAGAAGAAAAGCTTGAGCGTATATTAAAAGACGGTTTAGATTCTTTGTGGAAAAAGGAGAAATCAGAACATCAGATTATAAAGGGAGTTTACTATCCTTCATACATAGGTTCTTGTTTAAGAAAACAGTATTACATCTATACAGTTGGAGAGTCTGTAACTTCTGAGGAGCTTGTTATTTTTATGACAGGAAAAGGCATTCATGAGTTGGTTGTCAAAGCGTTTGGAGAGAAAGTCAATGTAGAAAGTGTTGAGGCAAAGATTAATCTTGAAATAACAAATAAAATAAAGTTAAGTGGACGAGTAGATGTCATAATAGCTGATTTAGAAGGTAAAAAATATCTGATAGAAGTCAAAAGCGCGAGTAAAATTCCTGATAATCCATACGAAAGCCATGTTTTACAATTACATACCTATATGCAGGCTTTGAACTTTAATGACGGATATTTACTTTATTGGAATAAAAGAGATGGAAATATCAGGGTATTTAAAGTAATAAAAAACGATGAAATGATGAAAAAACTTTATGAAAGAGTAGTTATGCTTGACTATTATATAACTATAAATTCACCACCACCTCCTGAGTCTTATCAAGAAGGGAAAAAATGGGAATGCAAAAAGTGTCCTTATTTAAACAATTGCAACCCTGGTCCTCTTTGAGGTATTAATTATTCTGACCTCCTAACCGCCCTTACCAGTAGATCAAAACGTTTTAGCGGCTGGTGGCGTTTTAACGTTTATGAAAACTATAAACAATCCTGCTATCTAATAAAAGCGCATTATACGTTAATTAGATATGAAAAAATCTATGGATAATGCTTTTTAAACCTATGTGGACAGTAAGG
>JAWDMM010000092.1:0-4441 GCA_046536595.1 Nitrososphaeria archaeon | reverse complement strand
TACCGCTCTTCCTTGGTACCTTAAAGAATTAAGTTATGCCATTCCTCTAACCTGGGCCTTACAGGGGTTAAGAGAATCGTTGCTAGAAGGAGCGGGCATTGGCGCACTTTCAAACATAATTTATATACTTTTAGCGTTCACTTTGATAACGCTGCCGTTGGGGCTGTACTTATATACAAAGGCTTTTGACAAAGCGAGAAAAGACGGAACCCTCTCTCAGTACTGATCAGAACCTTTCAGAAACGATTATATATGCATCTGAAATGATAGTATTTTAATGCAGAATTCAGACTACGACGTAATTATAGTCGGCGGTGGACCAGCTGGCGTCGGAGCAGCAAAATCAGCCGCAAAGGAAGGGCTAAAAACTCTTTTACTTGAAAAAGAACCAGCTATAGCCGCCTGGAAGCCCTGTGGCGAAGCAACTTCTGAGGGAGTTTTCGTTACAGCTGAAATTAAACCTGAACCCCCTTATACCGTAAGGAAGGCAAACGCTTTAGTCTTTGCCCCAAACCAGAAGTACGTCGCAATAAACCAGGAGGGTTACGCCATTAACAAGACATACTTTCTTCAGGAAATCGCTTCACAGGCAGCTAAATACGGGGCTGATATTCACGTTAGGGAAGAGTTTATAGATTTTGAAAGAGAAGGCAAAACGCTTAAGGTAAAAACCAATAGAAACATATACAGAACAAAGATAGTAATAGGCGCTGATGGGTATCATTCTGCTGTAGCCAGGGTTGCAGGAATAAAGGAAAAATCGGAGCCTATACCGACAGTCCAGTATATAATGGCAAACGTAAAGTTAAAGCATCCAGAAAGCGTAAGGTTTTATTTAGGGAACAACGTTGCTCCAAAAGGTTATGCCTGGATATTCCCGAAAACCGACAGCATAGCTGAAGTAGGCATAGGCGTCAGGGGAGCTACAGCTAAAGTTTACCTTGATAAATTTGTAAAACAGCACGAAGACGAACTTGGAGAAGCTAAGATAATAGATTATAGAGGAGCCCCTGTTCCGATTGGGGGATTAATTTCCGAAGCCGCAAAGGATAACATCCTTTTAGTTGGTGATGCTGCTGGTACAGTTGTTCCTTTTACAGGTGCTGGCATACATTCTTCTTTAGCCGCAGGGCTTGTTGCAGGAAGAGTTGCTGCAGAAGCTGTTAGAGATAATGATTATAGTGAAGCAAAGCTGAGAAAATTTTACGATCTATATGAAGATCCATGGGGAAAGAGAATACGCACAAGTCTGAAAGCCATGCGCCTGTTTGAAAAGATTTCGGATGAAGACTTTAACACGCTAGCTGAAGTGCTTGACGAAAATGACATACTGGACCTCGCCAACGGCTACAACGTAAGACGCGTTGCAATGAAGCTCCTAAGACATCCCATTTTAGCTGGTAGGATAGCCGCAAGCCTGATGAGCGTTTAAGCTCAAGTTACATTTTTAGTTTCAAAAATAATAAAAGCTATCGAACTCTCCTTTATATTGTTCCCATTTAACTTCTATGTTTTCAACCTCAGAAAGAGGAGGACCTCTCTTGCATTCTTCTATAAAATCTTCTATCTGATCTTTTTCTCCCTCTACGATAATCTTAACGGTACCGTCGGGAAGGTTTTCTGCATAACCTTTTAGGCCAAGCTTTTCAGCAGCCCTCTTTGCAAAAGCCCTGTAGCCAACGCCCTGGACAAGCCCTTCAACGATTATTTCTGCTCTTGATTTCATCCCTTTACCACACCTATGGGCCTCATCCTGAAAACCCGCTTTGCAAGCCCTGCGAGCTCGCTCGCTTCAGCTACTAGGTCCACGTCTTTGTACGCCAGAGGCGCTTCTTCTGTGACAGTCTCTTTGCTTGCCGCCCTTATTATTATCCCCCTCTTCTCAAGTTCATCTACAAGCTGTTTGTAAGTCCACGTCCTCTTTGCAGCGCTCCTGCTCATGTATCGCCCCGCTCCGTGAGCCGCAGAACCAAAGCTGAGCTCTTCGTTTGAGCTCAAACCGACCATAACGTAGCTGGCTGTGCCCATGCTACCGGGTATAAGAACAGGCTGACCTATGTTTCTGTACTTAACTGGAATAAGCTCTGAACCAGGACCGAAAGCTCTTGTAGCTCCTTTCCTGTGCACTATGGTTTCTCTAAAGCTTCCATCAACTTTATGCTTTTCCCTCTTTGCTATGTTGTGAGCGACGTCATAAATAAGGTGCATGTCGAGCTTTTCTGGATCTCCTAAGATCTTGAAGCTTTTCCTTACCTGATAAGTTATGAGCTGTCTGTTTGTCCACGCAAAGTTCGCCGCGCTTATCATTGCTTTAATGTAATTCTGCCCTTCTTCGCTCATGTAAGGCACAGCTGCGAGTTCTCTGTCAGGAAGCCATATGTTGTACTTTCTAAGAGCCCTTTCCATTATTTGCAGATAATCGCTACATACCTGGTGTCCGTAACCCCTGCTGCCAGTGTGTATAAGGACCAAAACCTGGCCTTCCTGCACCCCCATGCTCTTTGCGATATTTTCATCAAAGATCTTGTCAACGACTTCAACTTCAAGGAAATGATTGCCGCTCCCAAGGCTTCCTAGCTGGGATGCTCCCCTCGCTTTGGCTTCTCTTGAAACCTTTGAAGGATCAGCCCCTGGCATGCTCCCTCCCTCTTCAGCTAACTCAAGGTCATCTTCCCAGGCGTAACCCCTTTCCAGCGCCCATTTCATGCCAAGCTTTGCGACTTCATCCAGTTCTGATGGTGAAAACGTGAATCCGCTTTCGCTCCCAAGCCCGCTCGGAACATTCCTGTACAGGCTGTCCATCAGCTCCTTTAGCCTCGGCCTTACATCTTTCTCAGTTAGGTTGGTCCTGACCAGCCTTACGCCGCAGTTTATGTCGTACCCTACGCCTCCTGGACTTATAATGCCATTTTCAACGTCAAAAGCCGCAACACCCCCTATTGGAAAGCCGTAACCTTCATGGCCGTCAGGCATCACATAAGAATATTTTAGTATTCCGGGCAAAGTGGCAACGTTCATAGCCTGAGTGAGGGTCCTATCCTGTTTTATTCTCTGGATTAGCTCGTCGGTTGCATAAATCCTTACAGGAACCCTCATCTGTCCTTCTTTTGAAATTTCCCACGTTACATCTCCAACTTTCCTTATTTCCATGATATTTTTTTAACCTTATACAATATAAAATTTTTTCACTAATCAGCTTATACGTTTGATAAAGATTTCGGGCACGATTTATACAAAGTGAATTACCCTGCCATCACTGGCAAGGCTTCCCGGTTCATCGATACGCTTACGTGTAGAATACTTGGCGTTTCCTCTACGTTCCATACTGAAAGTTATCCTTCATAATAAACAAAACTGAAGCTACACCTTTTTAGAAATTACAGGAAGAACAATTAAAGCGCCTTAATTTCATTAAGCGCACCAAGCTCTTCTGGGCTACCGGCAACAGTTACTGTTTTAATGCCTTAAGCTAATGCAACGTTTAGAGCAATTATAGTGCACTGCATAACACTTACACAATAGTATAAGCTTTGGTGTTAATGATCCTGCTTTTTTTATATACACAATTACAACTTGCCAAAGTAAAGCCCAAAAATATAACATGTTTCATTTCATTGAAAACCTAAGCGCCTAATCATCCCTCGTCTAGAATATGTGATGCTTGGAACTTTCCCTTACTTTAACACGTTGTTAGTTACTGTTTTTTCTATGCTAATGTAACGCGCTGAGCTTTTCATATGTAACTTCAACAAAGGAGAACAGCATGCAAAGACGCATTTTTCCCTATTAATACGACCGGTTTTATATTTTCTGTTATGCCTTTTTGAGCTTCATTTCTTTTAGTTACTTCTTTGCTTGTTAAAGTTTCAAACCCTTATAGGTATTCTACAAACACACAGAAGACGGAGTACGGATCAGTTCTTTGGTTCCGTTTCAAACCCTTATAGGTATTCTACAAACGGTTCCTGTGACACCTGCGAGGGCGAATAAAAATGAAGTTTCAAACCCTTATAGGTATTCTACAAACGGGAAATACATATGTTATTTATGGAACATTTGGAGTGGTTTCAAACCCTTATAGGTATTCTACAAACCTTTTATTACAACCGTTGTATTATATACCGTAGATGAGTTTCAAACCCTTATAGGTATTCTACAAACGAAAGACGGGAAATAAACATGCTGATGAAAGAGATGTTTCAAACCCTTATAGGTATTCTACAAACAGCATTGTTTTTGGCTCTATTTAAGCTTTTAAGCTCATTTTAGCCCTCTTTTTTGTACCCTTGCCGGTCGACCTCTTATAGCAATGTGCCACGCATGGGTCGACCGGGTTCGTTTCATGCAAAAATGTGCATAAAAATTTGTCAATTGCCTAATCAAAAAACAGGGGGTCGACCGGCTAATTGGGCACAATTTTATCATCCCAGATGTTTTTCCC
>JAWDMM010000091.1:0-4457 GCA_046536595.1 Nitrososphaeria archaeon | reverse complement strand
CCGATGAACTCGTGAGGGAGTTGCATGAAGCTGTGAAGCCCAAGCTCTACGCGTACGATAGGTATGCTGATGCGTACCTACGTGCGCCTACGTAGAGCGAAACCCTTCGATACTGAGTTCACGGTTTGACGCTTTATATTTTCCAAAAAACCCCGTTATTTCTGACATTTCAATATAGGTCGTTCCAAAATTTATTTTTAAGGAATGAAGGAAAGTTAACAGTTCTGCTGAAGCTTTACATTCCTCTTTTGATTTGTAAAAACTGATAGTTTTTGAATATTCGCGCTCTTCAAGCTTTCTCTCGCTTTCTAAAACATAAGCATAACCTATCGCAAGCAGTTTATGGTAAGCCATTGAGCCGGTCACCTTTCATCATTATAAAAGAAACCTTCTTATAGCCAAGCTTTTCGTAAAGCTTAATGGCATTCTCGTTTTCTACGTTTACGTCAAGTTTTATTGCTGAGCATCCTTTTTCTTTTGCGAATTTTTCAACGTTTTTTATGAGAGAAGTTCCTATCCCGATATGTCTGTATTCTTTCTTAACTACCAGGTCCCAGAAATCTGCAACGTCGTCTTCGATTACCACTATAGCATAGCCTGCAAGAACGCCATCGGTCCTCGCGGCAAATACTGCAGCTTTTTCAGAATTAAGCAGGCTTTTCAGCTGCCTTTCAATTATTTTTCTGGCTTCTTTGCTCACGGTTTTAACATCCAGCGCTATGTTCATTTCTATTTCAACATCTGTTATGTAATTTTCGTGAAGCGCTTCAAGCATCATGTTTGTTGCCTCTTCAATTTCCTCAGGCTTTAATCTTGATATTTCAAGATGCATTAATATTCTATTATAAAATAATGATATAAAGATATTTTTACATATTTGCAAAAAGTTAAACTTTATTTGATGAGCCTTTTTGACCTCTGACAATGAGGTCTAAAAAAGAAAGTAGTTCATTTTTTCTTTCAAATTCGAGTATGCTTCTGAATCTATCAAGCTCATCGGGCAATACATTCGCTTTTGAAGTAAGTTCCCAATAAATCTCCTTTGGATCCTTATCAGCGTTGGCTTCTATTATTTCTCTTATAGTTTCGTAAAGCTCCCAAGGATATATAATCCACGCATCGGTCACCATTGCATAAAAATCAGGAACAAACTGTGAAGAAGGCTTTAAATGAAGTGTAGCTGTCTTCACCTCTTTTGCTCCCTTCCTTATACATTCTTCTTTAGAAACTTTAAGGCTTATTCCCTGATCTGCAACATCATCTATAAGCAGAACTTTTTTTCCTTTTATAGCCCTGCTGTTAAGGTACTTGACTTTAATAGAAGCTGTTCTGTTAACACCTACGTATCTTTCGACAGCTATAACAAGATAAGGGATCTTTACATTCCCGGCAATAAAGAAATCCTGTAAAGATCTGAGAACGAAAAGTCCCCCCCTCCCTATACCTACGTTAATATCTGGCAAATATCCAGTTTCTCTGATCTTTGTATAAAGTGTAAAGGCCAGATTTCTGAGCTCTTCATAGCTTGGTTTAATATAATGCATCTCAATCACCATTCAACTTTTTAAGAATTTCTTTTGCTTTTTCTTCGATCTCCTCTGAAACCTCTAATGCAAGTTTCTCAGAAAGACCTGTATACAGGGACGGTTTAAGAGAATTGAACTTTTCTCTGATTCCTTCAGGAAGTTCAGAAGCAATCTCTTCTATGTTTTCTATGTTCTCGAAAACCTTTTCGTAAGCTTTAAGATCTCCTGCCATCTTAAAGGCTACCTGAAGAGGTTCCGACAGGGTTTCAAAGTGCGTATCCACATTTTCCCCTATAAATTCAAAACTATCAAGGGCTTTTAGAAGCCTCTTGCAAGCGAGGTAAGAATGCGCAATGGCAACACCGATGTTTCTTCTCACAGCGCTGTCAGAAAGGTCTCTCTGAAGCCTCGTAGACAACGGTTCAAAAATCAGAGCATTTAAAAGAGAATTTGAGATCTCGCACTGCCCTTCTGCATCTTCAAGGTCAACCGGGTTTACTTTGTGTGGCATTGTGGAGCTGCCAACCCCTTTTCTCTTAAAACGAATTATTCCAAGAGAGTTATAAAGCCAAAGGTCCTGTGCCATTTCTTTCATTATAGAATTTGCTAGGGTTATTTCCTGTAAAATTCTGGCCGTGTTATCCCATAGCGGGTTCTGTTTTGTGATTTTAGGGGGTTCTAAACCGATCCTTTTTATAAAATTGTCAGAAAACTTGATCCAATTTACCTTGTTGTTGATAAAATAAAATGAGTTGAATGAACCAACAGCTCCACTCAGCTTCCCGTAAGGCTTTATCGACATAATTTTTTCTGAAACGTCTAAAAGCCTAAGGGAAAAATATGAAAGTTCTTTACCAAACGTTGTGGGGACAGCAGGAACGCCATGAGTTCTGCCAAGTATAACTTTTCCAGCATGTGCTCTTGAAATTTCTGATATTTTAAGAATAAGAGAAATATAACATTTTAAAATCTCAGTTTTGCCTTTCTCAAGCATTATGCCATAAGCGTTTGCGTTTACGTCTTCGCTTGTAAGAGCTAGGTGAACTAGCGGCGCTAGCTTTTCATACCCAAGAGAAAGAAGGTGTTTCCTGAGAAAAAGCTCAGTGGCCTTTACGTCGTGACCTGTAGCTTTTTCTGCATTTTTTATCTCTTCATACCAGTTTTCTTTAAGATTCTTTAAAACCATCTCTGGATTGTAATCTTTGCAACCTTTTATTATACCATTATTGCATAGCTCACCCAGATAATAAGACTCAACGATGAGCCTGTGATAAAAAAGCGATCTTTCAGAAAAAAGTTGGGCTAAACCTTTTACTTCATCATAATAGCGGTCATCTAGTGGTGAAAGCGGATTATTCAACCTTGACGGTCATCCCCCTTTCGGCTCCGAGCGACACATAAGAAATCTTGGTTCGGAGGCTTTCTTCAATGAAACTAACATATTTTCTCATCTGGACAGGGGCTACGCTCCAGCCGTTTTTTATTATATATGAAATATTACTGGCATCAAGTTTTGGTATAGGATCCAGGCTCTGATAGACCGGTTTGGTGTTTTCAAGGTTTTCTAGCGGAGAAAAGCGTTCAACCTCTTTCCCATCTATATTGTAAGATACAGCAACCTTTAACTCTCTTATTCCAGAAAGAACATCAAGTTTCGTGATAAAGATCTCATCCGTCCCATTTATTTCTGTTGCATACCTCAAAGCTGGAATGTCGAGCCAGCCTATCCTTCTGGCTCTGCCGGTTGTAGCTCCATACTCTTTCCCACTTTCCCTTATGGCCATTGCCAAATCCTCAGACATTTCTGTAGGCATAGGGCCTTTTCCGACACGTGTTGTATATGCTTTAAGCACGCCTATCACTTTTCCAGAATACTTGTAAGGTATTCCTGATGAAACAAACGCATAAGAGGCAGTAGTGTTCGAGGAGGTAACATACGGATAAGTTCCGTAGATAGGATCAAGAAGCGTTCCCTGTGCGGATTCAAATAAAACATTTCCTTGATTGTTTAAAATTTCAAGGAGCTCTTCTCTAACATCAGATGCATAATCTTCTAACGATTTTTTCGCGTTTTTTAACCACTGCTCGGAATCAAATTCGATGCTGTAAAGTTTTTTGTAAATGTAGGAATCAAAACTTCTGTTTAAAACATCAACAACTCTCGGTGAAATTCTCAATGCTTTTGATGAATAAGCAGGCCCTATGCCTCTTAGAGTGGTGCCTATTGATGAAGTACCCTTAAGTTCTTCAATCTTTTTATCAAGTACCACGTCTGCGGGAGTTATAAGTGAGGTTCTGCTATCGATCTTTAAATAAAAAGAAGAAACGAGCTGCTTTAAAGATGATATTTCCTCGTTCAGAATTTCTGGGTTAACTAGCATACCCGGTGATATGAATAGCTTTGCACCTCTTAATGCTCCTGATGGTATGTGATGAAAAGTAAAAGAAGTGTTATTTGCTATTACAGTATGGCCTGCGTTGGGCCCACCATTGAACCTTACTACAGCGCTGTAAAGAGATGCTAGATAATCGACAACCTTGCCTTTACCTTCGTCTCCCCATTGCATACCAACAACTATATCTGCTTTCACAATTAAGAAAGAAAATTTTTACTATTAAACTTTTCTACAAGAACTGCAGAATCAGCTATAAAGATAAGGAAGAACGCTACAACTTATCGTTGTAGAGGTAGCCGGAGAAGAAGGCAGGAAGTTAGGGAGTACATGAAGCTTGGGTACAAGAAATGGGCAAAGAAGGTTAAGTATGGCCTTAGGTGGGCTATAGAGGGAATATTCTCATCTATAAAGAGAAAGTTCGGAGAAGACCTTAGGGCAAGAAGCGTAATTGGTTTGCTAGCGGAAGCTATGCAAAAAGTTTGGGCATACGATATAATGGTCAGTTATGCTAAGAACGCAATGCTAATGGCATGAA
>JAWDMM010000090.1:0-4485 GCA_046536595.1 Nitrososphaeria archaeon | reverse complement strand
CCTGCTCTTTTAGGTTGTTCCTTACAGTCTGTCCGCATACATCAACGGATGAAGCAGTCCCCTCAACATAAGAGTTCGTTATTGAAGAAAGAACTATTACTTTCTTTATCGATCCTCTATCACGAGCCTTTATGTTCATAGCCTTGTCGATAGATTCATAAATGCATAATAAGTACTTGTTACCATTATTATATCGCAGGATGCTGTTTATACTATCCATAACGTTAAACATTCATCCTGCACTAAAAAGTTTTGATCTACTGTTACGGACGAGGTCTCTGGTAAAAACATTAACAGCCACAAACTCATTTTTCTCTAACCCATTCCCCGCCCGGAATGACGAATCTTTCAGTCCATGTAACTTTCAGTGAAAACTAAAAAGAACTTTTGTTGACCCACTTGTAGGCGAGCCTGGCCGTTAAACAAATTTGCATTATTAAATGTATCGATTTTCGTAATAGCATGCATAGTACTTTGCGTAATATGTTTTTATTTATTAAATATATAACGCTAATGATCAAAATTTTTACATAAAAAGCTTAAAAAGCCGAAAAAAATCTAATAACATTTTAACGTTTAAAAGTAAATATTAAAACTTATGGTATTACATGAAAAGGTAGTCTCTCTTATAAAAGAAAAGAGCTTTGGTCATATTGCTTTCATAGACAGTGATGGGTTTCCCCACGTTACTCCCGTGTGGGTCGACACAGATGGCGAACATGTTATAGTAAACACAGCGATGGGGAGGAAGAAACAGAGGCTCGCGGAGGAGGGAAAGCCGGTTTCAATCGAGATTTCAAATCCTTCAAACCCTTACAGGTATGCCCTGATAAAAGGAAAAATATTGAAGCAAACTTTTGACGGCGCTGAAGAGCACATAAACCAGATGGCAAAAAAATATACTGGCGCTGAAAAATATACAAAAAGTTCTGAAGACGAAAAAAGGGTTTTGATATACATAAAACCGGTTAAAGTCATAACAAATTTCTGAAATGAAAGCCAGCTCACTTGCAGGCCTGATAAGGGTCTGGACGCTTCCGATGACGGTTTCCCTTATTTTGCTGGGGGCTTCTTACGCATCATTCTTGGGCCTTAAGATAAACTTTGCGACGCTCCTGCTGGCGCTTTTTGGATCGCTGCTGCTCCATGCGGGGGCAAACGTGCTCAACGACGTCAACGATGTGATTAAAGGTATAGATTCCCCCAGAAGCCCTACAGCAGCCTACAGGGAACATCCAGTGCTGCACGGTGAAATAGGAAAGCGCTCAGCCGTTATGCTTTCTTACTTACTCGTAGCATTGGGGCTTCTAACAGGAGCTGTTATTACGTTTTTAACAGGACCCGCCGTCTTTTTGCTGGAGCTTGCAGGAGCACTTGCGCTATTTTCTTATAACGGACCCATTCTTGATCTAAAGGCTAAAGGTTTTGGTGAATTTCTGGTTTCTACAGTATGGGGACCGCTCTTTGTAATGGGAGGGTTTTCTGCATCAGCGGCAGGCCGGTTAAGCTTTTACGCGTTTCTTATATCCATACCATCAGCTCTTATAATGATGGCGGTAATATATTCAAACAATTACAGGGATATAGAAACTGATATCGCCGTAGGAGTCAGATCTTTTGCTTACAGAACCCGTTCACGATCAAATTTTATATATACCGCGTGCATTTTTGGGGCTTACGCGCTGCAGCTTCTTTACATTATCTTTGGCATTCTTCCTTTATCAACGCTCGTGAGCTTCTTTACAATTCCTTACGCAGCGTCTCTTCCAAAAAAGTTCAGCAAAAAAGCGGTTGACATAGATGCAAAGACAGGGTTACTGTTTTCAGCTTATAACTTTATTATAGTAGCAAGCTTGATTATTTAATCGTTTAGAAAATGCGGCATAACTTTTGATGCTATGGTTCTTATGACGTTCATCCTCATCTGATGGTCTATACCCGGGAAGCTGAGCTTTATCATCAGCTCTGTAGCCCCCAGTTCCCTTTCGTACTTTTCTATTTCTTTTATGGCAAAATCTGGCTTGCCTATGATCATCCTGCTCAGGACCTGGTCCTTTATCTCATCATAGGAAACCTGATGCGGATCTATCTCATTACCATAAGAGTCCTGCAGGTGTCCCCAAACGTAGTAATCTTCTCTGTATGATTCCAGCATTAAATGCTTAGCCTTTTCAATCTCTTCGTCTTTTTCAGATATGAAGACTTCTCTTCTTAGCGGAAAGTCTCTGACTGACTTCCCTGCTTTCTTTAGCTCCTCCATATAAGCCTGCATCCTCTTTTTAAGCACGTTTATATCTGTTACAGGATCCATTATCCACGCCTCACCACGACGCGCGGCCTTTCTTACAGCCTCCTCGCTCTTTGCAGCTATCCATACAGGTGGTCTGGGGCTCTGTACAGGCCTGGGGTAAACCCTGAGCTTAAAACCGTCAACCTGTACGGCTTCCCCTTCAAGCAACGCTTTTACATTCTTTAGCTTCTCTTCGTAGACCTTTGCCCTCTGCTTAACATCAACCCCGAATGCGGCAAATTCTTCGGGCCTGTATCCCAGCCCAACCCCGAGAATTGCCCTTCCCCCGCTTATAACGTCAAGCACAGCAGTCTGTTCAGCTATTTCGAAAGGATTATGAAGGGCGAGGACTATTATGTTGGTCCCGAGTTTAACCCTTTCTGTAATTGACGCTGCTGCTGAAAGAGCCAGAAATGGTGCCGGACTCCACCCATCTTCCGAAAAATGATGTTCGCCAACATATACTGCAGAAAATCCCAGCTTTTCAGCTTCCTTTACCTCTTTCAGATAATCTCGATACTCCCTGTCCCAAGAACCCTTTGATTGGAGGGTATAGTGCAGCGAGAACTTCACTTTAGCTCTACGCCCTTGGTTTCAGGTATGGTAAGTATTGAAACAGCAGCTATTATGAAAAGCACTGAGAAGAACCCTATAACGCCTGATATTTTAAAAAGTGGTGCTAGGATACCGATTAGCAGGGGCGCTATACCTCCAAAACCCCTGCCGGTGTTGAATATGAAGTTTACAGCAGTGGCTCTCGCGTGTGTTGGGTAAGGCTCAGAGAAGAGGGCACCAAAAGTTGTAAAGTATGAGTTTATAAAGAAGCCCATAAGATAAGACGCTATCATTACCTGCGTCACCGTCCTTGACATTGCAAAGTATATTACAGCAAAAGTTATGCCTATAAAGCCAAGAAATATGGCAACTTTTCTGCCAACCACGTCAGCTAGGAATCCGAAAATTATCATGCCCAGCATGGTCATTACGTCAGTTACCAGAAGTATGTATATGGTTTTGACAAAGTGTATGTGGTACTCTGTAAGAAGAGCTGATGGCAACCATATCATTACCCCCCAGTACCCGAGCTCAGCCACTATCGCCACTATCAGGAAAACTATTGTAAACTTCAGGTATTCCCTTCTGAAAAGCTCTTTAATCTGAAATTTTTTCCTCTCGCTCTCGGTAGTCCTCTCCTTCCAAATTGGAGATTCAGGAAGCCTGAACCTATAGTAAGCAGCTACAAGCGCAGGAAGTATGCCTATAAGATACATGCTCCTCCAGCCAAATGCCGGCATAAGAACAAGCCCGAGAACCGTTGCAAGCATAACTCCCAGCGTCCACCCAATAGAAACTATCGTTGAACCCATTCCTCTCCATTTTGCCCTGAACGCTTCAGACATCAGCGTCATGCCTATGCCGTACTCTGCTCCTGTACCGACTCCGCTCAGGAACCTAAATAAAGCTATGAACGCATAGCTTGGAGCTACCGCAGTTAAAGCTGTGAAAACAGAATATATCAGTATTGAGTATGTAAAGGTCCTTACTCTGCCGAACCTGTCCGCAAGTATTCCGAAAACATAACCGCCTGTAACCATGCCAGCAGCTTGTATAAATCCAAGGAGCCCTTCCTCAGCTGATGTAAGGGCAAAAGTAAGCGCTATAGCAGTAAGGGTTAATGAAAGTATGTACGTGTCGAGACCATCCAGCATATATCCAAGAAAAGAAGCTAAGGTAGCCCTAGCTTCATAGTTTTTTGGAACCTCTAACTTTTGCATTTTATAAGTAGAAAAGGGCTGGGCTAGATAAACTTTTCTTTTGAGAAGCTCAATCTTTGTTACTTTTGTTACTATAAACGAAAAAACATAGCCTTTATAATATCTTTTTTTAAAAAAAGCCAGATACGTTAAGTGCGGGTTCTTTGCTGTTTTGCAACCAGCTCTAGCATGAGCCATCTTTTACAGATTAAAAATAAAAATGGTTATCATCTGACATCCTCCCCGCCTTAAAGGGCTAGTTTTTCTTTAAGGCGTATCATAGGTTTGTGATTTACCGCCTTCATCTTCATGACTTCATAGCTAGTGGGATTTACCCACCCCGCTCCGTTCGTCCAGCGGTAGACCACGGGCTGTGCCTTCAGCCACTTACCCCTATCCTTAACGGACTCGGGGATATGTAGAATGTTAATTGCCCCATTC
>JAWDMM010000089.1:0-4608 GCA_046536595.1 Nitrososphaeria archaeon | reverse complement strand
GCTGTGCCTTCAGCCACTTACCCCTATCCTTAACGGACTTGGGGATATGTAGAGCCCTCGTGTGGCATTCCCTTACGGGACACGTTTTAATATGCTTTATAAGGTTTTAGTATTTAAATTTTACCCCGCCTCTAGAAGAGGCGAGGCTTTCGTTCGTTTGGTAAAGCTTTTTAACTTGATTACTGAGCTGGTTTTTCATGCCTGAGGTATAAAGGCAATCAAAAAATATGTTCTGATTTGAGCATCTGGAAAAGCTGTTCAGGAATAATATCTCTGTTAGATTCCGTGACTTCGATTTTAGCTTTGGCTGATTTTAAAACTTCCTTCATAAGATCGTGAGAAAATGATCTGTGAACAACTGCTATGATCACCTTATCTGTTTTGAGCAAATCTTCAACTGCTTTTCTAAAAGAATTACTAAAAAGCTCCATCGGTCCTATTTCATCTATTATTATTATCTTTGAATATTCTATAGCCCTTTGAATGACTTTGGGTACAAACTGATCTATGTTTTTTACCTTAACCCTATAACGGCCGAATCTTATGCCGTCGCCGCTTATTGAGGCCAGTTGAACGGTATCGCCTGTCTTTATGTCAACAAAAGAAAAGCCTTTTCTTTCACCTTTATCTTTTACTTCAACAGAATAAAAGCCATCAACCTCTACCCCTGCATTTTTCAACATTTTTGTCAATCTTACTAACGCCGTTGTTTTACCTATTCCAGGCGCTCCAGTGATAACATAAACAGATGCCATTAATTATTTAATTAAGAAGGATTTAATAATCTTTAACTTTATAATTAAGGTGGCTGAAGATTAAGCCTTTTAAAAAAGATAGAGGGTGAGCTTTTTATACATGGTTTATAAGAAATATATCGTTGAGCAAAAAGCAAAGAATAGGGCTTCTTACGGAAAGGCAATTGGAGATCTTGGATCTAAGGAAAAGAAACATGAGTTATGATGAAATAGCAAAAAAGCTCGGAACAACGCCTGAAAATGTATACATATTGGAGAAAAGGGCTCTAAGGAACCTGAGACTTGCTTTTGAAACCATAAAAGCAGCCGTGGCTGGAAACATTGTGATGAAGGTTAAGTTTGAAAAAGGAACAAAGCTTGTCAACATACCAGCTTTGCTTGTCAGTAGAGCGGATGAAGCTGGGATAAAGCTTAAGGGAAATTTTACAAAAATATTTGATGACATCAGGTACAGCGTTCCTGGTTCGATTTCAAAAAATGAACTCGTAAAAGATATTTACGTTTATATAATGAGCGACGGTACGTTTTTTATAGCTTCAGAAAATCTCTAAATAAGAAAGCAGGTATATTATAAGAATTACAATTACTATTACCAAAAGTACCTCAAGCAGTTTTTTGTCGTTGCTTATTACTATAGGCACAGGACCTATCAAGATTATTCCTCCCCCCTTGATCTTCTTTTCCTCTTTTTCCTTGTTTTCTTCTCCTTCTTCTTTTTCGATTCCCTCGGCTTTCAGTATTGTGCCTATAATAATTAAAACAATTCCAATAAAAACAAATAATACTGATAATAGAATTAGGTCCATTTACCCTTTGATAGCTTTTATTAATTCAGACATCCAGTAAGGCAGATCTGATGGCTGTCTTGAAGTAACCAGATTGCCGTCCTTAACTACTGGCTTATCTTCGTACATTCCTCCTGCAGCAATTACGTCATCCTTTATTCCCTGCCAAGAAGTCAGCTTTCTTCCTTTAACCAAGTTTGCAGATATCAGTATCTGAGGACCATGACATATTGCTGCTATGGGCTTGGATTTTTCAGAAAACCTTTTTACTATATTTAAGGCTGATTTGCTCAGCCTTACCCTCTCTGGTCCTCTACCTCCAGGTAATATCAGTATGTCATATTCATCTGGATTTACTTCATCAAACGATAGATCAGCATTAAGCCAGTATCCATGTTTAAAAGTTACTTGACCCTTTTTTGTAGAAGCAACGTGAACTTCTATACCTTCTTCTTGTAGCCTGTAGTAAGGGTAAAGAACTTCTATATCCTCTGCTTCATTTTCCGTCAAAATAAGAGCTTTCATATTAGTAATGAAATCAATTCGTTTTTATAAAGTTATCTTTAGTTTATTTATTATTTTTTAGTGAAATTTGCGCGGGCAAAGTTATCTTTCAAGTATATTTTCCGTACCATTGTTCTTGAATTACAGAAGGCAAAACAAAAAGCTCTTGATTTTTAAAGCCTTCTTGGACACCTCATAACGCTACACCTTCTCCAAGCTCCACGACAACGTGGAGTACAGCTCGGAGTTGAACCTGCACCAAGTACTATGCAGGCCCACAATTAGTTGTAAGCCTACTTTCAGAGGGTCATTGGGCTCATTGCGCTGAGGATAATGAACCTGCAGGGAAGGAGCACTGTTAACGCTGCAGCTGACAGCCTTTCAACTAACATGTACGGCAGGTGGTACACTTTTAAGTACGGTGAAGGTGACAGTACATCAAGCTGCACGCAATCGTTACAGCTGACACTGACATGCCTTTCTTCATTTATGCAAAAGTTACTGATGGCACAGCTTCAGACGCAGCAGAGCTAGTATGTTCTCTAACGTTGATGTCAATATTGGTGAAATGTACCTTGATAGGTAATTTTCAAGGGCAAACGCTCAGCTTATAGCGGACATTGGGGCCGTTCCTTTCATAGCAATAAAAAGTATTGTGAAGCCAAAATCTCATGGTTATCCTGTATGGAATAGTATGTTTATATGTATAGAGAAAACCTGATGGTTATGCTAAGCATTATCAAAGGAGAAGCATAATATAGAGCGTTTTCAGTATTTAATCGGGCTTTAGTCAGGTTAAAGCAGACTTTGGAGGCAATATGCATAGAACAGTTTGGAATACAATATCCCTACCATACTACATGTTATGGAAAAAAAGAACCATTGGTTACTAGCTAACACTATGGTTCACAAAAACCAAATAAAAAGGCAAACAATAGCTTACTAGGTGCAAATGAGTGCTAATAAACCGCAGCTATATTACATTTAATTATTTTGTAAAGTATCCTTCCACGTGAATTCTTTGAAGGATTTACATAAAAAATTATCTAAAAACAAAATTGAAATGCTTTACTTGTGGGCGTACTGAAATTACTTCATTAGCACGTGTAATACTCCTAAAGGGAACTTTCTAAAGCTGTTTTTACGCAATGTTTTTTATTCTAAAACAATTAGACCCACATATGGACTGTTATGATTGTTTACGGGAAATTATTAAATCAGAAGTAAAACCTTCTGCAGGTTGCACAGAAATAGCCGCGATAGGGTATGCAATTTCTTTGGCAAAGCAAGGAACAGAAGAGCCTTATAGCGTTGAGCTTTACCTGGATTATGGCGTTTTTAAAAACGCGTTCGCAGCAGGGGTGCCCGGTGGGAGCTTTGGTATAAAGGAAGCGGTAAAAAGGGGCTTGATGTCTGAGCCTAAAGGTCTCGAAACCTTAAGCACTGCAAAAGGATCGTACAACAAAAATTTTGAGCTGTTAGTTAAACCCATCAAAACTCAGGGGCTGTTTGTTTACGCGAAGGTAAACAAAAGGGCTGCAATATTGGCAGGAGCTCACGACAGGGTTGTATACAACGGAATTGCTTTTAATTCAGTTGATGAAGCTATAAAGGCTGCAGGAAGCACAAACGAAAGCTCTCAACTTGAAAATATATATAGCAAAGAGACAATGACCGTTAAGCTTCATTATTCGGAAATGCTGAAGTATGTAGATGAACTGGCCAAGGACGATTCAATTTCAAAGCTAATAGGCGATGCCATTGAACTTGACATGAAGCTGGCAAACGAAAACTTAAGATCAAAAAAGTTTTTTGGGCTGGCAAAGGGCATGGCTGAAAACGACGTAGTACATAAAGCAACAAAATACGCTGCGGCTGCAGTAGAAGCGAGGATGTCTGGCTCATCGATTCCTGCAATGTCAGTAGCAGGTTCAGGAAACCAGGGTATAACAAGCACCTTGCCCTTGTACATCTATGCAGATTCTTTAGGAGCAAGTAAGGAGGAACTTTACAGATCCATAACTGTGAGCAGGCTGACAACTATATACGCTACAGCTTTTACAGGCTACGTTTCGCCGCTCTGCAGTGTGGGGATAAAGGGCGGGGCTGGTTTGGCTGCTGGTTTTTCTTATTTAATGAGAGGGGATGAAAGGGCTGCAGAAATTTCAGCAATAAATCAGATATCAAGCCTTGCAGGCGTTGTGTGCGACGGCGCAAAGCCGGGATGTTCTCTTAAGGTTGCACCTGGCGTTGAAACAGCATATAGGTCTGCGGTTCTTGCGGTGAAAGGGCTTAGGCCTCCAAAGCTTGACGGCATACTTGGTGAAAGCCTTGAAGAAACGTTGATGAACGTAAGCGAATACCTTAACAGCGTATCTGACTATGCGAACGTGAGCATTTCCAACATACTTTCAGCAAAACTTATAAATAAAAATTAAATTTTTGGGTAAAGCAGCTTAGGGGGTTTGCTTTTGCCAGCAAACTCAAAATAATAGGTATTTTCATGGATTAACCTTATCTTTTCTACGCAATCCTTAAGCCCGCTTTTGTCCCTCAACTGGACT
>JAWDMM010000088.1:0-4627 GCA_046536595.1 Nitrososphaeria archaeon | reverse complement strand
TCCTCTTTGCGGCTGATTTCTGCAGCTCAAACTGCTTTTCGTAAGGCAGATTCCTCATCTCGTCCCTGTCCTTAACTCCAAGTTTTTGAGCTTCCTCGAACATCACAGTCCCGTAAACAAAGGTTTCAAAGTCAACGTTCTTTGCCTTTAACTTTTCATAAAATATGTTCAGAACTGTTGTTTTCCCAACGCCAGCTATTCCACCGATTATAGCGAGCTTAAAAACTGGACCCCTCATATTCTTAAAAGCATTAACATGTTATTTTTTATGGTTTTTATATAAAATTTATTTCAGCTAAAAGCGAACAAAAAAGATCACTGTTCGTTTGAAGGAAGAACTATTCTTTCGGATTTTTTTGCCAGTACAAAAATTACGAGCGCTATGAAGAGTACAGCCGCAGATAATTCAGAAAAGAGGCTGAACTTCCCTACTATTAGAACTGTAAAAGCTACAAACAGTATAAGAAAGATAATGATCACACCGCCGAGCCCCCATCTTGCAAAAGAAAAGAAACCGGCTTCCTTTTCTTCGTGCATAATATAGATGTTAACTCTGTATATATACGCTTTTACAAAAACATTATTTACCGTTTAAGTTACAGCTGCGACGCTTTTTTATAAACTTCCAGCACTTTGACCAATTTAAATAATCTATAAACTTTGCCTGTAGGATGCATGCTAAACACCATGAACGATTTTGCCGATATGATGGAATATAAAAGTATTACTTATGTGAAAGCTTGGCTATGAACAGGAAGCCCTAACTACATGATCATGATAGTTCACAGCGTATCAGCAAAAAGCATAAATAAAATCCGAACATATGTTCGTGTATGGTTAGCCCCGGAAAGGCCGTAGAAGAATCGTCATGGAAAGGAGTCCATTACCTTCTTTTTGCTTCATTCAGCATAGGAACTACTGTAGAAGCTTACATATATTCCCTTTCTTACATAGCAACTGGCTGGGTTGAGATACCGAGGGTTCTCCTTGCAGTCCTGGCTGTATGGTCCCCACTATGGTTACTCATAGGTGGGATGGTAGCGGGTCCCCTTTCCGATCACATAGGCAGGAGGAACACGCTGTTCATAACTCTGGCCCTCTACGCTCTTGGAGCAATAGGGCTAATATTCAGCAGCTCTTACGCGCTTTTGCTGATATCGATCGGCCTTTTGCTTTTTTCATCCGGCGGCGAGTACAACACGATTATGGCGGCAACTCATGAGCTTTTTCCCAAAAAACACAGGGCAAAGGCGCTGTTCCTCGAGCTCAACTTCACAAACATAGGTGGCTCCATTGCTGCCGTGCTTGCGCTTCTTGAACTTTCTTCAGTGCTCTACCAGAGGATAATCCTGGGGATAACTCTTCTCCTTTCAATCGCAGTTATGTTCTTGATAAGGCTCAGGGTTCCGGAATCTGTTATGTGGCTTGAATCAAAGGGAAAGGTTGCTGTAGCTGAAGAAGAACTTAAAAAGCACTACAGCCTTGAGCCTCAGCAGGACGATTTGAAGAAACCATCAAGAGTTCCTCCTGTCTGGTTTAGGATCTTCGTTGGCGGTGCTGTTGGATGGGCTTACACAGCTGGTTTTAGCCTTATAGTGCTTACATTAGGGCCATATTTCTTTCCATCACTCACTGACTGGTTGATATTTGTTTTCGGGCTCGTTGCTTTTGCTTCGGGCTTCATAGGCCTGATAGCTGACAGGATGCCCAGAAGGCACTTGCTTTTGTTTTCTTCAGCGGCAGTCATCATTACGGCTTACCTGTTCATACCGACTCTTAAGCTCTGGCTGGCCAACATAGCCATTTTCTGGATGCTTTTTGTGGTCGTCTCGGCAGCGATAAACGTGTTCTTTCTTGCTGAGGACACACTCAAGTCAGAAATATGGCCTACAAAGAGGAGAGGACTCTACACCGCGCTCGTCAGGGTTATATCGCTCGGTGGCTCAATACCAGTGCTTTTCCTTGCTTCTAACCTCCCGATACTCGAGTACATGTGGATAGGGATAGCGATATTTTCAGTCGGCTTTATAGCAAGCCTTCTCTGGTTCTTCTTCGGGATAGAAACTAGCGGAGGAAGGAGCGTAAGGATATGGGACTGAAAGCTTACGAAAGATTCCTGGGAGCCCTGTATGGAACTGCAATAGGAGACGCTCTGGGCATGCCAACAACTTTTCTGAGCAGAGAAGAGATAAAGAAAAGGTACGGGTTTGTCGATTCATTTCTTGAACCTCCAGCTAACAGCGCTGTCCACTCGGGCCTTAAACCTGGAACCTATACAGACGACACGGAGCTGACGTTTGCGCTCGCAAGGGCAATAATCAGGGCTAAAAAGGTTGACCCGCGTGTAGTTGCTGAAGAACTTGTAAGATGGGCAGATGAAAACAGAGCGCTTGAAAAAAACATAATAGGGCCTAGCACGAGAAAAGCCATACTGCTTTTAAAAGGAGGCACACCTGCTGAAAGCTCAGGAAAGGAAGGGACTACTAACGGATGCGCAATGAAGATTTCTGTTGTTGGCCTCTTTGATCATTCAAAGAGCTTTGAAACGCTTTTCAAAGATGTAGTTTCAGCGTGTATGCCAACGCACAACACGAGCATTGCTGTTTCTGGGGCAATTGCCATTGCGGCTTCAGTAAAGCTCACGTTTGAAGGCTTTAGCCCCGAAAGAATTGTGGAGCAGGCTGTGATACAGGCTGAAAGGGCAGGAAAGTTGATGAACGGTGCGAGCGTAGCTGACAGGATAAGGGAAGCGCTTAAGATTGAAGGAAAGGACGATCAGGAATACCTTGACAGGCTATACGATTTTTTAAAGGAACCTGCCGGAGCCCTTACTGAAGATGCTGTTCCTGCAGCAATGTCAATATTTTTAAGAGCTAAGGGAGATTTTAGAAGAAGCGTGCTTCTGGCATGTAACCTTGGAGGGGATTCTGACACGATAGGCGCTATGACAGGTGCAATAGCTGGAAGCTATTCTGGTTTTGCATCAATACCCAAAGAGTGGATCAGAACCATTGATATGAGCTCAAAAACCAATATAAGAAAGCTGGCCAGAGACCTATTAGATGTCTCAGAACATTGACCTACTGATTTTATCGGACTGCGTGCTGGATGCTTATTACAGCATAGAGAGCCTTCCTGTAAAAGCTGATGAAGCTGTAGCTTCAGAAGAGCCATACTTTTATCCAGGAGGTGGGTGCAACGTGGCAATAGTGGCAAGCAAGCTGGGCCTCAGGGTTGCTGTAGTCGATAGGCTTGGGAAAGACTGCTTTTCTCAGATTCTGGTTAAAGAGCTTGAAAAAGAAGGCGTTAAAACTGATATGTTAAGGTTCGATGAAAGGCATTATACATCAGTATCAAACAACGTGTTTGACAGAAAAGGAAGACACGCGTTCATAGGTTATGCAGGGGCAGAGGCTTACCTAAGCTACGATGACGTTGAAAGAGCTGTAGTAAGTTCTAAAGCCGTATTCTTTGATGGCTACAACCTTGATCCCAGATTTCCCGCCTACATGGCAATAAAGAACGCTGTTGAAAAAGCTAAAAGCGAATCAAAGCAGGTTTTTTTCGACCCGGGACCGAGAAAAGTTGAAGACATAAAGAGCTTCATAAGAGCTTCAAGCACGGTATTCTTTAACAAAAAAGAAATGCTCATGCATATTGGCGACAGTTACAGAAATTCTATTAAAAAGCTTAAAAAAGACATAGAAAGGAGCTACGTCATAAAGCTCGGGGAAAGAGGGTCTTTATGCATATACGACGGAAAGACTGTTCGCATTAAGGCGATAAGGCCTGAGAAGGTAATACACACGATAGGGGCTGGCGATGCCTTCGACGCTACTTTTATAGCTTTTACGCTCAAGGGCTATAGCAAGTCTGTTTCATGCATGTACGCAAGTTTGATGGCATCCCTTAAGCTAGGGACAAAGCACGTGGGCGAGCTTCCTGGTCTTGAAAGGTTTTTGAAGATGGCTGAAATGATGGGCATAGAAAGCGTAAAGGATGGTTCTTAAAAGCTGTCCTTCTACCTTTAAGGGGCGAAGTTTGCCTTTTTCTTTATCATTTGATGTTTTTTATCAACGCTGAAAACTTCTGAACAAAAGCGTCAAGGGTAAGTTCCTTTACCCTTTCTGTGGAGGAAAAGCTGTGCCAGTATCTGCTGTCGGTCAAAAGCTTTGAAACGTTTTCCACAGCCTCCTCAGCGCTTTCATACCCAAGCCCGTATTTCCCCTCTTCCGCTATGTCTGACCAGGCACCTCCTGACTTGTGGACAACAACCGGAAGCCTTCTTGCAAGGGCCTCTGCAACTACTATGCCCCAGTGCTCGTTTATAGTTGCATGTAAAAACGCACGCGACTTATCCATGGTTTCGTTTATCTGCGACCTCGGCGCGTCAGGTATCAAGAAGACATTACTTTCAAGTTTCGCGTTGACTATAAGGTTTTTCAGCTTGTCGATGTACATTTTAGATGTCCTGGTTCCTGCGCCCCCAAATATGTAAAGCTTAGTATCGGGGACTTCCTTAAGGAGCTTTGGCATGACCTCAGTTATAACCCAGTGGTACCTTTTTTCTTCGCTGAACCTGCCGAGCATAACTACAGTTTTTTTCCTTTCTTCGAAAGGCTTTGTG
>JAWDMM010000087.1:0-4646 GCA_046536595.1 Nitrososphaeria archaeon | reverse complement strand
GGTGTCGTTGTTGATGGCGTTTGCAACAGCTATAATGCCGTTCATTATGCCTTTGTTGTGAGTAACAGCCCTGAAGACGTCCGTTTTTGCCAGGTTATAAGCATAAATCAGATCCATAGCCACACGATCCCCATCTTTTCCGAGCTCCTCAACCGGGAACCTTGCTCTGGCTCTTGCCATCCTTTTCAGAGCATAGTTTGAAAGGATGCGCAGCAGGTACCTTCCTTTTACAAGGTCTGCTATGTAAGGGGCAAGTCCCTCCGCAACAGTATCTATAGTGTTTGCGCCCATTGCGTCAAGCACGTGAACGTAAAAATAAAGCTCCAGCATCTCTCCTGCATCAGTGTAAAGGACCTTTAAGTCAAACCCTTCAAAACCTCCAGCTTTCTTTATTATTTCTGGAAGCATCTCGTTTGCCATCCTCTTTATGTTCTCTCTCTGTTCCATAACCCTGTGAAAGGCCTCGTTTGTATCTTTAATTTCAACGAACTGTATTGTTCCGATCATGACCGGTTCGTCAGCTTCTGCCGTAAACCCCCCTCCGCTCCTCGCTATCTTAGCAGCTTTGCTTGCAGCCGCAACCACTGAAGGTTCTTCCAGCGACATGGGCACCAGCACGTCCTTCCCGTTAACCAAAAAGTTGGTTGCGACGCCGAGCGGATAAGAAATAAGGCCGATTACGTTTTCTATCATCCTGTCAGCCAGGGAAATCTCAAGACCTCCAGAGTTTAAGCTCTGAATGTCTTCATCTGTTAAATAACCCAGCTTTTTTAGAAAAGCTCTCCTTTCTTCTACGCTCATCTTGTAAAAACCGCTTATGCTCGACATAGCTCTAATATATCAAAAGATGTTTTAATTAACGTTGCTGTCTGAGAAAAAAGTTAGCTTTTTGACAAATTACTTGACTAAAGACCTGATGGCTGAAGCCTTTGATTCGCGATCAGCGATTATGTCCTTAATAGTTTCCTCTGTATAAACCCCTGCTTCTACAGCAACGCGCTTTGCTTTGCTGTACCTGTCAGCTATTAAAAGGCTTAGGGTTTCTGGGTACGGTAGCTCCAGAACGTAAGCCAGCTTGAACGCGTTCTGATAGCTTTCAATCACCTGGTTTCTGTAAGCTTCAACGTCTATCTTCAGGTCTTCCCCTTTAAGCACTAACCCTTCAAAGTAAGCAGCTTTTATAGAAAGGCCAGATCTTATCGGCTTTATGCCGAGCTTTGAAAGCAGTGAGGCGAGCTTGTCGCTTATAACTTCGCCTTTCTTTGCAACGACTGTGTCTTTTGTAACAAAAACGCTTCCAGTTTCTATCCTGGTGGGTATCTTAAGCTCCTTGAACTCGCTCAGGACCGGACCCGCCTGTAAACCCGTGTTTCCAGCAGGAACTATAATGTCTTCTGTAGCGATATCGCCGGCCTTTGCTGGAAGGTAGACCTGGTTCTTCTCGAGCATAAGGTTCAGTTCGAACGGATCCATGTCAAAGAACATAAGCAAGCTTTGTCCGTTTACGAACTCTGAAAGTTTTTCATACTTTGTAGACTTCATCGCTTTCTCTGCAATCTTGTTCTTTATTCCGAGAAAAACTACCTTTTCGTTAAGCTTTTTCCTGAGCTCGCCTATCTGTATCGACCTTAACTTGTAAAGGTTCACAACAGCTACGTTTTTATGAGAATCAAGGTTCTTTTTGATCTTCTCCATCAGCTCTTTTTTTCTCGATGGATAATCCTTCTTTCTTTGATAAGTTCTCATCATTTTTATGCTACCTCTTCATACTTAGCCTTTGCCGGTTCTCCCATGGTCAACTTAAACCCAACTCTGCTTATTGACTTTGGTGGAAGTTTTTTCTCAAGGTATTCTAGTAAGGCTTTAGCGTTCTTTATTATGTCTTCTTTCTTCATGCTTTCAACCCCTATCTTTGCCTGAATCCCGTAGACGTTTTTGCCCCTTATCCTAGTGCTCCCCAAAAGCCTATCAAAGGCTGCGTTAAGAGCAGCGGCGTTTGGAATAGCTATAGGCATCTTTCCTCTTGGAGCAAGAATGGGGCCCAGGGCTTTACCGACCCTTGGCATCACAGAAGCCTCAGCTATAAACGCGTAATTCTTTGAAGCCAGTTTTTTAGCTTCCCTTTTGTTGCTAGCTAATCTGTCGAGGGCGTCAGGCTCAATAAGCTTGATGTTCTGCTTTTTTGCCTGAAGCGCCGCTTCTCCTCCTGCTATTACAACTATCTCATCCGGAGACCTGAACTTAACTGGTAAATACACTACCTCGTTAAATGACTGGGCCTTTACCCTGTTCTTGTCAAACGTTACTATGATGTCTACTGACTGCTCAAACTTCCTCTTTTTAGACTTCTGAACCGTTTGATCATACAGTTCTTCTAGGTTGGCCAATTCTAACGTAAACCTTCATGTTTTAGCAATAAATAAGCTTTTAGTGTAAACCAACTTCAGCCGAATAAAAATGAAATAATAAAACTTTAAAACTGAAAAGAAGTTATTTCATCTTTTTACCAGAGGCCCAGTCCTTAAGGGTGAGTTAGTTTACAAAATGAACGAAAGCCTCGCCCCTTCTAGAGGCGGGGTAAAATTTAAATTACTAAAACCTTTTAAAGCGTATTAAAGCGTGTCCCGTAAGGGAATGCCCGTGAGGGCTCTACATATCCCCGAGTCCGTTAAGGATAGGGGTAAGTGGCTGAAGGCACAGCCTGTGGTCTATCGCTGGACTAGCAGAGCGGGGTGGGTAACCACTAGCTATGAAGTCATGAAAATGATCGCGAAAAACCACGAACCGATGATCAGCCTTGAAGAAATAGCCTTTTAAGGCGGGGAGGATGTCAGATTATATTGATGAGGTTTGTCGTCGATTTTGCCACAGGGTCAGCAAAACCAGCAGTCACATTTTAATGCAGGTAATGCGAAACAGCTTTTTAAGATAGCCTATTGATTTTTTTCAGCGTAATATTATGGAACTTATCGGAATCTCGCATGACTAAAGGTTTAGCTGATATCTCTGGAAGTTTAGAAACTATTTAAAGCAATATTATCCTTAGATAATCAGATTGGGGTTAAAAAGGACTATTTATGTATTCTTTGTACTTCTTCCTAGTTTTATAAACTTCTACTTTGACAGGAGAAGGTACATGCAAGATCATGACGTTTTAAAGTACTACGATAAGATGAGGTCTCGCGCTAAAAAGATGGTGGACAGGTTCATAAAGCTGGGGCCTGCTTTTATAAAGCTAGGACAGTTGCTGTCTGTGAGAGCTGACGTTCTGCCCCAGCCTTACATGGACGAGTTTTACAGGCTTCAGGACCAGGTGCCGCAGTCTCCTTTTGATCTTATTGAAAAGGAGCTTAACGAAGAGTACGGGGATTACAAAAAAGTGTTCGACAGCTTTGAGCAAAAAGCTGTGAACGCAGCAAGCCTCGGGGAAGTGCACGAGGCAGTCTATAAGGGTAAACCGGTTGTCGTCAAGATCCTGAGGCCAAACGTGAAGAGCATCATAGATGAAGACGTTAAAACGATCAAAGACCTCTTGCCGTTCGCTTCATTAATATTTGGCAGAGTCTTCAGGAATACTCTTGAAACTGTCATAGATCAGTTCTACGAAACTGTTCAGGATGAAATGGACTACAAAAAAGAAGCCGAAAACATGAAGCTCTTGAAAAAGTACCTCGAAAACTACGATTATATAATGGTTCCCGAACTCATTGAGGAGGTTTCGACTAAAAGGGTCATAGTTATGGAAAGGTTGAACGGCATAAAGATCACTGATGTGAGCGAAATAGACAAGGCCGGTTTTGACAGGAAGTCTCTGGCTTATAGGATATCTAGGGTTTACCTGGGAATGGTCCTTAAGATGGAGATATTTCACGCTGACCCTCACCCTGGAAACATTTCTGTTTCAAAAGATGGCAAGATAATAATTTACGATTACGGCATGGTCGGTTCATTGAGTAAGGACCTGCGGGACAAAATGATCTGGCTTTACATGTCTTTAGCTGAAAGGAACCCTAGCGAGATTAGAGAAGCTCTTGTAGAAATAGGAGCTTTAGATCCTTTTGCCAACAGCTACGTAATCGAAAAGGGAATAGAGATGGCGCTCAACGAAATGGAAGGCTTTGAGGTTTCAGAGGCAGACGTCAGGATGCTTATGTACATAGCAAACAGGGTAATTTACAGGTTCCCATTCAGGCTGCCAAAGGACCTTGTGCTATATCTCAGGATGGGCCTCTTGCTAGACAGCGTTTGCAGGACGCTTGACCCAGATTTTAACTTTTTAAAGGTCCTGCCGAACCTGATGAGAGAAGAAGGGCTTTTCAGGGAGTACTATATATTCAGGGTTAAAAGGCTTTATCAAAGGATCTCAAAGGCAATCGACATAAGCCTCAGGTTGCCTTCTATCATGCAGGAAAGATACCAGCTTGAAATAAGCAGGGAAAGGGAAAGCAGCACAAAAAACATAGCAGTGGCCGCTGGATTCGTTTTTGGCTTTATAGTTGCAGCTGCTATATTCTTTTTATTCCATTTCTGACATCCTCCCCGCCTTAAAAGGCTATTTCTTCAAGGCTGATCATCGGTTCGTGGTTTTTCGCGATCATTTTCATGACTTCATAGCTAGTGGTTACCCACCCCGCTCTGCTAGTCCA
>JAWDMM010000086.1:0-4878 GCA_046536595.1 Nitrososphaeria archaeon | reverse complement strand
ACATTTCCAAATATGTCCGGAGCGAGGACTTCTATCCAGACCTTAGTCTTCCATCTGTCTTTTACCTTAGCTACCTTAGGCATACCAAAAAACCTATACAGAGTCCCTTATTAATCATTTCTATTTTTGTCCTTTGTTGAATAAATTTTTGAAGTCTTGCCTTTTATTGCATCAAATGGGTTCCCTGACGATCTTTACTGTCTGTGGCCTACAACCTGTACCCATTTCTGCTAGCCTCCACGATGTTGTAGAGGTATACCTTGGCTAATATTTCGTTGATCATCCTCAAACTAACGGTAAGGTTGAGAAGTTCTTTGATAGATGAATTCATGAACTGGTACAACTTGATAAGGCCACCTGGAGCCTTTGACGTTGAAAGGCTTGAAACGCCTGTAATGATCTTCTACAAGAGGCTTCCCAAAAAGGAGATCATTGATCAATCATTCTTTGATATGCTGGATAGGGGTGTAATAATTTAGGAATAAAACAGTTAAAATACTGTTAGCATAACGGAATCAAACCTTTGTGCAAGCAAGAAACAGCATTCTCATGTCAATGATTAATCAAGTTTTGGTAATTACTGGATGGTCTCCTTAAAACAAAAACCTATGTCAGTGCCCGGAACTTTGCACTAAAAATTCTGAGATAAAAGAAATCTAGGGCAAATCCTAACGCGCAAAAATTTTCAAAACGTACATCAGTTTCTTGATCTGTTTTGGAGAAAATCTTTCGAGTATGGCTATATCTTCTTTATTTACTATTCCTAAAGCTTTTACTCCTATTAATACAACAATCAAAGCGATTTCCCAAGATAAAAGAGCAAAGAATGAGAGCAGTATTAAAAATATAGTTAAACAGTTCTTTTTATCCAAAACAAAAACCTTCTGCCTTGCAGAAAAGAAAATGTAAAGAGCAGAGGTTATTAAAGCGTTTATTGCCTGAGCTACTGCAGCCCCAAAAACGTTATACCTTGGAATGAGCAGATAAGAAACGCCTACGACTTCGACGGCACTAATTGAACCAATGAGTACAAACGGTTTGTAATCTTTTTTAGCTGAGATCATAAACGTTGAAAGACTTATAAAAGGCATTGTAACAGTCACGAACAGTATAAGAATTTCAAGCGCCTTTACTCCAGGAAGATAGGCTGGAAAAAGATAACGGACTACGGGATAAGATAGCGCAAGTCCTATTAACGCAATAGGAAGAGAGATCAAAGCATAAAACCTGAATGATAATGAACTCATATATGTCATATCTTTACCCTTTGCGTAGTAATGGGTTGAAGCGGGCAGTATTGCGCTTGAAAGAGAATTTATCAAAAGGTTCGGCACAGAGGAAATCATCGCCATAAGCTGATATATACCAAGGAAATAACTGCCTAGGAGGGCATAAGTCACCAGCCTGTCACCCTGGCCTGCTATAAAGGAAACTATTCCACTCATGTATATAGGCAATCCTACTGAAAATAAGGTTTTAAAAATGTCAAAATGCCACTTTGGCTTTACTGAAACGTAAAAACCGTAATAAACTGCGGCTAGCAAGGCACCAGCAGTCCAGAAAGCTAAAATAACATATATATTTCTCATCAAAACTCCTATAACTGCCAGTCCGTACCTGAATGTAGAAGAAATAATAGTGCCTATGTTAGCTTCGCTGAACTTACCAAGTCCTGATAGAATCCATGATTGATATGATGTAAATACAGCCAAAAAAAAGTATGGAATTGAAATCCATACGTATTTTGGAAAAGCTAAAAAGATAAGCATGAAAGGCAAGATCATTGTTGAGAAAAACAAAGAAACTTCAGCAACCCTCAGGTCTTTTCCTGAAGCAAAATTGTACGCTACATCGCGCATTACAAGATTGCCTGGCAACGCTGTGAATATGCTCACGACAAGAGCCGCAATCAGCTGAACAAGAGCTATTTCGCCAAGATAACTGGGCGTCATATACCTTGCAAGCACTATATAAAATACGAGAGCTAACACAGAAGTGTAAAGGTTTGTTATAAAGTACTTGATGGATCCTGTAAATGGGTTCAACTATATCAAAAGGTGTTATTTTTTTAGAATATAACTGTTTAAAATTATTGTTCGGCGAATTATCCTGACCTTTTGGTCAGGGCTTTTCTGTTCATAGGCACGTTTTCACAAGAGGAATATGCTCCATCATGCTAATTGTAGAGGCTCAACAATCTGACGTCTTGCATGCGTTCCACATGCAGAGCCCATTGCTGATTTCACTCGATCGGAGTGCTGGTCTTCTTTGGGACAACGAGGATTTCTTCCGATCCATGTCTATCTTCTTTTTGGATTATGTCTGAAAGAATAATGCGCTGAAGACTTTAAAGAACATTTCTATAAGGGGGACTATCCATCCCTCGTGCAAGGGGACTTTCGCCCTCTTAACCCTCATTTAAGTTAAATAAGATAAGATTTTTTGGCTAACTCTTTGTCCATGTTTTCGTAAAAATAGTAATTAATTACTTCATACTGTTGTGTCCTCGTCATTAATTTATCAAGTATTTTTTCCTGTGTCCCTTGAGTCATCAAAATTTCATAGACTTCTTGCATTATCTTTGCGGCAGCTCTAAAAGAAGTAACCGGAAATATGACAAAACTATAGCCAAGCTCTTTGAACTTCTGGGCCGTTATGTAAGGCGTTTTACCAAATTCCGTCATGTTTGCTAAAAGCTTAGCTTTTACTTTATCAGCGAAAAATTTGAACTCATCTTCATTCAATAAAGCCTCTGGGAATATTATGTCGGCCCCTGCTTTGATATATGCCTGGGCCCTTTCTATTGCATCGTTAATCCCTGTTACCCCTCTTGCATCGGTTCTAGCTACCAGAACAATGTCTTTTGATGCCTCTCTGGCTGCCAGTATTTTTGCTATCATTTCTTCTTTAGTTATCAGAGCTTTATCTTCCAAATGACCGCATTTCTTAGGGCTTACTTGATCCTCTATTTGTACCGCGTCCGCACCAGCTGCTTCAAGTACCTTTATCGTTCTATAAACATTTAGAGGTTCACCAAAACCTGTATCAGCATCTACTATAAGAGGTATGTTGACGATTTCTTTTATCTTTCTTACCATATATGCAAGCTCTTCTAATGAGATCACTCCTAAGTCAGGAAGCCCGTAAGACGAAGTTAGTGCGGCCCCTGAAAGATATATAACTTTAGCTCCAGCCTTTTTAGCCAACAAGGCACTAAAAGGGTTGTAAACTCCAGGTACTATTAAAAATTCGCTGTTAAGGAGTACTTGACGATTAGAAGACAACTGTTAACGCCTCCTTATTTTCAATATTATTAATGTAATCGATAACTCTGTCATCAAGCCCAAGCCTTTTAGCTTTTGTTATTATTTCTTCTCTGTTCATGGGTTTCTTGTAATGTCCTTTAGGAACTTCCCTATAAGCTGATTCTTGAGTGTTATCAGAATATTTAACTGTTATTTTTACGGGAAGGCTTGAAGGGTACATTTTAGTATATTCTTCTACTTCATTTACTTCTACTTTAGATGTAAGTTCAAGGACCTTTTTGTCGTGAATAAAGTTATAACTTTCAAACCAGAAGTTTTGCGTTAATAAAGCTACCGATACAAGGAATGGAAGGCTATGATCTGCTGTTTCGCGCGTTTGAGGTTTCCATTTAGAAGCATCGTCTGCTAATATAGTTTTAGCAGCCTCATATGTATCAATCGTTACATTCTTAACTTCTTTTTTGAGTTTTATATCAAGCGCTGCTTCTATAGCGGCTTGCGCGTGATATTCTGCTGGAAATTCTTTAATAAGCGTTCTAAGTACACCGCTGCCATTCATCCTTTCTAAGGCGGTTTCGTCAAAACCTTTTCCATCAAATATTACATTGATCAAACCCATCTTTCCTGTGAACGGGAGTTCTGGACCTGTTATGCCTGATTTTGCTAACAGAGCAGCAAAAACTGCGTTTCTTACCGACTCAGCCGCTGCACCTCCTTTCCACATTGAAAGCGAACCGCTCCTAGTTTCCCTCAAGGCTATATGGGGCACAAGAGCAAGCGATATTGCGTTTGCTGTTTTTTCCTCATTTAATTTTAATAACTTGGATGCTGCTGCCGCCGCCCCGACTCCAAGAAATACTACATGGTCAATACCCCTTTTTCTTAAAGATCCAGCATCGCATAGAGTTATACCTACTTCGTAACCTGTTGCTATAGCTTCTATAACATCTTTCCCGCTGGATTTTAATTCTGAAGCCAATGCCAAAATGCCTCCTATCATATCGCTTGGATGTAAAGGTTCCTTCGATAGATAAGTGTCGTTAAAGTCAAGATATCTTATAAGGAAACTGTTATAAAAAGATGCATAATCTACTGAAGCTTTTTTCCCCGACAGAGTAATTGCATTGCCTTTTAAGTTTTCAAGCAATGGATCAAGAAAAATCTTTAAATCTTTGTATGAATACTTCGCGTTTGCAACAGCGTCTATTATTCTGTTAATTATTTCGTCCTTGACTTTTTCATCAATGTCTTTATATGAAAAGTCTTTTACAAACTTAGCTATTTTTTTAGCTGTTTCCATAGGCAGTATTATTTTTTCTTATTTAATAATTTTAATGGTTTTTATCAAACTATTGTGAACTAGTAATATGTGAGCAGGATTAAGGATATTAGGAAATCAGTTGACATAAAACACATGTACGTTGGATTGGATCTTCATAAGGCAACTATAAATGCGACTGTAATGGATGAAAATGGCACTGTGTTAAATGAAGTAAAAATAAAGTCTGAACCAGATAGCCTAAGAAACTTTTCAGACTCAATACCATTTGGATCGGATATAGCAATAGCTCTTCAACATGGTACTGGGCATATATTATCTGAAAGACACAAC
>JAWDMM010000085.1:0-4935 GCA_046536595.1 Nitrososphaeria archaeon | reverse complement strand
ATTTTCCTGCAAGAAGGTAAGCATAAGCATCCCCTTGAGCCTGTTTCTCCATCTGCTTTACAGCTTTTATAACGTCATCGTGCTTGTTTTCTTCGTAAAGCTTCCTTACATCTTCCATGCAATTTTATTAAACCAAGCTGTAAATAAACATGCTCATAATAAGATGGTGGGGCTGGCCGGATTTGAACCGGCGATCGCCAGCGCCCAAGGCTGGCAGCCTAGACCAGGCTAGCCGACAGCCCCTTTTAACGTTTGCAGCATGACTTTCGGTTCATAGATGTGCATGTTTTTGAGCACATCCCCGAGAGCCTTGCCAGCGTTTACCGTTAAACCTTAATCGGCAAAAAAATCTTTACTTAAATTTGCTTATAAGCGTTTCGTAAGTGTTAAACATTCAATAAAATTTCGTTCAAGCTAATATCTCAAGAATGCCCTTTGATAAAGCTTCGGCAGAACTTACCCTCGTAGTCTGGTTTGGAACAGTGTCAGAGCTGTAAACTTCTGTTATGCCTTCTTTATAAAGCCTGTAAAGGGCGTCGTTTACAAAAAGCCCGTGTGCGCAAGCCACTCCTGTAAGCTTTCCTCCCATTTCTTTTATAGTCTTTGAAGCTTCAATGATCGTGCTCCCAGTGCTTATTATGTCATCCACTATGAAGACTTTTTTGCCCTCAAGGTTAAGCTCACCAGAAACTGTAACTTCTGTGTCGCCAAACCTCTTCTTCCTCAGAGCACCGAAGTTACTTAGACCTGCGCTTTCTGCAGCTATCTTTGCCCATTGCATTGCTTCAGAGTCAGGCCCCACTATAAAGGTATCCTTATCTACAAGCCCCGCTTTAAGTCCATAGTCCACAAGGTAAGGCATTACAGAAACGTCTACCCACTTTCCTTTAAATATAGAAGCAAAGTCAAGAACCCTGTGCCTGTGAACGTCTACAGTTATAAGGTTATCAATCCCGGCAGTAGTAAGGAGCTGAGCAACAACAGCAACGCTTATGGGTTCTCCGGGCTTGAACCTTTCATCCTGCCTTGCGTAAGGGAAGTACGCCGCTGCCAGAGTCACGCTTTTAGCCCCCGCGTCTTTTGCAGCTGAAGCAAGAAGAAGCGACTCAATAAGGTATTCGTCAGGCTTGAAAGCCATCGACTGAACTATTACGGCGTTTTTACCATTAACGTCGCCGTCGATCCTTACATATTTTTCGTTATCGGGAAACCTTCTGATCTCTACCTGAGTGAGATCAACTTTGAGCTTCTTTGCTAGGATGTATGATAATGGCATGTTTGAAGAGCCTGAAATAACAGCTATGTCGCTCACGATTTAGTTTTTTAACGTATATTTATTAACGTTGTGCTCATGTCTTTACAAAAGCTAAAAGCTTTGCCGTTTACGGCGAAGATAAAAAAGTCTGAACAGATAATAAACCTCTTATAAGCCCTTCGATCTTTTTGTTCACGAGCCTGTCAACTTATAGCTGGAATAACTGAGCCGGCTCATGAAGGAAACTGGTTAATACTTTAAGATTCATCTTTTGCCAAAGACAGCATTTGCAAAGAGGGAATAGTTCAGCATCCCCGCCTCTAGAAGAGGCGAGGCTTTCAGTTGTAACCCTTAAGACCTCGGGGACAATCCTCAGGGCTTTGAGGAGGTCAGCGTATTTCCGTTTGAAAGCGCTTCCCGAACTACTTCTCTGTATGACTTAAGCAGGCCCCATATACCTATTACTCCCACAACTAGGAGCACGAGTATCAGCCCTATGTCAAGCGCGCTCAGGTTAGGCACAGAAATGCCAGTGGATATCGCAAAGCTGTCGAGCGGCGGTATTAAAATTACGAGCAAACCTATAAGCATAAAAGCTATACCCCCGTAGTAAAGAGTCCTTCCAGCGCTTCTCCTGGCTATTACCTTTATCTTATCCTCAGTGAGCTTCTTAAGCCTGAGTATTGAAGCGAATGCAGCTCCGAACAGCACCTGCATCGTCATCGTCCCGAGCCCGAACATTAGCCCGGGAAGTGGGGCGTATATCAGCGAAGGAACTTGGGGAGCAAGTATGAAAGTTATGACTGTCGCGTAAGCTCCAAACCCGAACCCTGCTATGAGGCCATGGACGATGGTCATCTTGAGAGGAACCTCCTTTTCGTGAGCTTCGTGCAGAGGTATCCTTTTTGCTTCATCCGTATGGTGTAATTTGCTTCCGAGAGCCACGTCGATCGGTATATGAATGTACCTTCCCTTAAGTATGTACGAGCCGGCTATGGCCATTACGAAGCCAACTACGATGTAAACGGGACCGTCAAGGTTGTACTTCATGTAAAAGTAAGCGAGCCCAAGGTAACCCAGCGTGGTCAGCAGTGCCCTCTGAAGAGTGAAGCCAAGAGAAAAAAGAAAGCCGGCTTTCATACCTCTTTTGGTGCTGTACGATCCTATGGCGTAGCTGAAAGTTATCGGCCATGTGTGCTCGTCTGGCGTTGCCCCGTGCAGGAGCCCTAGAACGTAAGAAACAATCAGTATCACGGAAAGGCTTAGCCCGCTGGGTGGACTGAGAAGGAAGCTTATTATGTTCATCGCTCGCTCACCACTACGGGCCTCCCGTGCGGGCAGCGTTCAGGCTTCCCGAGCTTTGTGTAAAGTCTTTCAATTGTTTTTTTGTCTAAAAGGTAGTCTATCTTGCTGCACTCAGCGCATGACTCTTCAGCATCGACCCCGTTTTCAAAGAAGAGCGTCTCGAGCACCCTGTGAGCCTTTATTATTTCCGCAACGACCTCTGAGCCCCTCTGCGTAAGCTTTAACATCCCTTTTTTCATGGCTACGAGACCCTTCTGAGAAAGCCTTAGAGAGTACTCGTATGCCGTGGGTTCAGAAACGTTCGTAGCTTCTGCTAGGTCCCTTACCCTTACAGGGAATTCTTTTGTCATCTCAAATATAAGCACAAGGTAATCCCTTTCTTTCTTTGATATCTTTGCATAGCTCATACTAAATTAGGATAATACTAATATTATTAAATATTACCTAAAAATTTACTGAGCGCGTAATTTTTGTAGCTTGCAAAAGTTGTTATGAAAACGTTATATTCAGGCAAACCAGAAAGAATTTATGGAAAGCATAGCCATAAAAAACGGAAAGGTCTATTACGACGGTTCTCTGGTTGAAGCCAACATCTTTGTAGAAGAAGGAAAGATAAAGACGATAACGAAGGCAGATGTGAAAGCTGATCTAAACTTTGACGCGGAGGGGCTTCTTGTTCTCCCGGGAGCAATAGACGTTCACGCGCACATAAGCGATCCGGGATACCTTTACAGGGAAGACTTTGAGAGCGCAAGCAGGGCTGCGCTCATAGGTGGGATGACGACGTTCGTTGAGATGCCCCTTGTCAAGGACATAGACGATGAAGAAAGCTTCAGGGAAAGGAAAGAAATGGGCGAAAGGTCTTCATACGTAGATTTCGGCATACACGCGGGCTTTATGAGAGAAAAGAACTATACCAGGATAGAGGAGCTTTCAAAGATGGGGCTGAAGACTTTTAAAGTTTTCACGTGCAGGCCTTTCAGAGCTCTCGATGAGCACATAATCAGGATGTTAGAAGCTTCAAGAAAAACAGGTTCGATGCTTCTCTTTCATGCGGAAGATGAAGCGATACTAGATTACTTGTTTGAAAAGTACGCAGACAGAAGGGACCAGCTCTGCGTTCACGACGCTAGGCCGCCTGAGGCTGAGGCTCTTGCAGTTGAAAAGGTAGCATTTTATGCAAAGATCACCGGGGGCAGGGCCCACATAGTGCACTTAAGCAGCAGGCTCGGGGTTGAAGCGATAATCAGGGCAAAGAGGGCTGGAGCTGACATAACAAGCGAAACTTGTCCACACTACCTTATATTTACAAAGAAGGATGCAGAAAAGCTAGGCCCTTATCTCAAGATGGCGCCTTCTCTTAAGGAAGAAAGGGACAGGCTTGCTCTCTGGGAAGCGCTGGAGAAAGGATATGTTGAAATGGTAACCACAGACCATGCGCCAGGTACAAAGGAAGAGAAAAACATAGGGTATTCTGACCCGTGGAAGGCGTGGGGAGGGATACCGGGGGTTGCGACAATGTTTCCCGTTCTCTTTACCTACGGGTATTCAAGGGGGCTCATCTCGCTCAGCACGCTTGTTAGGGTTTCCGCTGCGAACCCAGCTAAGAGGTTCGGGATAAAGGGCAAAGGATCAATAGCTGTAGGTAACGATGCAGATGTAATCGTTGTTGATCCAAAGAAAGAGATAAAGTTTGATGGTTCAAAGGTCTACAAGGTTGGCTGGTCGCCTTATGACGGGATGGTGATGAAAGGGTTCCCGGCACACGTAATAGCAGGGGGAGAAATTGCTGTTCAGGATTATCAGTTTGTTAAGAAAAGTAAAGGCAAGTTCGTGTATCAGCAGCCATCATAGCTTTCGTAAAAAACTTTTTTTAAATAAAACTTATATAAGCTGGGGATAAGTATCTATTGAAAGCCGCGGTAGCTCAGCCTGACGAAAGGGCTAAGGAGAGCATCCGGCTGAAGACCGGAGGGTCGCTGGTTCAAATCCGGCCCGCGGCAAACTTTTATCATTTTATAGATTTTAAATTCAGATTTGTTTTTTAAAAAAATATTTATTTAAAATATTTTTATGAGACATAAACGGTTGGAGACTGGATTGTGTAGCCTGTTGTGTTGAATAATTATTTATAGCGCGGCTGTCAATTTCTTGCTTATGTGCCCAAAAGACAGCCGCAATAATAATAACAAAAGATGGGGTAATAAGTTTATCAACAAAAGGAACTGGAAAATTTACAATGAAGAGCTTGTAATGAGGGGTGAGTTTTTGCTGCCGATAGATATGTTTGACAACTGGTATGAAGAATTGGATAAGATGAATGAGGACAAGAAAGGTAGGCCTTATGAATTTCCTGAATCTTTCATTAAAATCCA
>JAWDMM010000084.1:0-4989 GCA_046536595.1 Nitrososphaeria archaeon | reverse complement strand
TGATTTCGAGGAGCGACTGGAGGGGCATTTCAAGGATACTTATAGGTAAGATGGGTGAAGCTAAAGTTAAGGAGCTCGACCCCTACGGCTCATCATCATACTGCTCCAGGTGTGGGTGGGAGAACAAAGACCTGAATGGAGCAGTTTTTGAGTGTAGTAGGTGCGGGCTCCGAATAGACAGGCAGCTAAACGCAGCAATAAACCTCTACATGCGACTCAAGTTAGGGTACACAACAAATTGGGATGGCAAAAAATGCGTTGAACTGAAAATGGAGGGCGCTTCCCAAAGGGAGTGGTGGGACAACGTGGTGCTGCCATCCCTACTGGGTGGGTGCGTCCTGACAGGGGCGGAGCGGAAGACTCCCGATGAACTCGTGAGGGAGTTGCGTGAAGTTGTGAAGCCCAAGCTCTACCCATACGATAGGTATGCTGATGCGTACCTACGTGCACCTACGTAGAGCGAAACCCCTATTATAATACATTTGTATACAATGAGCCGGCTTTAACATTTTTTGAACGTTAAATCACGTTTTTACGATAAACGTATAAACGATTTATATTATAATAAGCCATGCCTTTGATAAAGTATGAAGCCGTTGAAAACATCATAGAAAGTTTAAAACTTCAACCCATTAAAACAAAAAACGTTGACGTTATGAGATCTCTGAACATGATCGTAGCAGAGGATGTTTTAAGCAAGAACGATATTCCAGAGCACAACATAGCGGCACAGGATGGCTTTGCTGTAAACATATACGAAGGTCAAAGCTATGAAATAGTTAACGATGCCGCTGTGCTAAAGAACGGTCAGGCCTCATATGTCATGACCGGATTGCAGGTTCCAGAAGGCGCAAATTCGATAGTTAGAATAGAAGAAGCTAAAATAGTTGAGAACAGACTTTACCCTGCAAGAGAACCAAAGCTTTGGAAAGATATAGAGAGGGCCGGAGAAGACATAAAAAAGGGAGAAATTCTGCTTAAAAAGGGAAGCTTTGTGTCTCCTTACCACATACCTCTTTTTATAACCGCCGGCGTTAATTCTGTAAAAGTTTTTGAAATATGCGTAGCAGTTGTTTCTATTGGGGACGAGCTCATACCATATGATTATGATGGGGGGGTACGGGATTCAGTTGCCCCAATGATTATGAGCCTTCTCCCTTTTGCTGAAAAAAGATATCAATTGATAAGAGACGATCTTGAAAAGATCAAACAGACTATCGTGGATCTTTCAAAAGATTGCGATTTTATATTTACAGTAGGTGGGTCTTCCGTAGGTAAGAAAGACTTCACAAAAAGAGCTATATCTGAAGTCGGAGAGCTTCTTTATGAAGGCGTACAGACTAACATCATAAAGAGAGGCGGTTTAGGCATTGTTAACGGAAAGCCTGTTATGGCGCTTCCTGGAAGGGTTGTTTCTGCTGCCGTAGTTTTTAATGCTGAAGGACTTCATGTAATTTCAAAGATGATCGGTTCAGAGCTAAGGAAATACAGGGAAGTAGAGCTTGGGGAAGATATTGAGGCCAAGCACAGCATGAACTCAACGTTTCTTTTCAAGCTTTTTAGTAACACGGCTTATCCTTTAAGATGGGGAACAGGACTGTACAGCGAGCTGGCAAAGGCAGATGCCTTCGGTTATCTTGAAAGAAACAAAGAATATAAAAAAGGTGATAAGATAACTGTACAGCTTCTATGGAAAGGAACTTCTTGTACAGCTTAAGACAGTTTCGATATGTTTATAACTTTGTTTTACAAAAAATAAACTATGAGTCAGGAAGAATCTTGGATAACCAGCATAATAAAGGCTATAGAAGGAACCAAAAGCACAGCTGAAGTTACTTTTGATAACCTCAGCATAAAGATACAGGGTACAAGCACCGAAATAGTAATAAATGGAAAAATAACGTTTACCGCTTATCCAATACAGACTGAAAAAGTTGAAAGAGAACACGCTTGAAAAGCTTGAACTGTACGGCACAGTTAAATTAAAAATAAACGAAAAAGCCTTTGCTACTTTAAGTTTTAATAAAAATAAAATATCTTTTTTTATCTATGAAAATGAACTATTTAGCAAGCTTTTAAAGAGCTTTGGTCTAAGCATAAAAAACTTAACAATGCTGGGAAATATCTCTGAAAAGCTAAACAGAATAGGAATAGGGTTGTCGATTTCTGATCAAAAAGGACTGATTATAAAACTAGGCGCAGGGGCATACAACCCTCTTGTGAAAGCAAGGGTCAACATAAAGAGGCTTGCAGAGTTTATCTGACCTACACAAGCGTTTTTGTTTTAAGCTCATGGTTGTTTTTGACCTGTAGCATTTTGAGTTTTTCAAGTAGAGCACTAAAGTCTTCCTTCGTGTTAACGTTAAAAAAGCTTTCAAGCTCGCTGTCAACATCCCTAAGGATATCTTCATCTATAAACAATGGATCCGGTAACCTTTTTGCAAGTTCCTTTAAAGATCTTACTGAATCAGCCTTTTGTTTTTTTATGGCTTCGCTACTGTAAACCGCACAAAGAACTTCAAGCGTCCCATCTTTAAGCAGAGGAATTGCCGCCGAGTGACCTTGGGCCATAAAATAGAGTTTCTCGATTATTTTTGGGTTTATAAGTGGCATGTCAACAGCTACGGCAGCAAAGTAAGGTTTAGTGGTGCTTAATGCAGCCGTTATGAGCCCGCCGACAGGGCTCATCGTATAGTAAAAATCGTTAAGTATTTTTGCTGACGCAGGAAGTAATTTTTTAAACTCTTCAGCACTTTTATTGCCTATTATAATCATGATATCGTCTGAAAGCGGCGAAATTCTGTCATAAATTAGTTTTATTAATGGAACACCGTTTACTTTTAGAAAGGCTTTTTCTTTTCCAATTCTTGATCCTTTACCACCTGCCAGTATAGCTATCGAAAGTTCAAGCATTTATATAATATATAATGATATTTTAAGTGTTTAAAAACTATTCTAAAATATACATGTTGTACCCTTAAACTCGTTCCTTGAGAATCTGGTACAGTCTTTTGGCTTCATCGGGCATAAAAATCACCGGTATGCTGTTTACTTCTTTTAAGCCCTTTATGTTGTAGCTGACTATAAAGTCAGGTTTTCCAAAGTTCTTTATGAACGATTCTATCTGCTTCTGTTCTGAAATACAGAGTATTCTTATTGTTGAGAAAGATGGTTTTATTTCTTTAAAACCTTCTATAACTAAATAATCTACTTGACCTTCGAACACCCTAATTAAATCTTCATAAGAGAGACTTTTTGTTTCAATCCTTTTTATGGTTATTATTTCGCTTTCTGTTATGGCCATGACTAAGAAAGCACCTGCCTTCAGATGTCTCCATGTATCCTTTCCTTTTTTATCCAGAGAAAAATCGTTCGAATGAATGTGTTTGACAGTTCCTACTCTTTTGCCTTCTTCAGTGAGTTTTTTCACAATAAATTCTACGGTTCTTGTTTTTCCAGTGCCGCTTTCTCCTACTATGTTTATGGCTTTGATTCCTTCCATTGAGCTCAACAATTTTTAAAATAAGGTAGCTTTTACACTTATCGCATAATTGTTTTGCAAAAATCTTATGAAAATCAAAATCCTACCATTTTTCTACCTCAATATATTTTAAAACTCTTGGAAAAATATATTCTTCTTCAGATGTGTGGTGATCAACCAAAAGCCCAATAAGTTCGCTGTATTTTTTGGAAAAATCTTCCTTTCTGGCCTTTTCCAGATAAACGAGCATAGAAGTTATCTCCTGATGCTGAGATGCTGTTTCTTCGGACTTTTCATCAAAAAATCCATTTTCAACCATAAAGGGAAATATCCAGGTTTCTTCGATGTACATATGATTCTGCAGTTTTTCCACAAACTCATTGAAAGAATCCCTTGTGTTTTGATAAAGGTCGCTGTTTTTCAGTGCCATTTCATATATTTCTTTGTGCTCTTTAATTAGCTTGGGTATTAGTTCATTTATTTTTTTAGCCCAATCTTCCATAGTATTTTTTTGTTGTCCATTATAAATAAACGCGTTTCTCATGAACTAACGCGACCTTCGGCAAGAGCTTATACAGTTTTATCAACCAATCAGCTGAAGCCCAATGCGCTAAAAATTATGGTTTTATTAGCTTTAATGACGCGATTTTTTAAAAACGGTACAAAAAATAACACAAATAGCTAAAAAACTAAAAATTCATAAATTTGAATTTTTTTGAATAAAGTTATATGTACATCTGTTTATAAATATACATAAGATGGGAAGGACTAACATAGCGGTTGATGACGTTGTGGCAAGAGAACTTGCCGATGAGGCAGATAGGGAAGGCAAGACAATGTACGCGCTGGCAAATCAGATGTTAAAAACGTGTCTTCAGATAACAAAGAACGGAGGTAATCTTGATCTTGTTTTTGACCTGTGGAAGCTTTCTCCGGTAATGAAAGACCTCGACTTCAGGCCAGTGCCCGGCGAATTTCTTGAATGGATGATCGATTTTCTTTACAAGACAAACAAACGGGAACTTCTTGAAAAAGCAAGGGAATACGGGGAAGCCATTGGCCATTCGCTATCCATACTGTACCCTGACTTTATAGACCTGATAAAAAAATATTCGGATATAATAGAAAGAGTCCTGCCAATTAAGAGAATAGAAGTTTCTGAATCAGATAACGGTTATATAATGAAGATAGTCGGTGCTGGTAATTCTGTAGAAGCCACTGATGTTTTTAATAAAATGATAGAAGGGTTGATAACAAGTTATGGAAAGCTTCAGGTATGTAGGTGCGAGATGTCAAAAGGTATAATAGGAATGGAGGTAAAGGTTTTCCCGATCTGAATTTTACTTTATCTGAACTTCTTTAAGCCACAGTGCAAACGTCCTGTAAATTGCGTGGGCGAACTTTGTAAATGGGGCTGTTACAATCAGATCAAAGACTACAGTTAGGTGTATATACATCATAACAACTGCAGACAAGCCTGTTAGGAAGTCAAGCGAAAATCCAGTGCA
>JAWDMM010000083.1:0-5015 GCA_046536595.1 Nitrososphaeria archaeon | reverse complement strand
TCCATCTGGCTGCAGGTTTCATCCAAGATGTCCTTATGCTTTTGACAGGTGCAAGGTAGAAGAGCCAAAGCTAAAAGAAGTTGAGCCAGGACACTTTGTAGCGTGCCATCTTTATGATAAAGGTGATTAAAATGTCTGAACCACTTATAAAAGCTGTAAACATAAAAAAGTACTTTCCTGTAAGGATGAGCTTTACAGGATCACTGAAAGGTGAAAAGCAAAAATGGGTAAAGGCCGTAGACGATATCTCGATAGATATATATCCCAAAGAAATACTCGGGTTAGCTGGAGAATCTGGCAGCGGAAAGACAACTTTTGGCAGGACTCTTATAAGGCTGATAGAACCTACTGCTGGCTCAATGATTTATAAAGGCGTTGACATCTTTAAATTAAAGGGTTCGGAATTAAAAAATTACAGGAGAAAGTTGCAGATAATATTTCAGGACCCATACGACGCTATAAATCCAAGGCTTACCATAAGGGACGTTGTTGCTGAAGGATTGCTGGTGAACAAGCTTGTCAGCAAAGATAAAGTAGATGAAGCAGTTGCAGGCGCTTTGGAAGACGTAAGGTTAACACCTCCAGAAGAGTTCATCAACAGGTATCCTCATGAACTCAGCGGAGGACAGAGGCAAAGGGTAGCTATAGCCAGGGCTTTAGTATTAAGGCCGGATTTTATAGTTGCAGACGAGCCAGTGTCGATGCTGGACGTATCTATAAGGGCTGAGGTTCTCAATGTGATGCTTGATCTTAAGGAAAAATACGGCATTACATTCCTGTTTATAACTCATGATCTTGCGCTGGCAAAACACATGAGCGACAGGATAGCAGTTATGTACTTAGGAAAGGTTGTTGAACTTTCAGACTCAGAGAAACTGATAGATAATCCTCTGCACCCATACACTCAAGCGCTTATAGCTGCAATACCAATTCCAGATCCCAGCGCCCATAAGGCAGAGGTAAAGATAAAGGGAGAAATACCAAGCCCAGTCAACCCTCCATCTGGCTGCAGGTTTCATCCAAGATGTCCTTATGCTTTTGACAGGTGCAAGGTAGAAGAGCCAAAGCTAAAAGAAGTTGAGCCAGGACACTTTGTAGCGTGCCATCTTTATGATAAATCATAAAATAAATACTTACAGGGGCACGATTTTTTGAAAATTTACGTTGGTACTTCAGGTTATTCGTATTTCTGGAATGAAGGCAAACAGGATCTACTTGGGTGGTACGTTTCAAAAGGGTTTAAGACTGTAGAAATAAATTCAACTTTTTATTCTTTTCCGTCTTATGCGGCAATAAAAAGGTGGTCTAAAGTCGGTGAAGACTTTATATTTTCTGTAAAAGTAAACAGGATGATAACTCATTATACTAAGCTTGCAAACATTGATCTTTTTAAAAAATTTTATTCTAAGTTTGAACCTCTTTGGGGAAAAGTTAAGTTCTGGCTATTTCAGCTTTCGCCGTCTTTTTTATGCACGGACAAAAACGTTGAAAAGCTAGAGTCTTTTGTTAAACAACTATCGATTAAAGGGGTTCCTGTTTTAGAATTTAGAGATCCGTGCTGGTGGAAGGTTAAAAATTACATAATAAAATTAGGTTATATTTTTTGTTCAGTAAGCGCGCCTGGTTTGCCGGATGATATCGTTAACAGTCAGGGAATGATATACATGAGGTTCCATGGTATAGATGAATGGTATTCTTACGTTTACAGCGAAAAAGAGCTCAAAAATTATTATGATAAAATAATAAACAGTAGAGCTGAAGAAGCGTATCTTTATTTTAACAATGATTTAGGAATGTTAGAAAACGCTTTATTTATGCAAAAGCTTAGCGAAAAAGCATGAGAGCTTTTGTCAGCATAAACATAGAAAACAGCGAACTGATAAAGAAGATAAAAGATGTAGCGCATGAAGTTAGGAATGGAGAATACGGAATTAACATAACAAAAGATGAAAACCTGCACTTCACTCTAAAGTTTTTAGGAGAGATAAATGAAAATGAAAAAGAAGAGATAATTGATAACCTTTCTAAAATATCTTTAAAAAGCTTCAGCATTCGCTTAAGGGGACTCGGAGTTTTTCCAGATTTAAATTATATAAGGATAATCTGGATTGGTGCTGAATCGCAGGTACTGATGCAGCTTGCAGAAGAGGTTGATAAAAATACTATCAGAATAAAAAGCGATGAAAAGTTTGTGCCCCATTTGACTATAGCGCGCGTGAAGTCTGTAAGAGATAAAGCTGGCTTGAGAGACAGAATAATCAGGTTTTCCAAAATAGATCTGGGAAGTTATGCAGTAGATAAATTTTATTTAATGGAAAGCAAACTGCTACCAGAAGGACCGATATATGAACCGTTAAAGGTTTTTAATCTTGCTTGAGCAAAAGCCTTTAAAGAAATTTTATTTTAGTATATAGTTGTGAAGGTCAAGGCCATAATAGCGGTAAAGGAAGGCATGGTAAACCAGGAAGTTTCTAGTATGCTCTCCTTACTAAAGGAGTACTTTGAATTATTTAGCATGCAGGATCTGCCATATGTTAAAAAGGTTGATTCTTATAAAATAATAGAAAGTGAGAACATATCATCTGCAATTACGATAGGGGGCGATGGGACCCTCCTGGGGCTTTCAAGATATTTACCTGAATATGTAGAGGTTATAGGAATAAACATGGGAGGAAGAGGCGTACTGGCCCAGATAGAAAAAGACAATCTGGGCGGATTCATTGAATCTTACCTTTCCAAGGATTACATCATTGAAAAGAGAATGAGGTTAAAAGCAAAAATATCTGACCTGGAGACAGTTAACGTGTTAAATGAGTTTTATATACAGAGAGCAAATTTCAATCAAACCCCTGTATTCTCTATAAATGTGAAAGATGTCTTTAACATAAAAGAAAAGATGGATGGACTTATAATTTCTACTCCTTCTGGATCAACAGGATACAACTACTCAAACCGGGGACCCGTTGTTGAACAGGATCTAGAATTAATGATTCTTAATCCTGTAATGCCCTTAAAGGTTCTACCCGTGATCATAGTTAAACCGTGCGAGATAAATTTTCAAATCAGCTCTCACGCTTATATAATAGCTGATGGGCAGCTAAGGTATGAAGTTTTACCGGATGAAAGCATAACAGTCTACAAAGGGGATTATTTAAGTCTCGTAAAGCTTAAGTCGTCGAGCTCTCAAATACAGAAAATACTAAAATGATTGATAAGGATCTTCTGATAAAACAGATCAAAACTCTTGGTGGAGTTGAATACCAGAACAAAAAAATATACATGCTCTGGACAAACGAATGCAAAGACCCTGTAAAATATCTGATAAGTTTTGATTCTGACGGCTTTTCTTCTACAGAAGAAATTTTAAGAGAAATAAAGTTCAAAACTGGAAGAGAAATTCCGGTTTTGATCAGGAAAAATAGCATAATAATAGGAAAAATCATGGTTGAACTTAAAAACCTGGATAAGGTAATAAACGATGATTTTCTTAAAAAACTTCTAAAAGCAGCTGAAAAGTTTTAACCATTAAAGGGCTGTGGGACAAAATTGTTTTATGCATTCAGGTAAAAAGGTTATGCCACTACCCTATCGTGAACTGTTCATAGTCTACCCTGTCCTTCCTCCTCTTAGCTATGCCCCAGCCGAACATCCTCTTGTCTGCTAAAAATCCAGACTCTGAATAGCTCCTCTTATGATACTGCTCCAGGTAAGCCATCGTATTCTGCACAAAATCCTTCATGGTATCCTTCTACTTCTGTGAGCTGTTCAGTGTAGAATTCCTCTTTAGTATTATGTACACCTTACCGTTAAACTTGCCAACATAGATGGGATTAGAATAATACCTGTCAAGCCTGGCATTGTCAATGTCTACATCCATGTGCGAAATCATGGTCTTGTCATAGGCATCCTTGTATTCAGGTCCATAATGGCAAACATGTAGGCAAAGAGCTTTGCTTTTTTGTTTGGCCCAATGTTGCTCACCTTTGCCATATCCTCCAGCTTCTGCGCATAAGATTAATAGTTCTTCTTTATCGTGAGCGAATAGCCATTTACATCACTGCTGACGTCTGACTGTTTTATACCCTTCTTCTTTAACTTTATGGGTGTTAAGGTGGGCGAAAGTCCCTTTCCGTGAGCTGTAAATGGCCCTTTATAGAAAGTTTTTATCTGAATCGCTAAAGGAGATTTCTGTGCCTCCAAACCTAGAATGCCAAGATCAGGGAGAAGAGGAAGCGAACTGCTCAGGAGGAAGTTTCAGGTAGAACGTTTGAGCTGAAACTGGATAGGAGTAAGATCTCCAGGGAAAGGCTTGAACTTCTTCTCAGGCTTTTCCTTGAGGCAAAGTGGTTCACGAACTACTTCATAGCCAATGGGATAGCCAACTTGTCTCACAGGGACTACAAGCTCAAGACCGTTCCAGTTAAGGTTGTTGACACTTTCTAGGAGCGGGAGATCTGCGCTTTATCATAACATATGAGGCAGGTTTTGATCAAGCCTTGAAGAGGAAGGCTAGCACCACTGTTGAGGTAGTAGGTTAGTGAAGATAACCGGAGTGTGCCCGAACTGTAAGTACGAGGTGAAGCTGAGCTTGTTGGACAGAGAGTTCACATGCCTCTTGTGCAATTCCTGGTTTGACAGGGATGTGGCTTCAGCCTTGGTTATTCTGAAGGAGGGCTTTGCCTGTGGGACTCAGGCGAACGCCCAGTGATGAAAACGCCTCTGCGATGGCGATATACCTCTCACGTATTTCCCAAGTAAGCTTATCGATGAACTGGGAAGCCACACCCGTAAGGGTGGGATACCCATGTGAGCTGCTTATTAATTTATCGGCAATGCTTTTCCTGTATGTTAGCGTTTCAATAGTAACTATTATGCTGTTTAGAACGATGTCATTTAGCATTTTTAGTAATGGCTTATAGAGCTAGCTAGCGTATCTCTGTCATTTTACGAGGGATATATCACTTACCCATTCGGGGCAATCCCCAGTGTCAAATCCCTCCGATACCTTGTTAACG
>JAWDMM010000082.1:0-5032 GCA_046536595.1 Nitrososphaeria archaeon | reverse complement strand
AAATCTCTAGATGAATCGAAAGTAACAGGTAGACACTGGCAGATAACAATTCTTTCAGCTATGGGTACATTTCTTGATGGATATGACATTTCTATCATAGGCGTGGCGTTAACAATTATAACAGCAATTCCATCTTTTCATTATGCAGTTACTCCGCTTGGGAAAGGCTTAATGGCTGCATCAACATCTGTTGGCATGTTAATTGCCGGTCTTCTTGGTGGATATTTGACAGACCTCAGAGGCAGGAGATTTTTGTACATGTGGGATATGGTCGTGTTTATAATTTTCACTGCTCTAATATCATTGGCTTTTAGTTACTGGGATCTTTTTACATATAGATTAATACTTGGACTTGCAATAGGTGCCGATTATGCCATAAGCCCCACCATAATTTCTGAAATATCACCAGTAAAGCCCAGAGGTAAGTTGCTTGCAGTTAATACAACAATGTGGTGGGTTGGATCAGCCGTTGCATTCGTAATAGGATTTTTGTTGTTGCCATTGGGTATAAATTCATGGCGTTATATGTTTGCAATAGGCCTGATTCCTGCAATAATTGTACTAATTTTGAGAAGAACAGTGCCGGAATCTGCTAGATGGTATGCCATGAAAGGGGAAATTGAAAAGGCACAATTATCGGAAAAGTCCGTTGTGGGTCAAGCAGACGACCTCTCCAAGGTAAAAAAACAGAAGGTGTCAATTCGCACGCTTTTTGATAAAAGGTACATCAAAGGTACCATATTTTTCGGAATTGCGTGGTTTGCATATGATGTAGCATTTTATGGTATAAGCCTGTTCAACCCATACATACTTAGTTTATTTGGACTGACCCACAGACTTGCAGTACTCGGTTCAGCAGTATTTGCCACATTTGCCATATTGGGAGCTTTACTTTGTGTCTTTACAGTTGACAAATGGGGTAGAAAGGTTGATACTGCGATAGGATTCTTGGGCATGACTGTTTCATTGTTAGTTTTGTCATACATTGCATATACGGTTCCCAAAGATGCTTTTACTGTAGGGAGCACGGCCGCTCTGATTGTATCCATGTTCATTCTATTTGAAGTAACTCAAACATGGGGGCTAGGAACCACTGACTTCGTATATGGACAGGAGCTTTTCCCAACATCGATACGCTCCACTGGGCAAGGTTGGGGCGTAACGATCAGCAGGATAGGTGCTGTCCTGAGCCTCACAACTTTCCCCACAATTGTCGCACTTTACGGTTTAGGAAGTGGGCTGCTTTTCTTTGCAATAGTGGGCGGTCTCCTGGGTCTTGTTGTGACATTGCTCTTGGCACCAGAAACAAAACAGAAACCTCTTGAAGAATTAGAAAAGGGATACTGAATTGGAGATCAAGTTCCTTGGCAACTGGAGTTCCAATTTGGAGAAGGGAAAGAGAAACGTGTCTTTTATTATAGATGACAAATTTGTATTCGATTTTGGGCCTCATTCTTTAGAGTCTATTTTTGAATTAAACATAGATCCTGCCAAAATATCCACAATATATATAAGCCATTTGCATTTGGACCACTATTCTGGATTACCAGAACTTTTTTGGCACAAAGCTAACAATCAAATAAAGTCCGAGTTAACCGTTGTTGGCCCAAGCGGAATAAAGAAAAGTATGAATACGCTTCTGAAAGTTCTAAACACACCTCCTTCATGGTACGAACTGATAAATACTACCATAAAATATGTGGAAGATAAGGACACCGAGGAAACCAGGATATTTAAAGGCAAACATGCAATACCGGATAACGGTTATAGATTTACTTATGAAGGCAAGACAATATTTTATAGTGGTGATACGGCATTTTCCGAGGAATTTGTTAAGGGAGCCAAAGATGTTGATTGCTTGATCCATGAAATGACATACACAGACGAGGATAAAAAGGTTGCAAACTTCTGGTTGCATTCAACGTACAGCGATACCATGAAGGTTTACGAAGAAAGTGGCGCAAAGGCGCTGATCCCAGTTCATTTGAGTTCTAAATCGAATAAGCTTGCGATGGAATTGTCCCTTAAAAACAAGCACATAATTTATCCTGCAGTAGGAGAGACAATTAAAATATAATTTTTTTATATTATTCAACACGCAGTAAATATGTTTATATAATTATTAATCACAAATAATAAATATGAAGTATGATGTTGTGATAATAGGTGGTGGCTCAACTGGGACCTTTACGGCGCTGGATCTATCGCTTAGGGGTCTGAACGTGGCTCTTATTGAAAGGGATAGCCTGGGATCTGGAACCAGTGGCAAGTATCACGGTATGTTGCACAGCGGGGCCAGATATGCTGTGAACGATCCCGTATCCGCTAAGGAGTGCATCTCTGAAAACATGATAATTTCAAACATAGCCCCTCACTGCATAACAGATACTGGAGGGCTGTTTGTAGCTGTAAACGATGAAGAACTAAATTACCAGGATAAACTGGAGGGCGGATTAAAAGGTGCAGGAATACCCTATCATGAGGTGCCAGTTGAGGACATTTTAAAGGAGGAACCAAACCTTAATCCATCGATAAAATCTGCCATATGGGTGCCTGATAAGGTCATGTACGCTCATGACCTAATTTTTTCAGTGGCATTGACTGCCTTTACAAATGGTGCTAGGTTTTTCCCGTTCAGGGAAGTTAAATCGTTTAATAAGGATGGCTCATCGGTCACCGGTGTAAAGGTTTTCAATAAATTAAAGAACAGAGAAGAGGAAATTGATGCGGATTTATTTGTAAATGCGGCTGGACCATGGTCCGCAAACGTTGCTAAAATGGCCGGCATTGACGTTGAAATAATGCCAACTGCCGGTGCAATGGGAGTTTCAGACGTTCAACTTGTAAATCACATAATCAACAGAATGAGGTTGCCCAGCGATGGTGACATCATCATACCATACGCGAGGAACGTTACCATAACGGGGACAACGGTAACGCTGATAGATGATCCAGATAATTTTAGTGTGCAGGAAGAGGAACTACAGCTGCTTCTTGATGAAGGCTCCATGATGGTTCCTAAATTAAAAGAATTGGGGTTCAAAAGGCACTATGCCTCAATAAGGCCACTGTTAAAGGGGGAAGGCGCTAAAGGCGGAAGGGATGCTAGCAGGACTTTTGATATATTTGACCATGAAAAGGATGGAATTCATGGATTCATAACAGTATCTGGAGGAAAGTTTACAACTTCAAGATTAATGGCAGAAAAAACGTCAGACCTTGTAGCGGAAAAGCTTGGGGTTAAGGAAAAATCAAGAACCGCCACAACAAAGCTTATAGGAACAAACATGAGCGAAGATCCAGAGGTTATTGCAAAGGCAAGCGGGCTTGATTATGCGTTTGTGAAAAGGCTGCTTGGCACGATCGGAACTGTTGATGAAGAAAGGTTTAACCCAGCACTGTTGATGCTGCTATCGTATGCTTTTGCGGAGGTGAGGTAATTTGGACTTTAACGGCACTTTTGAGGTAAGCGCCCCTGCTGATCATGCACTGAGGCAGCTTACTGATATAAATTGGATTTCAGCCTGCCTGCCCACGCTAACTGAACTTAAAACCATAAACGAAAACGAATTTGAAGCTACATTTAAGGTTGATGTATCTGAAGCTGCCGGAAAGCTACACATTGAATACCTTTCTCAGGTTACAGTGAAAATGAAATTTAAATTTTTAAAGAAGGAACTGCAGCAGGTGGTGCTGGAGGGTTCTGGGAGAGTTGTGGGCAGCTCATTAAAGATCAGGATTGAATTTACTGTAGAAAGCAAGGCCGAAAGGACAGCGATACCTTGGAAGGCACAGGTTGATTTTGGGTTGCTTCTAAAATTTTTCGGGCAGGAGTTACTTGTTGGCACTGCAAACGGAATAATAGACAGCGTAATAAATTGCATATCCAGCAAGCTCAATGAGACAGTATAATTTACAGGAGATCATTAGAAATGAGTGAAAACGCAGTTAAAGAACTCTTTATTGAAAAAAGGGTCTTTCTCCTTGATGGAGATGGCACCCTGTACGTGTGGAACACGGCATTCAATAGCTCTCCTCTGATGCTTAAGAAAATAAGGGAACTTGGAAAAAAATTCATCATATTGAGCAACAACGATTCAGAAAGCAAGAAACGCAGGCTCAAATCATTGAGTAGGATCCTGAAGACCAATTTAGATAAAGACGATCTGCTGCTTCCCAACGATATAGTTGAAGCTTTTATGAAAGATAAAGGTGTGGAAAGTTTTGATGGATTGATTTCTGACGATTTTAAAAACGAATTGGTTGAAAATGGGTTTAAGCATGATATCAGGGATCCGCAGGTGGTGCTGGTGGGGTTTGATACAAATCTGACATATGCAAAAATTAAAAGGGTCATAAGCCATATCAATAAAGGCAAAACGTTCCTGCTGACGCACATTGATCCGCTGTGTCCCTATAAGGGAGGACAAGAGATACCAGATGCAGGCCTGCTTGTGGAACTTGTTAAAGCAGCTGTTAAAAGGGACCCTGACTACGTGTTTGGAAAGCCATATTCATCAACTATTGACTTTGTAATCGAAAAATACAGGACTACAAAAGAGGAAATGCTGATAATCGGTGATAGGCCTGGAACCGATATCAAGATGGCTAATGAAAACGGAATTTCGTCAATACTGGTGAAAAACCAGAATGCGGATGAGAGCAATTATAAACCTGATGCCATTGTGGAATCCATAGACATGCTTTATAAAATGATAAAGGATTTATAATGATGGCTTTTGTGGCTTACAATGTATGCTGGAAGAGCCTCCATATGTAAACAGCTCCCTGCTGATATTTAGTGATCCAAAGTTAACAGAAGTTTGGCTACTGTGCCGTTAACTTAAAATTTTTTTAACAGTGCCCTATTTCTAGCAAATGATCGCTCAAACCAGAAAAAGGACCCTATAGCACTTATACTCTATGCCTTATATCTTTATTTCTCCAGTTTGAGCTTGAGGAGGGCTTCCCATGTACTCGAGCCAATAATCAAGAGAAGCCACGTTGCAATATGGAAATGGATTCAGAAGTA
>JAWDMM010000081.1:0-5046 GCA_046536595.1 Nitrososphaeria archaeon | reverse complement strand
AAATATTCAGATAGCTTTTATTTTAAACACAATGAGATAACTTCACTAGCTTAGACCATGCATCATTTTTGGCTTAAAGCGCTATTTTTATAGCATAATAAGGTTAATCCGCGCAATTTGATGGCTTGTTTAGCCTTGCCTAAAGTTTTTGAACAAAGATCGCATTTAAAATCTGGTAAGATAGCAAAAGCACCATAAAAATCAACAAAAGTTTTGATCTACTGTTACCGACTGGGTCTCTGGTAAAAAGATGGAAAAGATATCAAACGGCAAGTTAGCATAAAAGCAAGCGCAGTTATGAACCGGAAGCTCCAACCGCTAGGTTGGGACAGTTCACGATGACGGTACACATTTAGCTAAGAGTTTACCGCAAAATAAAAATTATGCCTTTATCTTATCTTTTATAACAGATGTTATTTTCTTAACCTGTTCGTCGGTAATTTTTTCTCTGAACGTTTCAATTAAAATCACCTCTAACCCTGCCTCTTTTAACGAATTCTCCATATATTTTATGGCATTTGAGCCCCACCCATAAGAGACCATCGCCGCAAACGGTTTGCTTACGCCCCTGAACTTATCCTTTATGAGTTCAAGAAGCACTTTCATCCTTGGATGAACACTGGTATCGTAAGTTGGAGTAGCGAGCAGAACCACTGATGAACTGTTTGCTTCAGTGAGAAAATCTTCAAAATCTGGGTATTCAGAATCGTTTATCGCAAAAGTCTTTACGCTGATATCTTTTGAGGCAAGTTCGTTATAAACCTTTGACACCGCTTCTTCTACAGAACCATACATAGATACGTATGCAATCGTTACTTTATTCTTCTCTGGTTCTCCTCTGGCCCATTTTTCAAAAAGCCTCATTGGTTCTTCAGCGTTTTTATCCCATATACCTCCATGCGAAGGCGCTATCTTTAGGATCTCAAGGTTCATGCTCTTTACCTTCTCTATGGCGTTAAGAACATATTTCCTGTAATAACCCATGACAGTAATCAGGTATTTTTCAGCACTTTTAAGATAAAAAGAATCATGCAAGTCTGCTCTATAACTTGTCGGTATCGAGAAAGAACCGAAAACATCACACGTGTAAAGGATCTTTGTTCTCTTCTGATACAAAAGCATGGTCTCAGGCCAGTGAACCCAGGGTACATGAATAAAAATAAAATCTTCTCCCAGCAGATTAATTTCTTTTGTTCCCTCAACACTTATAATTTCATTCTTTATATCATACTTCGCCTTCAGGATCTTTACGCCGGCAACGTTAACCGCAACCTTTGCATCATTTGCCTCTCTAAGAAGCGCTGGAAGGCTTCCTGTATGATCGGGTTCTGCATGATTTATTATCACGTACTTTATCTTTGAAGCATTAGCAACTTCTTTAATAGCTTTCATGAAAAGCTCTGAATACTGTCCCTTCCAGGTATCAATCAGTATCAGACCCTCAGAAGTTTCAATAAGGTAAGAGTTGTACGTAACGCCCTCAGGTATGTGCCATGCGGCCTCAAAATATCTTGTCCTGTCGTCGTCTAACCTGAGAAGCTTAACACCATCGGCTATATCTTTTATCAGATATTCTACCATAAATATGATTTAATATCCTGAAAATTAACCTTTTTAAAAAACCGGTTTAAAAAAGAAGGACAGCAGTAGTTAAATATGCGTTTTTATCCAAAACCAGGTTTTCTTTTTTAACCTTATGGGGAAGGGTAATATCTCCCTTCCCGCATACACATGCTTCTGTAGTATTATTCTGGTTTTATCCAGTACGTAAGATAATCTTCAGGCTCTCTCTTTTTTACTTCTAGCTTTACTTTCATACCTGCCTTTAAACTTTTAATGTCGCCGTCAATCCAGGCCAGCACGTTAACGCCCTGAGGCATCTTGGCGATTCCAACGGCGTAATCTGGATAATGTGAAAAGCTCTGCGGTTTTACATTTATCACAGTATAGGTAATAAGTTCGCCTGTACCGGCAAGCTCTAACCATTCCATTGAATCAGATCTGCAACTGCTGCAGTAGCTCTGTGGAGGAAAGTAAACTTCGCCACATTTTGTGCATCTGGTTGCAAATACTTTTCCTTCTAAAAGTCCGTCATAAAACTTTTTTATTCTTTCAACGCTTATCATATACCTTACGTTGAGCTCCCTCTGGTCAAACCATAAAGAGCTGGATGTCTTTTGATCTGTAATTAATGGGGAACCAAGCTTCTTTTTGGCTTCCTCTGCTGCTTCTTTTAGCTTTTCAGTTTCATCACTCATGAACGTTCACCCTATCTAGCGAAAGGATCGTAACGTACGCGTAATGTCCTGTGCCCCCAACGTTGTGGGCGAGGGCTTTACCGTTCCTTATTTCTGCCTGCCTTTCTCCCTTTACCTTTCCCAAAAGCTGATGATAAAGCTCGACTATCATCGACTCCCCTGTGGCACCTATTGGATGACCTTTTGCTTTGAGACCTCCATCGAGATTAACTGGAATAACGCCTCCTTTATATGTCTGCTTTTCCTTGATCAGCTTTACGCCTTCACCTTTTTTTGCGAAACCCAGATCCTCGTAAGCCATTATTTCGGCAATTGTAAAGCAGTCATGCACTTCCGCAAGGTCTAGCTGAGAAGCCGGCCTTTCAGGATCAATACCAGCTTTTGCATAAGCTTGCTGTGCGGCTTTTCTGGCAGCGTCCAGTCCTGTAAAATCATCTCTTTTGCTAAGGTTTGCGGTGCCTGTTGCGTACCCTGTTCCGCTTATCCAGACAGCTTCTTGGCCATGACTTTTTATGAAATCCTCACTTGCAAGTATCACAGCGCTTGCGCCATCCGTTATGGGGCTGCAGTCATAAAGCTTAAGAGGCCATGCAACGTATGGGGAAGACATGCATTTTTCGACTGATATTTTATTTCTGTACTGCGCTTTTTCGTTAAATGAAGCATAATAGTGGTTTTTGACAGCTACTTCACACAGGTCCTCTTCTTTTGCTCCGAACTTTGACATGTAAGCTGTAGCGTAAAGTGCATAGTAGCCAGGAAACGTTAAACCAAAGTTTTCAAATTCCCACATAAAGTTACCAGCTCTGCCTATGTATTCTACAACAGTTCTGGTGGGAGACTCCCTCATCTTTTCGATCCCTATGGCAAGTACAACCTCAGCCTGACCTGATGCAACAACGTCATGTGCAAGCTTGACTGCTGAGCTGCCTGATGCGCACGCAGCCTCAACCCTTACGGAACCCCGCGGGTTTATTCCAAGAGCTTCTGAAACTATTACAGCGGGAAGAGACTCACTGCTCCAGCCACCCATGTTTGACACAACAGAGTATTCTATCTGCGCTGGTTCAACGTTAGCTTCATTTATAGCATCTTTAAAAGCTTCCCACGCAAGCTCCTGCATGCTGACGTCGAACCTTTCGCCGAACTTCGTATAAGAACCGCCTATTATGCCAACCCTTCTCATAATAGTTAATACGAACGCGAAGCTATAAACGTTAATGATTGATGAAAGCATTAAAAGGTTACAGGTAATTTGTAAAATAATAATACAAATTTATTAGCAAAAACACGCATTGATATACGGTAGCTCAAAATGTGCGAACTGTTTGGAATTTCATCGAACAAAAACGTTAAAGCTGAATATTTGCTTAAAGAGTTCTTCAGTAAGTCAAAAATACATCCTGATGGCTGGGGCGTTGCCTGGTATTCTGATGAAAAGCTCGCTGGCATGGTTAAGGAGCCTGTGCCGGCTTACAAAAGCAAGTTAGCTGAATTTTTTGCAGAAAGAGTAGAGAGTAAGCTTATAATAGCGCATATACGCAAAAAGTCAAGAGGCAGTAATTTGAGCTATGTTAACACTCATCCTTTTCTGACATCCTCCCCGCCTTAAAAGGCGATGGTTCCTTCAAGTCGGATCATGGGTTCGTGGTTTACCGCCTTCATCTTCATCGCTTCATAGCTAGTGGTTACCCACCCCGCTCCGTTCGTCCAGCGATAGACCAAGGGCTGTGCCTTCAGCCACTTACCCCTATCCTCAACGGACTCGGGGATATGTAGAGCTCTCGTGTGGCATTCCCTTACGGGACACGCTTTAATATGCTTTACAAGGTTTTAGTATTTAAATTTTACCCCGCCTCTTGCCGTGTTGAATAATTCTTTTTTATCTTAACCAATAGGCTTTAATTGTTCATGCCATTAGCATTGCGTTCTTAGCATAATTGATCATTGCATCGTATGCCCAAACTTTTTGCATAGCTTCCGCTAGCAAACCAATTACGCTTCTTGCCCTAAGGTCTTCTCCAAACTTTCTCTTTATGGATGAGAATATCCCTTCGATAGCCCACCTAAGGCCATACTTAACCTTCTTTGCCCATTTTTTATAGCCTAGCTTCGTGTACTCCCTAACTTCTTGTCTTCTCCTCCTGCTTCCCCTACAACGATAAGTTGTAGCGTTCTTCCTTATCTTTATAGCTGATTCTGCATCACCAATTGAATTGAATATTTCATTAGTGTCGTATGCACCATCGCCGTAGAACTTCTTCAACTTAATCCCGTTCTCTTTTAACAGCTTTATGTGCTTCACAGCTACCTTTGACTCGGATACTTCGCCGATCTTTACGTCAACAGCGATCAGCTTCTTTGAATTTATATCCGCAGTTATTATTACTTTAACGTACTTTCTCCTTAAATTTCCGTAAACATAAGTCCTATCCCAAGCGTTGCCAGACTTGAATCCAGTTCCGTCTGAGCCAGCTTCAACTTCGTAAATTGGTAGCTTTATTTCAGGCCTCATATCGTGTACTCTTTGCCATATTGTTGTGTAATCATCATGGTAAGGTATCAAGCATAACTTTTCCAATGACCTTGCTATACCCTCAAGTCTCCCTTAACCAACACTGATGCCATACAGCCTGGATTTTAATGAAAGATTCAGGAAATTCATAAGGCCTACCTTTCTTGTCCTCATTCATCTTATCCAATTCTTCATACCAGTTGTCAAACATATCTATCGGCAGCAAAAACTCACCCCTCACTACAAGCTCTTCATTGTAACTCTTCCAGTTCC
>JAWDMM010000080.1:0-5253 GCA_046536595.1 Nitrososphaeria archaeon | reverse complement strand
AAAATAGATAAAGAAAAATCAGTTGCCGTTCTCGACGTTCCGGGCAAAAAAGAAGAAACAATAGAGAAAGAAGAAACAGAAGAAGTTAAACAACAATAAGCAATAACCTTTTAATACCTGCGTTTATCAACTTACTGTTAAGTTGCTAGAAGATCTTTTTTATCCTAAAACGATTGCTGTGGTTGGAGCTTCAAGAAATAAAGAAAAGATCGGAAACATAATCTTCAGGAACATAAAATCCTCTTTTAAAGGTAAAGTTTATCCGGTGAACAACAGGGCTGAAGACGTTGAGGGCGTTAAAGCTTACAAAGCAGTTTCTGAGATCCCTGACAAGGTCGACATGGCAGTGATAAGCGTCCCCAAAGAAGTTGTGCTTGAAGTGATGGAAGACCTTGGAAAAGCTGGAACAAAAGCCGCGATAGTAATAACCTCGGGTTTCAGAGAAACAGGGGAAGAAGGGGCAAAGCTTGAAGAACAGCTCAAGAGTGTAGCTGCAAAATACGGAATAAGGTTTCTGGGACCAAACACAATGGGCATAGTAACCCCTAACTTTAACGCAACGTTTACTTACGTCGACGTTAAGCCCGGAAATCTTGCGCTCGTAGCCCAGTCCGGCGGTATGGGAGCGTACATGCTTAACTGGGCCCAGCTAACAAAGACAGGCCTCAGCTATTTCATAGGTCTCGGTAACCAGGCGGACATAAAGGATGTGGAGGTCTTTGAGTTCCTTGCTGAGGATCCCGAGACCAGGGCAATATTTTCATACATAGAGGGGATTTCAGACGGAAACAGGTTCCTTGAAATAATGCCTGATATAACCAAGAAAAAATCGGTCGTTTTCCTTAAAGGTGGGGCAAGTTCTGCAGGAGCCCAGGCCGTAAGAACGCACACCGGAAGCCTTGCAGGCTCTTACGCGCTTTTCAAAGCCGCCGTTGAAACTGTAGGCGGAATATTCGTAGAAAACCTCACTGACATGCTGAACCTGGCGAAGCTCATTTCATCAAACGAACCAATTAAAGAAAACATACTTATAGTAACAAACTCAGGAGGTCACGGCGTTTTGACAGTCGATGAGGTTGATAGACAGAATTTGAACCTCATCAAGCTTACTCCAAACGTCATTCAGAACCTTTCAATAGTTTTACCTTCTTTCGTTTCTCCAAAGAACCCTCTTGACCTGGGCGGTGATGCCACGGTAGAGAGGTACATAACCGCGCTCAAGATGGTTCAAGGCCTTGACTGCACAAAGCTCGTAATGGTGCAGTCCCTTGCTACTGTAAGCTGCCTTGAAGTCGCTAAAGCGCTTCAGAACTTTAAGGGAAGGGGTGTGGTTGGTGTCGTAATGGGCATGGCAGAAGATGCAGCTCTCAGGATACTCGACTCCGCGAACGTCCCTGCGTTCAACTTTCCCGAAGATGCTGTAAGGGCTATTAGGTATTACGTCAAGAGGAGGGAGCCAACGAGGAAGATAAGGGTTGCAGCTCCAATAGAGGATGCGGTAAACCTGATAAACGGAAAGAAGGTTCTCAGCGATTATGAAGCGTTTAAGGTCCTCGAAATGTACGGAATAAGGGTTCCTCCATGGGCAGTAGTCAACACCATTGAAGACGCAAAGAAAGAAGCTGAAAGGATAGGCTTCCCGCTTGTTGTCAAGGTATCATCTGACCAGCCAATACACAAGACTGAAATGGGCGGCGTTTTCCTCAACGTTGAAAGGGAAGACCTTGAAAACGTATTTAACAACGTAAAGAAGCTTTCCGACAGAGTCCTTCTTCAGAAACAGCTTCCTGGCGTTGAAGTCTTTGTTGGAGCCGTTAAGGATCCAGCTTTCGGTCCGGCTGTACTGGTTGGGCTCGGCGGCATTTACGTAGAAGTTATAAGAAGCGTGAGTTACGGACTTTCCCCCATATCTGAGGATGAAGCCATGAGAATGCTTCAGGAAAGCAAGGTATACGCAACCCTGACTGCAAGAAAGAGAAACTATAACGTAAACTCTGTTATAAGGACGATAACCAGGGTTTCAAGGATGATCGTTGACCTTGACGTCAAGGAAATGGACATAAACCCGCTGATAGTCAACAAGGATGGGGCCTTCGCAGTAGACGTAAGGATGCTTATAGAGTAAAAAGTTTAATAGTTCGTTTTTATCAATTTTTTTATATGATGAAAGTTTATTCTAAGGTTTTTGAAAACGGGAAAAGGATAGACAAAAAGTACACCTGCGATGGCCATGATGTTTCTCCACCAGTAGCCTGGGACCCCGTGAGCGGCGCTTCAGCTTACGCACTTATAGTTGAAGATCCTGACGCCCCAATGGGAACTTTTGTCCACTGGGTGATCTATAACATAAAGGGAAATGAGCTTCCCGAAGGAGTTGATCCAGCTTCCAAGTTAGGCGTTCAGGGCGTTAACGATTTTGGAAGGATCGGTTACGGGGGCCCATGTCCTCCAAAGGGGCACGGCGTTCACAGGTACTTTTTCAGGGTTTATGCTTTAAAAAGTGAGCTCCCGGTTCAGAAAAAAGTAACCGCACAGGTACTGAGAAATATGATGCAGGGACAGATTATTGATCAGGGAGAAACTTACTGCGTTTACTCAAGGTAGCTGGAATTTCATTTCTTTGAATTCCGTTCAACTTCGGTCGTTTGATGCAGAAGGATGTCTGTGTAATCGCCAAAAACATTATATATTAATAAATTATCACCAATAAGGGAAGGATAAAATGTCCCAGAAACCTCATTTGAACTTAGTTGTTGTAGGACATGTAGATAATGGAAAGTCTACTACCATGGGCCATTTCCTGTTTAACTTAGGAGTGGTCGACCCAAGAGAAGTAGAGGAATACGCGAAAGAATCAGAAAAGCTCGGTGTCGGAGAAACGTTCAAGTACGCATGGGTTCTCGACAGGCTTAAGGAAGAAAGGGAAAGGGGTGTAACTATCGACCTGGCTTTCCAGAAGTTTGAGACCAAAAAATACTTCTTCACCCTGATCGATGCTCCTGGACACAGGGACTTCGTCAAGAACATGATCACCGGCGCAAGCCAGGCAGACGCTGCAATACTGGTAGTTTCAGCAAAAGAAGGAGAAACAGAAACAGCTCTTGCAGAAGGAGGTCAGGCAAGGGAGCACGCTTTCCTTTTGAAGACTCTGGGCGTTAACCAGCTGATAGTTCTCATAAACAAGATGGATGCAACTCAGCCGCCTTACAGCAAAGAAAGGTTTGAACAGGTCAAGAAACAGGTTCAGGATCTTCTGAGGCTTGTTGGCTACAAGGTGGATACTCTGCCGATAATTCCTGTATCAGGCTGGAATGGCGACAACCTTACAGAGAAGTCTGACAAGATGTCATGGTATAACGGACCAACGTTACTTGAAGCGCTCGATAACCTTCAGGTACCTCCAAAGCCTGTTGACAAACCGCTCAGGATTCCTATTCAGGACGTTTACAGCATAACAGGAGTAGGAACAGTGCCTGTAGGCAGGGTTGTAACTGGCGTCCTAAAGGTTGGCGACCAGGTAGTAGTAATGCCTCCAGGGCTGAAAGGTGAAGTTAAATCTATCGAAACCCATCACACTCAGATCGAGAAGGCTGAGCCCGGAGACAACATAGGGTTTAACGTAAGGGGCATCGCAAAGCAGGACGTCAGGAGAGGAATGGTGGTAGGACATCCAGACGCTCCTCCAACAGTAGCAAAGGAGTTCATAGCCCAGATATTCGTGGTTTATCACCCGACAGCAATAGCAGCCGGATACACTCCAGTGCTTCACGCTCACACTGTTCAGCAAGCAACAACCATCGTTGAGATAATACAGAAGATTGACCCGAGAACAGGCCAGGTCGTTGAAGACCATCCAAAGAGCATAAAGACAGGCGACGCTGCTCTGGTAAAGCTCAAGCCTCTACAGCCAATATGCCTGGAAGTTTACAAGGACTTCCCTGAAATGGGCAGGTTTGCTCTCAGGGACTCAGGAAGGACTGTTGCCGCTGGTATAGTAAAGGAAATCACTCAAAAAGGCTAATTTATTATCTTCTTCTTTTTCGTTTTCTGCATTAAAACTTTGTTCTATTTCTTCATAAACGCTTTCAAAATTTGTTATTATTGAGCTTATCAGCTTTTTAGCTCTCTCGAGGTTTTCCTTTTTTGGATTTTCAAGAAGCTTTATGGCCTGAGTGCACTGGTTCATCAGGCTTCCTATTTGTTCGTCAACCACTTCGTTTGCAAGAGGAAGAGTTGTCCTGAGCGCTTCTTTATACTCCTGTATAAGGATGACCAATCCTTTTATTTCTTCTTCAGACATCCTTTATAATCAACCATCTCAATGTTTAAAAAGTTTTATTAATATTTCAGCCCGCCTTCTCTGTATATCCTTATTCCCGGAGGTGTAATTACTATTCTGTCCTCTCCAAGCCTGGCTATGTCTCCCCCGGTACTCATTACAAATTTGTAAAGCTCTTCAACGCTTTTCGAAAGCTCATCGAGCGATTTTTTAACGAGTGGCGTGAAGCGGATTATAACTATGTTTCCAGCTTGTACATCATCCTTGACCTTCTTTACTTCTTCATAGCTTTTGATAGGATAAGCCTTCAAATATATCGTCTTTTCGCTTTCCTTTTGCATTATCAAACATACATTATCAGGATGATAATAAACGCTTTTCGGTTTTATTGCAAAATACCCTTTTGTCTGCTTTTTAAAACATTTCTAAAATATTTTTGACAAAATGAATTATGCTTAACTTAAAGACAATTTTTTACAAAGCGTTTTAGATATAGCAAAATATAAATACTATGTGAGAAAAGCAATAATTATGGGGGATGAGATTGTTGACAGGGCCGTCGAGCAGGTAAGGGGCCTTATGGACAACCCCGCGACCCTCGGCAAAAAAGAGGATTCTTCGCTCGTCGGCATGATATCATCTTTTGAAAAGATGGTGAACAACCCCTTTATCAGAAGGATATTAAAATATTCTACTGAATACTGTGAAAAAGATGGTGGAAACAGGCTTGAGGTAGCTCTCGAGCTTTTAACAGGAAACAGGAAAACTGCCTGCTACAAGTGCAGGATCACTGAAAAAGCCCTTTCTTACGTTTTCAAAAAGGCTTCAGAATCTTTTGGGTTTACCCAGGAACAGATAAACAGAACTCTGAGCAACGCTTACTGGAGAAAAGGCGTCGCCAGCACAGTAAAGGGGATAGCGCTTTTCGGCGTCAGGAGGCCTTTTGTGCCCGGAGCTCCCTATCAGGTTGTCTG
>JAWDMM010000079.1:0-5292 GCA_046536595.1 Nitrososphaeria archaeon | reverse complement strand
GGCAATGTTCTCGGGGGACACATAATAGGCCCTTACGCTTCTTCGATGATTCACGAAATAATACTGCTCATGAACTCTGGCGATCGTAGCTTTTATCCAGTATATGAAATGATGCACGTACACCCTGCAGTGAACGAAGTCGTCGAAAGGGCTTTCGGGAGCCTTGCGGAGCCAGACTATTGGGCTGACTTTAAAGAAAGCGTTAGATCATCAGCTTTAGAAAAAAGAGAAAAAATAAAAGAAAAAGTTATAAAATAAAGCTTTTATACAAGATAGTTTTCAAATATTTTTTCAAAAAGCTCCTGGCTTATTACTGTTTTTCCGCTTTTGTCTATTGTCTGTGTCGCTGGGGGTGATTGCATGTAGCTCGGTATTCTTTCTTTAAGCCTCTCGTCAAAGGTTGGCACGTTTGGGTTCCTGTAAAAGATCCCTATCGGTATTTTGTTGCCCTTTTCATAAGATTTGGCTATGGCTTCACCTATCTTGGGTTCTGGTTCTCCTTTTACCTCCGGGTTATAACCGCTTTCTTGCAGATCATAAACGCGTTCGTTATAGTAATCATATGTATGTATGTTGTCGTAAGTGATACAGGGCTGCAGTATGTCCAGAAAAGCTGACCCCCTGTGCTGAATTGCAGCTTTTATCAGTTCCTTTAGGTGTTTTACCTTGCCCGAATATCCTCTTGCAACAAACGTGTATCCTGAGGCTATGGCCAGAGCTATCGGGTTGACAGCATCCTGTATGTTTGGCTTTGGCAGAGATTTTGGCTTTGCGCCTCTTTCAAGCGTTGGAGCTGCCTGTCCTTTTGTCAGAGCGTAAACAGTGTTGTCATGCATCATAACAACCATGTCTATGTTCCTTCTTCCAAGAGCAACAAAGTGTCCAGCACCTATGCCCAAAAGGTCACCGTCACCGGCGTTAACAAGCACTTCAAGCTCAGGGTTTGCTACCTTTATACCTTCAGCGTATGGAAGGGCCCTTCCGTGAAGGGTATGAACGCCTTCTACGTTAAGGAAGTGAGGGGTCTTTCCGGAGCATCCAATACCCGAAACTACAACTATCTTCCTTGGATCCAGCTTAAGCTCGGCAAAAGCCTGGTACATTGCAGAAAGTATCCCGAAGTTACCGCATCCTGGGCACCAGTCAACCCATACGGAGCTTTTGTAGTCAGTTGGCTTGAGCTCAAGCACCATATTCGAGCACCTCCTTCTCTGAACCCTTCAGGATACGCATGACTGCATTTTTCAGCTCGTCAGAGTAGATCGGTCTTCCGGTATACTTCAGAATGTGCTTCTTTATTTCAACGTTTGCGAACGCAGAAGCAAGAACAGCCGCCTGTGCTAGATAGTTATGTTCAACATCTATCATGACGTCCTTGTACTTAGAGTAAATGCTCTCAACGGTCTTCTTGGGGAAAGGTACGAAAGTCCTTATATGAACGTACATAGCTTTCACCCCTTCTTCTTTAAGCATCTTTATCGCTCCAAGCGCAGCACCCTTTACGAAACCCCATCCGTATAGTACTACGTCAGGGTTTTCATCACCATGTATAGAAACCCTTCTTTCTTCTGGAACCTCTTGCTCAATAAGCTCAAGCTTTCCCATTCTCTTATCCATTATCCTAATCCTGTTTTCAGGTTCTTCCGATATATGTCCTTCTTCATTGTGTTCGTCACCTGTGTACCATACAAGAGTTTTTCCAAGAAATGCTCTTGGTGAAACTGGCGATTCAAAACTGAACCTCTTATAATCCTTTCCAGGTTCCTGCACTATCTTACCCCTGTTTACGTATGCCTTGCTAAGATCTGGAAAGGCAACGCTCCTTATTGTGTTAGCCAGGAACTTATCGACAAGGTGTATCACCGGTATCTGGTATACCTCGGCAAAGTTCAGAGCATCTATAGCATCCCAGAAAGCTTCTTCGTGATCTCCAGACGCAAGCACCATTCTAGGATACTCTCCGTGAGATGCAAAAACAGAAGAAAGGAGATCGCTCTGTCCGCCTCTAGTTGGCTGTCCTGTGCTCGGTCCTCCCCTCTGATAATAGGTTATAACGACAGGGGCTTCGTTCATACCGGCCCATCCTAAGCCTTCTACCATCAGGTCGAACCCTGGGCCACTGGTTGCAGCAGCCACTCTAGTCCCTGTAAGTGAAGCCCCTATAGCCGCGTTTACAGCAGCAAGCTCGTCTTCGAGCTGAAATACCGTAAGAGATCCAATTCCTGCTTCTCCAAGCCTTTCATGCTCCTCTAGAGTGAAACTTTCGTCTGCTGCAGGAGTAATAGGATAGTAAGTCTGCATCCTTAGCCCTCCAACAACCTTACCCATTGCCACTATGTCATTCCCGCTAACTATCATCAACCTTCCAAAGTTTCCTCGTGGAGGGTCTAACTTAAGTGGGCTACCAAAGCTAGACGAAACTATCTCAGAAACAAGTTCAGAGAAAGTCAGATTGTGCTCAAGGATAGGACCACTCTTAAACCTCCTTGTCAGCCCGTACTTTACGGCTTCAGGATCAATCCCGACCAGGGCAGCCGAAGCACCTATTATTATCGTTGAAATATACCTAGATGCTTGCGCAGCAACTATGTTTGTCTTTTTTTGAAGCTCTGAAAGAAGGTCCCTGTAACTAAGTCCAACTACATTAACACCGTTATCTTTAAGGTACTTAACAAGGCTCCCTAAGTCCTGTTCAATGTTAAGTTTCTTTAAAATTTTTAGTATTTTTTCTCCAACTTCTGGTTCAACGCTCGGAATCTGAGAAAGCCTTGTAGAATTAAGGTCAGAATTGTATATTACGTATGCACCTGAATCCAGGTCTGTAAAATGTGTAAAAACGCTTTCAGCATCCATAGCCCCCAGAAGCTTAACAGGATACTGGAGGTCTTTCGGAAGCTCCTCGCTGTCAGCTTTGGCGTGTATGTAGCTATGCCTGCCTACTATGTTTGAATAGTACTCTCTGTCAGATATAACTCCGTAACCTGATTTCGCAAAAGCCCATGAAAGAACCTGCGAGGAGGTTTCTAATCCCCCACCTTGGGGGCCTCCTAGTAGATAGTTAAGGTTCTTCATCAATCTCCACCAGGCGATTCGTAAGTAGCTACTTCATCCTCCAAAAATTTTTGAGTTAAGCTATGCCCTAGGCTAATGTGTTTATCAAGCTCGTTCCTATCAAAAAGCACGCTGCCGCACTCGATACAGTATGCCCATCCATAGTTTTCAAAGAGCTTTTCAGTTTCCTCTTTAACAGTACTGATGGCGTCTTTGCAGCTATCTTCAGGGAAGACAACAGAACCTTTTTTCTCGCAGTATCCAATAAAATCGTAGATTGGGTGTTGTCTATAATAAGAGCAGTTTATACATTTCATTAATACTTTTTGATGCGCTATAAAATATAAACTTTAACATTAATTTTTTATTTTTTTGCGTACAAAATTTATAAAATTATATCTTTCACAAGGTTTAAATAACGTAAAGGGCATCAAAAAAGTAGATGACTGACAGGCGTGTTATAGATCTTCTGAGAAAGGCAAAAACAATGAGCATATCCGTCTGTGATGATCAGGGTCCATGGGGAATAAAAGTTTATTATGCTATGCATGATGGGTTTATATTTCTTCTTGAAAATGAAGGTAGGACACTAAAAGCGGTTCAGAAAAACCCAATTGTTTCTTTTTCAATAGATCTGAACAAGCCAGACCTTTTTGTCCAGGGAGAAGGAAAAGTTGAGGTTCTTGGCGATCCAACAAGGCTCGAAAGAGAAAGGGGAGTATTGCTTTCAAAGGTTCCTGAAGACATTCTTTTTATAAACATGGGAAACGTGGTTCTTGTTAGGCTTGTTCCAGAGAGGATAAGGGTTACGGACATGAGCGATGAGCCAAAAAAGTACTACGCTGATTTTAACCTTGAAGAGCTGAATGAAAAAGAGCCGGTTAAGCTGTTAAGAGCTTTAAGGCCATGGAGCCTTCAGATGAGCGTTTCTGCGATGATACTTGGCGTTCTCCTAGCAAGACAGATAGTTGTTACATTTTTTTTGCTTGCCATCCTGGGTATAATAATGGTTCACGGTGCCTTTAACGCGTTAAGCGATTATTTTGATTACATAAACAAAGTAGACCTGCCTAACGGAATGGGTTCAGCAGGTTCAAGGGTTCTTATTGATGGGCTTGTGAAGCCAAGGTTCCAGCTAGCTTACTCTTTATTTCTGCTTACAGCGTCGCTCATGATAGGAGTTTATCTGGCTTCAGCAAGGGCATCAATAATTCCCTTCATAATATTGGGGCTTGTTGCAGGGCTTATGTACGGTATTCCCAAGGTTGGGCTTAAGTGGCTAGCGCTTGGAGATCTTGGGGTAATGTTAGCATTTGGGCCGGGCATTGTCCTTGGCACAGAAGCCCTTATGGGAGCTAAGATAAGCACGGCAAGCGTTCTTATATCGGTAGCAATAGGTATGGTCATAGTTGCTGTCCTTCATGCAAACAACTGGAGAGACATGGAAGATGACAAGAGGGCTGGTATAAAGACTGTTGCCATTTTGCTTGGAGAAAAAGGGTCAAAGGCATATTATATTGCGCTTATATGGCTTAGCTACGCGCTTTTTGCGTTAGCTGTTTTTCTGGACAGAACCTACTGGCCAATACTTGGGTCTTTCCTTACCATTCCCTGGGCTTACAGGCTTACAAAGATAGCGATGAACCCAAAAAGCTGGAAAAGAAAGATACTGGACCAGCAGACTGGCTTCTTTACGGCACTTCACATGTACTTTTCTATAACTTTCATGTTAGTTGCTTTAATAGTCTTATATGTCGTTTGAATTTTGATATATGGCCTAACGGTAATCTTATTGATAAAGTGAACAAGAAACCTAGCCCATTCTAGGGAAGGTCAGTATAGTGAACTACCACGCCCGTAAGGGCGTGGCTTCCCGGTTCATCGAAACGCTTACGTGCGGAATACTTGCAAAGTATTCCAACATCGCAGAGGCGTTTTCATCCCCGGGCGTCTCCCCTACGTTCCATAGGGAAAGCCCCTCCTTCATAATAACCAAAGCTGAAGCTACATCCCTGTCGAACGTGGAGTTACAGGAGGGGCAAGTGAGCTCCCTTTGATGCATGTTAAGCTTAACGTATGTTCTGCAGACAGGACAAACTCCTGTTGTCTTAACGAACCTACCTACCTCCACAGGGGTGCTAGCCTTCCTCTTCAAGGCATTGCGGATTCCCCCTATGGAGGTCTCGTAGATCTTTTCGCCGAATAGCTTTTGCCACGAGCGTATGTCGTCATCTTGAAATA
>JAWDMM010000078.1:0-5621 GCA_046536595.1 Nitrososphaeria archaeon | reverse complement strand
ACACGATTGAAGTGCTGGCTTTATTCAAGGCATCGTGAATTCCCCAACCGAGGTCTCCAGGACCTTTATGCCATAAAGCACCTGCCATGAACGAATATCATCATCCTGAAACGCAACGTGTTGATAATTGCTTACCACGTAATGCGCTATCACGTTCTTTATGTCTTTCTTTACGTTGCTCTTATATGCACATAGTTGATCTTCAGCAGGGGCTTTTCCCTGTTTTTGATCCTTTCTTAGCTCTCGAGAAATAGCTCTGAAGCTTATTCAGCCTCTCGCTCTGCGGGACTGAGTATGATACATTTATCCCGTTTAAAAACGCGATCTGATCCTTTACTCCAAGATCGATGCCTATGCCTTTCCGTTCTCTTGATTCTTTCTGAACATACGCTGTCACGAAGGGGACTTTCGCCCCCTTAACCCGCATTTAAGTTAAATGATGGTTGCCTTTTAATTTGCGTTCCGTTCATTTCCAGAACTTTCTCCCCATCGTATATTTCTTTCCCCCTTAGCAAAGTTAGGATTATTTTACCCCTTAATTTCCATCCTATAAAAGGCGAATTCTTGCTCTTTGAATAAAGCCATTCTTCCTTTACTGTAAACTCTTTTGAGGGATCAAATATGACAAAATCAGCGTCAGAATTGACAGAGATTATACCCTTTTTCCCGTAAAAGCCGAAAAGCTTTGCTGGTTTTTCTGAAAGAAGGCTCACGATCCTGTTCATGGTTATCCTGCCCTTTACAGCTTCGTTCAGCATTAGCGGCAGCATTGTTTGAACACCTATTATTCCTGAAGCTGAGTTCCAGACACCCTTTGATTTCTCTTCCAGAGTATGAGGAGCGTGGTCTGACCCGATGTTTGTTATGATTCCGCTTTCTATACCTTTCCATAAAGCTTCCCTGTCAGCAGCAGTTCTAACCGGAGGGTTGATCTTTACTAGCGTTCCGTATCTATCGTAAGCTGTCTCATCCAGAAAAAGGTAATGAGGGCAAGTTTCACCATAAACATCTGCGCCGGAGTTCTTTGCTTCTTTTAGGGCATTTAACCCTTCAACAGAACTTACGTGCGCTATAAGAATCCTTGCGCCTGTCCTTTCTGCGAAAAGCGAGACCCTTCTGATCGCCTCCTCTTCAGCTATGGCTGGTCTGGCTTCCATATGTGCCTTGGGATCCGTCCTTCCGCTGGACCTCAGCTTTTCTGTAAAGAATTCAACTATCTTTTCATTTTCCGCATGAAAGACAACTGTAATATTTTTTTTCACGGACTTTTTCAGCGCTTCAATTATGGAACCGTCGTTTGGAGGGGGTATGTTGCCGGTTGACGGTCCCATGTAGATTTTAAACGCTATTGCTCCTGCATCTACCATCGACTCGAATTTTTCGATATTAGAATCGTAAAGCACGCCGTACAGTCCAAAGTCAACATAAGCCTTTTTCAGGAACATCTCAGACTTTTCATTAATCCTTGATGGATCGTCAGTTGGTGGCAGGTTGTTCGGCATGTCGAGAACAGTCGTTATCCCGCCTGCTGCTGCGCTTTTAGTGCAGGTTTCAAAATCTTCCTTGTATGTAAATCCAGGATCCCTGCAGTGTACGTGCTCATCTATGGCGCCCGGCAGAACGTATTTTTCAAAAGCATCTATTACTCTGTCTGCAGAGGTTGGAACAGAACTTCCTATAGCTTTTATTACCCCATCTTCAGAATAAACGTGGCTTCTTAGAGTAAGATCAGGAAAAACAAGATAACCATCTTTTATCAGCAGATCTGTCATTCAGGATAAGCATGTGAACATTTTATATAAGCTTTTTAGATTAGACAAAAGCGCATTTGATTACAAAATGAACAAAAGCCTCGCCTCTTCTAGAGGCGGGGATGCTGAACCATTCTGTCCTTGCTAACGTGTTTTCTCATGAAAAAGGCTTAAGTATTTATAATCTTAATTAGCATAAAATAACAGAAAGCATGCGACGATCGAACACAGTGCGCATCATTGCAGGAAAAGAAACAAAAGCTAAACTAACGGCTCTCGGAAAGGCATTCGTTGATTGCTGGAACGAAGTTAATAAGTTGAGGCTTGAGCAGTACAAAAAGCACGAGCCTGTAGATTTTAATAAAACAGAAAAAATCGTTTATGAAAAATATAAGGCTGTATTGCACGGGGCAAACGTTCAGCAAGTAACGCGAAAGAACATGGGAGCATGGAAATCTTTTTTCGAGCTAAGCAAAAAGAAGAAAGAAAATGAATTGCCTAAGTGGATGAAACCAAAACCTCCACATAAAAAGAGAGATGATTTGTTTTTGCTGATAAGAAATGACAGGTACAAGATTGAAGGTAACGAAATATATCTTTTGGACTTTAACCTAAGGCTTAAATTTAATGGCAAGCTCAAGTGGGTAGGCAAGCAAGGAACCCTTGAGATATTTTATGATAACGTTAGAAAAAAGTGGTACGCAAGGATTCCTATGAGTGTAAAAGTAGATAATAAACCAAAAGGCAAAATGAAAGCTGGCATAGATCTAGGCATTGCAAACCTTGCAACTGTAGCTGTTCAAGACGGCTCGTGGATGCTCTTTAAAGGAGGTTCAGTGCTTTCAGAGTTCAAGAAGTTGAGCAAGCGCATTGCTAAGGAAAAGAAGAGGCTTGCAAAACATGGCTTGAAAACTAGCAGGAAGCTTGAAATGTTATACAAAAAGCGCGCTCTTTTGCTAAAGAATGCTAGAGAAGGACTAGCAAGGGAAATCGTAGAATCTCTTTACGATAAAGGTGTAGGGGAAATATACATCGGCTACCCAAAGGGAATAGCTCAGGATAAAGGAAACGAAAGAAATACAAACTTCTGGAGCTATTCTGCAATAATAAAGCGAATCAAGGAAGTAGCGCAAGAATACGGAATAAAGGTAAAGCTTGTGAATGAGGAAAATACATCAAAAACGTGTTCCCTGTGTGGGGAAATTCACGAAAACGGAAGGATTAAAAGAGGCTTGTTCAAGTGTCCTCACACAGAGAAAGTAATAAACGCTGATCTGAATGGGGCAATTAACATTCTACATATCCCCGAGTCCGTTAAGGATAGGGGTAAGTGGCTGAAGGCACAGCCCGTGGTCTACCGCTGGACGAACGGAGCGGGGTGGGTAACCACTAGCTATGAAGCGATGAGAATGATTGCGATAAACCACAAACCCATGATCCGCCTTGAAGGAACCATCGCCTTTTAAGGCGGGGAGGATGTCAGAGGATCACTGCATAAACTGGGGCATGATCTGATCCTTTTACATCTTTAAGTATTCCAGCTTCTTTTACCCTGTTTTTCAGTTCATCGGAAACTATGATATAGTCTATCCTCCAGCCAATGTTTTTCTCTCTTGCGTTAAACCTGTATGACCACCAGCTGTAATGTCCCCCTTCTTTAACAAACATCCTGAAGGTGTCTACGTAGCCAAGACTTAAAAAGTGGGTCATCCATCTTCTTTCCTGCTCCGTAAACCCAGCGTTGTTAACGTTGTCCTTGGGCCTTGCTATGTCGATTTCTTCGTGAGCCACATTAAAGTCACCCCCTATAACAACTGGCTTCTTCGATCTGAGCTTCTGCACAAAATTCTCAAACTTTGCGTTGAACTCAAGCTTGTAGTCAAGCCTTGTGAGACCGTGCTGCGCATTCGGGAAGTAGGCATTTATAACGAAGAACTCTTCGAACTCCGTAACTATCACCCTTCCTTCAGCATCAAACGCGCTTTCGCCTATTCCGTAAGATACAGAAACTGGCCTGATTTTTGTCAGAGTCAGAGTTCCGGAATAGCCTTTTCTTTTTGAAGCGTTTAGATAAGCTTCATATGTTTCATCAAAGCCCAGAGGCAAAGTATCTGTTTTTACTTCCTGCAGCATTATGACATCGTATTCTTTAGAATTTACGAGCTCAAGAAGGCCTTTGTTGATTGCGCTTCTGATGCCGTTTACGTTCCACGCCAGGATCTTCACAGAAAGCTTATCGATTGATGTTTTAATAAGCTTTTCAGACGTTTATAACGGTTGAAGATTCAAGAACTTTTATGAAGGTTTTCCAGTGCAGAAACCAGCTCAGACATTGCATCTTTTGTATTTTCCCTTGTATACGCAACCCTTATGTGGGTGCTCTCTGAGCCGAACATTTTTGCAGGAATTGCTGAAATTCCTTTTTTATAAAGTCTTTCACAGAGCTCAAAGCTGCTTATAGACGAATAGCGCGAATAATCAAGGAATGCAATAGTTGTGGCCTCAGGCTTTCTGTTCATGAAAAACTTGAGTTCGCCCATATAACGTTCAACCGTTTCAAAGTTTTCAGCTGAAATCCTTCTGGCTTCTTCTTTAAGTCTGTCATTGTCTTCAAGTATCTTCTTTGCAATGCAGATGTTGTGTTTTGATACCGGCTCGTAAGTTATGCCCTGCAGCCTTTCTATCATTTCTCTTATTTCAGAACTGGGGGATATTATATAGCCTACTCTGACTTCGTCACCTCCGTAAAACTTTGTGAACGTATTTATTCTGAAAGAGTTCAAGGGCCTCTTAACCCTATCAAGATCTGCAACAAACTGCAGAAACGTTTCATCTATAACGTAATATCTGTAACCTTCTGGAAGTTCAGCCCTCAGGCTTGTAGGATTGTTAGGATCGCTCAAAAACAGCACGTTTTTTCCCCTTTCCATGCCTTCTGCAAGTGGCGCTTTGTAAAGCATTTCATATTCAGGTAAAAAGTTGTCGAACCCGTTTACGCCTGATAGCCTGAGAGCTTTGGCAACAAGGTCAACGCCTTCTGTTGCACCGTGGGTTAGCGAAACCAGCTCTTCGTCAGTTCCGTTTATCTGCGCTATGAGCTTTTTAAGCTGCTTTGGTTCTTCAAAACCACAGCCGTTAAAATATTTTGAAAGGTCTATCCTTCCGGTAAGCCCGCTCTGCATCAGGTCATAACAGCCTTTGTGGGAATTTATCCAGTCAGCTATTTCAAACTGTATACGCATATTTTATGTAGTTACATGGAGGTTTAAAAACAAAAAGGTTTCTGTTCAATAAATAAGCACAACTCAAAAATTCATTATGGTGAATTACCATGACCTTTCGGTCAGAGCTTTCCGGTTCATTATCTCGTTTTCACATGAAGAATAATTTATACTTCATCATGCTGCTTGTAGAGTCTCAACAATCTGACGTCTTATCTGCTTTCCACATGCAGAGCCCATTGCTGATTTCACACGATTGAAGTGCTGGCCTTATCCAATGCATCGCGGATTCCCCACCGAGGTCTCCAGGACCTTTATGCCATAAAGCACCTGCCATGAACGAATATCATCATCCTGAAACACAACGTACTGATAATTGCTTACCACGTAATGGGCTATCCTGTTCTTTATGTATTTCTTTACTTTGCTCTTATATACACATAGTTGATCTTCAGCAGGGGCTTTTCCCTGTTTTTGATCCTTTCTTAGCTCTCGAGAAATAGCTCTGAAGCTTATTCAGCCTCTCGCTCTGCGGGACTGAGTATGATACCTTTATCCCGTTTAAAAACGCGATCTGATCCTTTACTCAAAGATCGAGCCTATAGCCTTTCCGTTCTCTTGATTCTTTCTGAACATACGCTGTCACGAA
>JAWDMM010000077.1:0-5753 GCA_046536595.1 Nitrososphaeria archaeon | reverse complement strand
AGGGAAGTTCAAAGAGGGGGACGACTTAATTTACAAAACGAACAGCAAGAGGAAAAGGCCAGATGAACAGGCAACAGTTAGGATTGTAGCTGTTAAAGACAGAAACGAGCTTTTAGTTTTCGCAACGAACACAGACCTTAAGCCTAAAGCTATAAGAAGGATGCTCAGAAAGAGGTGGGCCATAGAGACTTCTTACAGAATGATAAACCAGTTTTTGCCAAAGACGACGTCAAAGCTTTACAGCTTAAGGAAGCTTTACTTCTACCTTGCAGTTCTTTTATACAACATATGGGTTTTTATGAATTACGAAAGGGAAAAGGTAACGGTTCAGTATGTGAAGTTTATATTAATGATTGAAGCTTTAATCTCTAACGTATACGTTAAAATATTCAGATAGCTCTTATTTTAAACACAATGAGATAACTTCACTAGCTTAAACCATGCATCATTTTTGGCTTAAAGCGTTATTTTTATAACATAATAAGGATGATTTAGGTTAATCAGGGCAATTTGATAGCATGTTTAGCCTTTCTAAAGTTTTTGAGCAAAGACTGCATTTAAAGTCTAGTTTAAAATCTAATATAATAGCAAAAACATCATAAAAATCAACAAAAGTTTTGATCTACTGGTTAGGTAAGGGATGAATAGCCCCTTACAACAGGTTTTTATATAAAGAAAAATATTACATTGTTAGTGCCCAACCTAGAGAAGAATGCCAAGATCAGGGAGAAGAGGAAGCAAACCTTACTTAGGAGAAAGTCTCAAGAGGCAAAAACTTTCGAGCTGAAATTTGATAAAAGCAAGATCTCCAAAACCAAGCTTGCTATCCTTAACCGCCTCTTTCTTGAAGCTAAATGGTTCACTAATTACATCATAGCAAACGGAATACTTAACTTCAAACCTCATGCGGACTATAAGGTAAAAATGGTTCATGTTAAGGTAGGTGACGCGTTTCATGAAAGAGAAATTCAAGTGCTTTCATCTCAAATGAGACAAGCCCTGATAAAAAGGCTTCAGGACAACGTAAGAGGACTGGCAGAACTCAAGAAGAAGGGTGTGAAGGTTGGGAAGATCAAATTCGTAAAGGCTGTGCATTCGATTCCGTTGATGCAGTACGGCGTGACTTATTGGGTGAAAAAGGACAATAAAATGGTTCACATACAAGGCATTGGGAACTTTAAGGTATCTGGGCTGATCAGATACCTGAGAACGCAGAGCTTTCTTCAGCAAACCTAGTAGAAAGGAACGGGGATTACTACTTATATGTTACATGCTTTCTGCCTAAAGAAGATAAACACGAGAAAGAAAAAGCCATAGGCATAGACCTAGGCGTGAAGAACCAAATAACCTTCTCAAATGGGGTCAAAATTCAATATTTAGTGCCTATGAGCAAAAGACTAAGGAGACTTTATCACTTCTTTTCTCGAGCAAAACCTGGATCAAGGAACAAAGAAAAGCTACTTTTGAAGATTAAACGTGAATTCGAGAAACAGAATGATAAGAAGCGTGACATAATCAACAAGGTTGTCCACTTCGTAACGACAAACTATTCAAAAGTTGTATTTCAAGATGACAACATACGCTCGTGGCAAAAGCTATTCGGCAAAAAGATCTACGAGACCTCCATAGGGGGAATCCGCAATGCCTTAAGGAGGAAGGCTAGCACCCCTGTAGAGGTAGGAAGGTTCGTTAAGACAACAGGAGTTTGTCCTGTCTGTAGAACAAACGTTAAGCTTGACCTGTCTCAAAGGGAGCTCACGTGCCCCTCCTGTAACTCAACGTTCGACAGGGATGTAGCTTCAGCAATCGTAATATTGAAGGAGGGGCTTTGCCTGTGGAACGCAGGCGAGACGCCCGGGGATGAAAACGCCTCTGCGATGTTGGAATACTTTTCAAGTATTCCACACGTAAGCGTTTCGATGAACCGGGAAGCCTTGCCAGTGAGGGCAGGGTAGTTCACTCTTGAGCTTCCGTTGCTGACACGTCATCCTAACCGCGAGGCGAGGATTTCCTGTTTCCTTCAGGAAACTTACTATACACTCCTTCACCGAAGGGGACTTCCGTCCCTTAATTCCCATAAGGTTAAAACGTTTAAATAAAAACACAATCCCGAGCTTAAATCAATTTTAGAAAGATTTTTTCAGTAGTCAAACTCTCCGACCATCTCAGAAGATCCGCTTGCCAGCTCAATCCTCTTTTTACCCTTACCTATCTCATAAACCCTGATCACTCCAAGTATTTCCAGCTTCATCAGTTCCTGGTAAAGCTTTTCCTTCGTAAGTTCGTTGTACCTTTTCTGAAGCTCAGCAAGCAGTTCATCATCTGTCAACACTCTGTTCTTCTCCATCGTTTCCACGATGGCGTTCCTTAGCGGAATCATATTATACATTTAAGGATAGAATATAAAAGCTTATTTTATAAAGTTTCAGAAAAAACAAGAAACGCTTTTAAATATCGAAACCGATAACGTTTTCGATGTGGAACTTTATGCTTTATAAATACAAGATCAAAAAATTTGGAGGGTCGAAATGGATAATTTTGATGCTCCTGTCAAACGGAGAAAAAACTGGGGCTGAACTCATGAAGGAAATAGAAAAGCTTTCTTTCGGTTTCTGGCGTCCTTCCCCCGGTACCATCTACCCGACCCTTTACAAGCTTATAAAAGAAGGTTACATAGTAAGGCTTGAAAACGGAAAATATGCTCTGAGCGAAAAGGGAAAGGATGAAATAAAGGGTTTTGAACCCATAACTGCAGAAAGCTTTACAGTGGATCATGTGCTTGACCTTCTTGAAGGTTATGTTTACTACCTGAAGGATCTGGATAAACAGGAGATCTCGAAAAGAAGGGATAAGATAAAGGAGATAGCAAAGAACCTTGAGGTGCTAGCAGAATGAGCCAGCCTGTAGTAAAGGTCAGCGGGCTTACAAAGATTTATCCCGGAGGCGTGCTTGCGGTAGACCACATAAGCTTTGAAGTTTATGAAGGAGAAATATTTGCGCTGCTGGGACCAAACGGCGCAGGAAAGAGCACCACCATAGGAATGCTGACAACGTCTCTTAGGCCCACGGAAGGCGAAGCCATCATAGCCGGTTATAACATAAATAGAGAGCCATCCAGGGTGAGGTCAGTTATAGGCGTTGTCCCCCAGGAGTTCTCTGCCGACGAAGACCTTACAGGCTGGGAGAACATAACGCTGATAGGCTACCTTTACGGGCTTCCAAAAGATACAGTTAAAAAGAGAGCGACAGAGCTTCTTCAGACGGTCGGGCTTTATAACGTAAAGGACAAAAAAGTAGAAACTTATTCTGGAGGAATGAGGAGAAGGCTGGAGATATCGATGGGGCTTATAAACAGGCCACACGTACTCTTCCTGGACGAACCCACGCTGGGGCTTGACGTTCAGACAAGAGCCGCCATATGGGAGTACATCCTTAAGCTCAAGAAAGATTATAACATGACCATCTTCCTGACGACTCACTACCTTGAAGAGGCCGACGCATACGGGGACAGGGTCGCAATCATAGATCGGGGCAGGATCCTCGTAATAGGTAAACCGGATGAGCTCAAAAGAAGCGTCACCTGGGACACGCTATTCATAGAGGTTAGCGGATCATACGATTCAGCAAAACAGGCCCTCGCATCTTTACCTCAGGTAAAGGACGTGAGCTTTGTTGACGGTCAGATTGTGATAAAGGTTGCAGATGGACCTACAGCGATACCAGTTGTCGTCAGCGCCATAAACTCGTCGGGGCAGGAGGTAAAAAGGCTCTCCCTTAACAGGCCATCTCTTGATGAAGTTTACATGTACTATACCGGCAAGAGCTTGAGGGAAGAATCAATGTCAAAGGAGGAGGCTTTTGCTCTCAGAAGGACGCTCAGGAGGGCAAGATCATGAGCGAAGGCAGGTTGACCCCTCTTCACGGCCTCTGGGCTCTTACAAACAGAGAGCTCAAAAAGTGGTACAAAGAACCTGTAATACTTTTGCTGAGCCTTGTGCAACCAATTCTCTGGATAGGAATTTTTGGGAAAGCCATGAACTTTGCCAGCATGTTCAAGAGTGCGTCCCTCGAGATCCCGGGGCTAACAGTGCCCAAACAGATAATAGACGAGATTGGTTCACTGGTTCTCAAGCAGACCTTTGGAACAACAGACTACTTTTCCTTCCTTGCCGTCGGCATGCTTAGCTTTATAGTTCTTTTTACTTCGATGAGCAGCGGAATGACCATAGTATGGGACAGGAGGCTCGGCTTCCTCGGGAAGCTCCTCACAACTCCTGTTCCCCGTGGGTCGATAATAGTATCGAAGGTAATTGCTTCAATAGTTAAATCTCTGGTTCAGGCAACTATTATACTTCTCATTGGCGTCCTGCTTGGCCTCAGGTTTGCTTTTGGAATGTTTGCGCCAGTAGCGTTCATCATAACTTATCTTTCGCTTTTTCTCCTGTCGTTTGGCTTTTCTTCTCTATTTCTTATGCTGGCTCTGAGGTCAACTAGGTGGGAGACGCAGATGGCAATAATGAACCTGCTCAACATGCCGCTGCTTTTCTCTAGCAACTCCTTCTATCCAATATCATCAATGCCATGGTGGCTCAAGCCTGTAGCTCTTGCCAACCCCCTTACCTACGCTAACGCTGTGTCCAGGTGGGCCCTGCTCGGAATAACTCCACAGGTCAGCTTGATGCTTTCCATGATTTACCTCGTTGCTTTTGCAGTAATATTTACAGCCCTTGGTATAACGCTTTCTTGGCGTTATCTTTCGCTCTGATCTGTTTTATTTTTCGGATAAACTTTTCCCTGCAGATAATTCTTTATTGCGGCAAAGTATATGTCCTCTTCATAGTTTACAGATAGTTCAGCTTCAACGTCTCCGTCAACTACATAGTCTGAGAGCCCCCTGATCAGAACTATCGGCCTGCTTTCGTTCGATTCCCCCATTATCGGCTGAGCCATGGTGGCCAGCTGGTCAGCTATCGCTCTTTTTGTAACCTTCAGCTTTTTACCGAAAAGGTCTTCGGAGCCCCTTTCGTCAACGATCGGCAAGATTCCACTGTAACCTATTGCTATGCCAGTCGTCCCCTTCCTCGTTGGGTATATCCTGCTGTCGGTAACAACAACTCCAACCCTTACCCCGTATCTGTCCATGACAAAAAGCCTGATCTTTCTTGCAGAAGCGTCAGGGTCCTCTGGATAAAGCACGACGTACCCTTCCTTTATGTTGGACTTGTCTATGCCTGCGTTTGGCTGCAGCATTCCTTTTACGCTTGCCATAAATATTCCTGCGAAGCTTGGCATAACAGCTTCGCTTTCCCTCAGCACGAGCTCAGCTATTTTAGGGTCGCCGCCGTTGGCTTTTGCAAGTTCATAAGCTTCATCAGTTGGAACAACATCTTCGAGCCTGTAGAACCTGCCTTCTGAAATCGCCAGATACTTGCCCGAAACCGCCAGCACATCTCCGTTTTCAGGGTTCAAGCCCGCTTTTTTAAAGAACGTTTCAATTCTGCTGTAAATGTTGAACTTTTTGCTTTCTTTTTTCATCCTGCACGAAATCAGCTCTACCTTTATCATAATCTATCCGAATGCACGCTGCTTAAAAGCGTTTTTTGTTCATCTTTACCAGAGACCCAGTCTGTAACAGTAGATCAAAAATTTTTATATAAATTTATGATGAATTTGTTATACTCATACATTATAAGGGTCATGATGCTTCAGGTTGTTCTTCATAGCCTGTCTGCGCAAGCTTAAAAAACAAGCAC
>JAWDMM010000076.1:0-5881 GCA_046536595.1 Nitrososphaeria archaeon | reverse complement strand
ATTTCTCATTTCAACGAAGTTATGAAGAAACTTTCAAACATCGATTGAAACTTTATTTGAGAAACTTTTTGTATTCTTTCGTGATTTCGGGATACTTTTTTCTCAGCTTTGGGAAGCGGTTTAAAGCGTCTACCACAACAACGTTCGGAACTGGAACACCTTCTGATTTTATAAAAAGCACAGCGTTTGCGTTTCCCCGCTTAAGGAGTGAAGGTTTTTCTATCATAAGGTAATAATAATACGCTGTATCATATACCATGATTTCAAAAAGCTTGCGAGTAATCTTTTCGGCGATTTGATCCAAAACTTTTTTTAATTCAGGATGAGCGCTCTCATAACTTATGTGAACAAAACCTGCTTTCCTTTCAAAAATTATCCCTCTAACGCCAGCTTTTGCAAGGTTTTCTATTTCACTGTACAAGGGCTGAAGTTCGTCGTCGTGAATATCAAGAAAGAAAAATTCCCTTTTGTCTTCATCTATTATAAAAGGCGCGTTGAGGATTTCTTGAATCTTCGGGTGTTTTTCTTTCAATTTTGGAAACCTGTTGAGGATGTCTTTTATTATTTCGTCAGGAATGAAATATGTTCCGTTTTCTAGTTCGGTAAGAAGGTATTCTGCAAGCGAAACATCGATTTCTGAAAGATTATTCTGGAGATATGAATAATATATTCCTATCTTCCAAATAACTTCTTCAATATGAAGATCTTCTAGTTCTTTAAAAAGCTCATCGATCTCCGCTTGAACCTCGGGAGGAGTTTTGTCATAATCAAAAATTCCTGGTTTCAGAACGATTTCGGGATGTTCTTTACTAATTTCGCCCAACCTTTTCATGATTGCGTTAACACGTGAACTATCTGGAAGCTCAAACCTCCGCCAACCCGTATCTTGCGCAATATTATTGTCCGGCACAATATTATTGTGAAGAAAGAAAAATATAAATATAACGTTCTCACAAAAGAACCTGACATCCTTTCCGCCTTAAAAGGTGATGGTTCTTTCAAGACGGGGATGATGCCAGTATGAGCACCACCTTTATAAACCCAGGGAATGCTGATTTGAAAAACGAGTGCTCCGGGCGGGATTTGAACCCGCGATCTACGGCTCGAAAGGCCGTCATGCTTGACCGGGCTACACCACCGGAGCTCATTTTAGTATCAATTCATATATTATTTAACCATTACTTTCAGATCATTTAACGCTGCACTAAACTTTTTAGAGCAAATTTTAAAACATACAGAAACATCTGGCACTTATAATTGAACCTCTTGTTTACTCTACTACTGTTAGCGGTTCTAGGCGATCTTTTGCTTGCGTTTCAGATCGTAAAAGAAAGGGAACTGTTTAAAAAACCAGAAGGCAGGCCAAGAAAGGCTGTTGTACTTGTGCCTCTCAGAGGTGAGGATCCAGGCTTTGACGAGCACGTTCAGAGCCTGCTCCATCAGGATCACCCCGACTATGAGGTTTATTATATAGTTGACAGCGATGAAGCTGAATTTCAAAAACAGCGGCTTTCTCGTTATAACGTAAAGTACCTTATTTCTGAACGTGAGTGCGAAAGATGCTCTGGAAAGGTTAACGCGATAATATTTGCGGCTAGAAAGTTCAGAAATAGAGTAATAGCAATTGCTGATTCAGATACAGTTTACCCTAAGAATTGGCTGAAAGACATGACATCGGCTCTTGAGGATAACTTGGCTTCGACCACTTTTACCTGGCCAAAGCCTCTGAAGCTTTCTCTCAGCAACCTCATAAGAGCCGGTTTCTGGACTTTTGGTTTTGAGAGCCAGGCTCTAGGAGGCAGGTTTCTCTATGGCGGTTCTATGGCCTTTCGGGAAAACTTTTTTGATGATGACGTGCTCAAAGATCTTGCTGATGAATGGTGTGACGACTGTGCTCTGACCAGGATAGTTAAAGAAAAGAAAGGAAGCATAGGCTACGTTGCCTGCTCAATGCCGTTAAACGTTTTTGATGAGCGTGAGCTCTGGCTGTGGTCAAAAAAAGAGGCAAAAGCTGTGGGTATGTATTCTAGGAAAGGGGTCTATGCGTTCATAATCGTTACGCTTATAATGGCTGTTTTGCTTTCAGCCTATTTGATCACTTTTAATTTTATCTACCTAACACCTTACCTGCTCTGGATCGTAAAGAACATAATGAGAGGCGTCAAGTACGGCATAAACTCGCTTATCCCGGCTTTGATGAGCATTCCAGCCCTCTATTATTCAATACCAGTTATGATATCAGCTTTAAAAGACAAAAACGTTTACTGGAGGGGAAAGGTCTACACGACCAGCTTATGAATTCACTGTATCTAGTCTTCTATCAGCTTTCCCTCCATTTAATAAAGTTCATTCCTAGCACAAAGTAAAAAGCTGTTTCTGCTATAAGTATTATCAGCATAACGTAGTTTAACGGCTGCATTCCAAAAACTCCCTGAGCTATCACAGATCCGGGGGTAGCAGGAGAAATAGAAAGAATATAGAGCACGTACTTTGGCAGGTAAGTGTAGGGGTAAAAGATCGGGGGTATAACCGAAAGTATTATCGAAAGTATTGATACTATGCCCCAGACGTTTCTTATGTGCTTCATCATTCCAGCTATCATGAAAGCAAGAGAAGTTTCAGAAATCAGAAGGCTGAGCATTATCAGGAAAAGCGCAAAAGCTCTGAAAGCCGTGAAAAGGTTCAGAATTACGCCTATTGCAGCGTAGATCGCTATGCCAGGCAATGAAAAGAAAAGGTAGCTCAGCATAAGCCCGAGCATGTAGTCTATCCTTGTGATCCTGGTGGTAACCAAAAGGTCCTGAAACTTGAGCTCAAGCCTTAAAAAAGAAGCGTCTCCAGCGCTCGAAAGGGCGTTTGTGGAAATAAGTGAAATGAAACCTCCGATCACGGCGTATTTTAGCAAGTACCCTCTTGAGATTATACCTATAAGAAAGAGCATGGTTAAAGGCAGGCTCATCGAAGCTATAACGTAAGAGAAACCCCTGGTTATGGTGTAAAGGCCGTAGTAAAGCCCCATAGCAAGTATAAACCTAAGATTCAATTTCAACACCATATTTTAAGAAAAGGTCTTCAAGCGTAATCTGTTTTACATCATAGCCCATCTTTACGTATTCATGAGCTTCTTCAGAGTCCACATACTTTATGTACAGGCCTCCGGCTTTTTTCCAGCCCTCTACCGGTTTTCTCGATTCAACTCTCACTTTGCCTTTAAACTCGCTCAGGACTTCTTCAGCAGTCCCCTGTTTTATTATAGTTCCGTCTTCCATAAATATCAACTCGTCAGCAAGCGATTGAGCTTCCTCCATATAGTGGGTTGTTAGCACAAGATCTGATCCCAGCCCCTTTATTGCTGTCCATACTTCGAGCCTCGACAGCGGGTCCAGGCCGGTTGTTGGTTCATCTAAGAAAACGAGCTCAGCGTTTGATGCCAAAGCCATAGCCACGAAGAGCTTCCTCTTCATACCTCCAGAAAGCTCATCTGCTGGGGTGTTCCTGTTTTCCCAGAGGTTGACATCTTTCAGAGCTTTCCTGGCTTCTTCTGAAGCATTCTTAAAAGAATATCCCCTTGCTGTCAGGTATATCAGGATGTGTTCGTAAGGGGTAAGAAGTCCAACGGGTCTTGCTTCCTGAGGGATGCAGGAAACCTTTTTCCTTATTTCCTCTTCATCCTTGAGTATGTTGAGCCCGTTTATCAGAGCGTAACCTGAAGTCGGCATTAGCTGGGTCGAAAGTATCCTTATGAGCGTTGTTTTCCCGGCCCCGTTCCTCCCGATTATCGCCGTCCTTTTTCTTAGGATCTTAGCTGTTATCTTCTTTAAAGCTTCGACCCTGTTATCGTATATTTTTTTAAGGCCATAGATTTCGATCACGCAATTTTTTTGTCTGCTTAAATAAATAAGCGTTATAAAAATTTAGATAAGTTATAAAATGAGCCCGTTTATCCAAGTTTATGCAGATACCCCCAGGTCAGCACGTGCTCAGGAACTTTATTTATTACTCTGCGCTGAAACCCCCAGAAGTAGATCTGAGCAAGTACCGGTTTGAAGTTTCTGTAAACGTTGAGAACCCAAGGTCCTTTACGTATGATGAGCTAATAAGCATGATCGATTTTAAAGGAAAGATGAACTTTCACTGTGTAACCGGATGGAGCGTTCTCGACGTTGAAATGGAAGGCGTAACCTTTAAAAAGATATCGGACATCGTTAAGCCAAATGGGAAGTACGCTTATTTTATTTCGCTTGACGGCTACACAACTGTTGTCCCTTATGAAGACTTTTTGAAAGGTATTCTCCTGCTAAGGATGAACGGCAAACCATTAAGCTTCGAGGAAGGATTTCCGGCAAGGCCTTTCTTTGAACACCTTTACGCGTGGAAGTCAGCTAAATGGGTCACGAAGCTTCAGTTCTTAAATGAATACAGGGACGGATACTGGGAAATGTATGGCTACCATGAAAGGGGAAACGTTTGGTTAGAAGAAAGGTTCAAAAACGAAGAAGCTAAAAGGTTAAGGAAGAGCCCTATGTAATCAGTACTCTGAAATAATCTTAGCAAACACCTTTGCATCTTCGACCATGTTGCTTATCTTGCAGTACTCGTTTGGAGAATGCTCTACGTTATCTGTTGTAAACCAGACAGCAGCGCTGTAACCTTTCCTTCTGAGAGGTGCCGCTACAGTTCCTCCTCCTATACCTATAAGAGAAGGCTCAAACCCTCTGAGCTCCTTTATGGCTTTTTTAAGCTTTACAACTACTTCTGAGTTTGGATCAGTTTCAGGCGCAGGATCAGATTTCTGGACCAGTTTCAGCTCAACTTCAACGCCGAACTTCTTTTTGTAGTATTCAGATTCATCCTTTATCTCGCTGAGCACGTCGTCAACCTTATAGCTAGGCAGTATCCTGCAGTCAAAGCAAAAAACGTCAGTTCCCGGGATCGTGTTTATGTTCTGCACGTTTGCTTCCCTTTTTGTAGGCTCAAAAGTGCTGTAAGGGGGCACAAATATATTATTGGTTGAGCTGAACTTATAGTGTAACCTTTCATCTATGCCGAGGGCAAGCTTCATCCCTATCCTGTTCGCGTTTAGGCTGAGATCTGGCCTTGACCCGTGTCCCTGTTTTCCTATAACTTTAACGCAGATCCAGAGCAAACCCTTTTCTGCTATCTCTATAGCATCCCCCTTTGAGTTGCCTGCATCAGGAACTATAAACTCATCATTTTTACCAAAGTTATAGTTGTCAAGAACATAATGCATTCCGTATCTGCTTCCGACTTCTTCATCAGCAAGCAGCATTATCCCTATGTCGTTCTTTGGCCTGATTCCGGAGTTCTTTAACGCTTTCAAAGCGTAAATAGAAGAAACTACAGCTTGTCCGTCATCGGCTGTTCCCCTGCCGTAGATCTTATCGCCTTCAACTACAGGTTTAAAAGGGTCTGTTTTCCATAAACTTATGTCCCCTTCAGGAACTGTATCTATGTGCGCGGCAAGCCAAAGCGTCTTTTTGCCCTCGGTCCCTTTTATCTTCGCAATTATGTTAGGTCTTACGTAATCAGATTCATCCTTAACATCGAGCCTCTTCAGCTCATCAAAGCCTATAGCTTTAAGAACTTTTTCCAGGTAATCAGCCCTTTCCTTTTCTCCTGTGCCTCCGAGCTCCGGGCTTATGGCCTTTATCGGTATCATTTCAACCATAGTTTTTACCATTTCATCTTTCATATTCTCAACTATTTTTTCAATCATGGTATAGCAATGTGTTCAGAGTTAAATAAGCTTTTTACAAAATGAACGAAAGCCTCGCCCCTTCTAGAGGCGGGGTAAAATTTAAATTACTAAAACCTTTTAAAGCGTATTAAAGCGTGTCCCGTAAGGGAATGCCCGTGAGGG
>JAWDMM010000075.1:0-6031 GCA_046536595.1 Nitrososphaeria archaeon | reverse complement strand
TCGTGAGGGAGTTGCATGAAGCTGTGAAGCCCAAGCTCTACGCGTACGATAGGTATGCTGATGCGTACCTACGTGCGCCTACGTAGAGCGAAACCCTTCTACGCCGTTTTGATCTTTAAAATTATTTTGCTTATTTAAAAGCGAAAAATATAATTTGAAACCCTTTTTTGGTATTAAAGATTATAAAGAAAGAAATAATAATCTCATGCTTTATAATTGTTCAATGGACAAAGAAAAGGTCTTAGATCAAATCTGGGAAAACCTTTCTTACGTAATTGATCCTGAGGTCGGAGTTTCTATATTAGACTTAAACTTAGTGCAAAAACTGGAGCTTAGCGATGACGGCACTGTTAACATAGAAGTTAGAATGACTACGCCTGCATGTCCAGCAATGCTAGCTTACCAGCTAGCAAACGATGTTGTAGAAGCATTAAAAAAAGTGTCTGAAGTCAAAAAAATCAATTTTAAACTTTTAGATCACTATATGGCAGATCAGATAAATGAAGCTATAAAAGAATCATTAGAAGAAAAACCAGCATAAAATGTCGAACAAAAAACTAATAAGTTTAGTTGCAGGAATTATAGCATTCATCCTTTCATATATGTTTTATGGTGAAGGAAAAATTGGTTATGCGCCCTTCCATAGCTTAATAGTTGCAATACCGGTATGGACAGCAAATGCAGTTGCAAAGGGAGGGGTATTAGTAATATTTTTTCTTATGACGCTTGAAAGTTCATCGTTACCTATACCTTCTGAAGTAATATTACCTTTAGCGGGATATTTGGTTTCCCTCGGCGAGCTTAACTTTTTCTTGGTGCTGGCGGCCGCAAACGCTGGTTCTATCATCGGTTCAATACTGGATTATTATATAGGTTTATGGATAGGCATAGAAAGCATCGAAAAAAGACATTTAGTAAACAAAAATAGCCTTAATAAAGCAGTAGAATGGTTTAAAATGTATGGGGCTTACGCTGTCTTTTTTACGCGAATGCTACCTGGCATGCGTACTTTAATATCGTTTCCTGCTGGTGCTTTTAAAATGAACATTATAAAATTTCTCCTATTTACCTTTCTAGGCTCTTTTTTATGGAGTATAATCCTGATTTATATAGGAATAATGCTTGGAAACAACTGGGAACACGCTATAAATTTGATTAATAGAGTTCTTGTCCCTGCAGCCATAGGAATAACTGTTGCGTTTCTAGTATACATTGGCTTGTCCTTTAAAAAATAACTAAGGTCTCCAGGCTGTTTTAGCCTTTTTCCCTATTGCAAGTCCAAGGAAAGCTCCAAAAATAGAGAGTATAATATCGATAAAAACAGAAGAAAGCTGTATAACTGGAGGCTGGTAGACACCGAAATTAAAAAGCATAAACTGAGATGCCAGAAATGCGTCAGTAGCACTAAAAACTATAGATGCAAGTGCTGCAGTCATGTATTCCCTTTTTCCTGCAAAAATTACGATCTCTGCTAAAGACGCCATGCTAAAGTAAAACGGAGTCCATACCGGGTTGAAAAAAGATATCATAGATATGATGTAAAATGGTATAATCATCATAAAAAGTGATCCATATGCGCTTTCAGTAAGCACAAGAAGGACCGATACGATTATGCCTTCTGGCAAATACACAAAAAGAGCAGTTGCAAAATAACTAAAAGGCGGTGTATACCACACAAAAGCAGGTACATATGCTATAGCCCATTGAGCGGCATAAAGCAGCACACCGAATGTTATAGATAAAGCGAGGTTCTTTGGGCTGACGGCTTCTTTTAACCTTTTGTTTATCAAAGCTAAACCAACCACGATTATGACCAATGACTCGATGAGAGTTATGATCTCGCTAAACGTCTTGCTGTAGGCATAAATTTCAAATGATATATACAATAATAATGAAAGAACAGCTATTATTATTACAGATAAAACACTTGCTGATAATGAGTTTCTCATGTTGGATGGTTAATCCATCCAAATATTTATATCTTTCTATTCTTAACGCTTTTTTATATGATATCGATTAAGGACCTTTCCATGAATTATGATGGAAAGGTTGTTTTTGAGAACGTTAACTGGGAAGTTGGTGAAGGAGAAATAGGATTAGTAAGTGGAGCCACAGGTTCCGGTAAAACTTCACTTTTATATTCTATTTTAGGGTTTGTTGGCAAATATGTTGAAGCTAAAGTGAACGGAAAAATTCTGGTTAATGGGATGAAGCCTGAGGAAGCCCTTAAAAAAGGGCTGATTTACTATGTACCACAAGAGCCAATTAACTCTTTTATTGGTTATGATGTTTGTACGGAGCTTTCATGGAAAAATCCTGATTTAAAACTTTTTAATGAAATTGTAAAAGAGTTAGGCCTAGAAAAAATTTTACACAGAGACGTGTTCACATTGAGCGGCGGCGAGGCTCAGAAAGCTGCTATTGGGTTTGCTCTGCTTGGTGGATATAGAATTGTGCTTTTTGATGAACCGTTGTCAAATCTAGATCATGAATCCAGAAAAAAGTTCATAGAACAGCTCAAACTTTTGCGAGAAAAAAATGTAACAGTGATAATTGCTGAACATAGAATAGAGTACTTGAAGAACATAACAAACACTACTTTGGAGTTTTATTCAGAAAAAAAGAGAGCGCCTGAACCGAAAATTAATTTGTTTAAGAAAAACGTACAAAACAAACTTGTTAAGGCCACAAACCTCAGTTACGTTTATGAACAAGGCAATCAAGCGCTTAAAAACGTAAACATTGAAATTAATTCTGGTGAAGTGGTTTCCTTCGTTGGGCCTAACGGTTCTGGCAAGTCAACAATGGCTAAACTGACTATCGGCCTGCTTTCATCAAAGGGAATTTCTGTAAAGGCGAAGACAAAAGGCTTCATGCTACAGACCCCAGAATTGCAGTTCCTGCAGGATAGTGTTGTGTCTGAAGTGCTTTATGAGAGCAGAGATGAAAAAATAGCAGATGAGAGCATAAATTTTTTTGGGCTTGAGAATAAAAGAGAAAGGTTGCCACATTCACTTTCTCGAGGCGAAAGGGTTAGGCTAGCTCTTGCGTCAGCGCTCGCAAAAGATCCAGAGCTTTATATACTGGATGAACCAACAGAAGGTCAGGATCAGTATGGTTTATCAACATTGACTAATGTTTTAAAATACATCAAGGATTTTGGTTCTTCCGCAATAATCATAACACAAGAAGAAGAATTTGCTAGGATTGTTTCTGACAGGGTTTATCAATTTCATGATGGTGAAGTGTATGAGTCATAAAAATTATCAAACTTTAACTTCGTTCTTAGTTCTATTCACAGGTTCGATATTGGCATTAACATCGTTTAATATTTATGTACTTACGGCAGGTCTTTTATTATCATTAATTTACGGCTATATAAATTATAAAAACCAGATGCTGTACGTTATTAAGTTCAGCGTATGGATAATTTTTGGATTTGTGCTTTCACAATCATTTTTCTACTGGGGCTTTTATTCTGGACAAAAAACGAACATCATTTTCTGGGTAATAAGACCAAATTATAACTCAGTGATTGATTTTTTAACGGAAGATAAAGGCATTGCAATTACATACCAAGGGATAACATGGGGGCTTATATCTTCTGCCAAGCTTCTTTTAACTTTATTCTTAGCTTTTTCCTTTTCAAAAAATTTGAGCCCTACGTCTGTTATTAAGATTTTTAAAAAAATTGGCATGCCAACCACCATTGCTCTCGGAGCCGTGATGACTTTCAGGCTACTGCCGGAAATGATTGATATGACAAAAACCATATACTCAGTAAGTAAGGTCAGAAAACCAAAAAATATTAAGAGCTTTTACAAGCCATACATTTTACTAAAAGCCCTTATATACAGCTCTGTAAAAAAGGCGTTTGTAACGTCGCTTGCGCTCGAAACTAAGGGAGTACCTAGTTTTACTCTAGAATGCGAACCTTCAAAAATACCTTATTATAGATTAGCCGATTTACTGTTTTTAGCTTTATTAGCGTCCTTGATAGTTTTGAATTTCTTTCCTTATTTTTAACTTCAGATTGACTCCATTTATTATTAAAGATGCAATGTAAAGGATAAAGGCTGTTTCTGCAAGCCCTATAACTATGCCCAAAATCCAGTAGCCTGTTAAGTACCTTGTTATAAAAGCTCTAGTGATTTCTATAGCGTATGTTGGAGGTAACAAAAGCAAAAGTACCTTAAAAGGTCCACTTACATAACTAAGCGAACCCCCAGCTATAAAGAAAAGAGTCGGTATAAGGATAGGAACTGTTATTATCCCAAGGTAAACGTTCGCTATCCTCAAATCTTTGCTTAAAAGGCCTATTAATATTCCGAGCGAGCTCGAAAAAATTGTGCTTATTATCAAAAGCACTATGAAGATCAAAAGAATTAAACCATTTACAAAAAAGACAGGCCCTGTTTTTACTCCTCCTAGCAGGCTTAAATATTCATTAGAAAATATAATCAAACCTACTAGATAAAACATTGAACTTAGAATTGATATTACAAATGAGGATATTATTTTGGACGTTAAAATATAATACCTTTTTAGTGGCATACTCAATAACACTTCAAACGTTTTTTCTTCCTGCTCAACTGTTATGAGAGTTGCAGCCATTTCAGACATCCCTATGCAAAGCGCAAACAAAATGGTAGGGGCAACAAATTCTTCAATCTGTGTCATTTCAAATATATAAAGCGGATTTAAGGAATAAGTTACGTTATTTATGTTTGTTATAAAGGAGTAATTTACAGGGTTTGCTATAACTTTGTAGTTAACTACGCCAATTTTTTCTAACAGATAATTCCTGTAATATGACTGAAAACCGTTAAGAATATAGTTCAGCGCTTCTGCTTTTGCATAATATATTTGGTTTATATCTTTCATCTTGAACGTTACATTAAAAGTTATAAAGTTGCTGCTGTTATAAAATTTTATTATTGCGTCAGAATTATAAGGTTGATTTGTAATCGTAACGCCCTGGCTGTAAAGATAGCTATCAAAAAGGCTCCAGTTTTTGCTTACATAAACGTTCAAGGGAACAGAAGAGGGAGGTGCTGTAACTGCAGATATAAAACCAAAAGCCGCAAATATTGCCAAAGGAAGCAAAAAACCTATATAAACCTTTGGATCTCGAAGAACATCCAAAAGATCTTTTTTTATGAGGGCAGCGATCTTTCTTTTCATTTTCTTGATTCACCTTATGCTCTTATCAATCTGACCTCCTTTAGCGAGTTTCATAAACACTTCTTCCAGGTCAGAATTATCGCCTTTTATTTCTTTTATAGACCCCGCTCTAAGCAAAACGCCTTCATTGATTATTCCTATTTCATCGCATAGCTTTTCTACTTCAAACATGTTATGCGAAGAAACAATCACAATAGATGAATTCTTTTTAGCGAAATCTTTTATCAAATTTCTGATGTTTATTGCGTGAAAAACGTCTATTCCTGCTGTTGGTTCATCTAGGACCGCAAGTTTAGGTTTTACCATAAGAGCTCTTGCTATTTGCAGTCTTCTTTTCATACCTTTACTGTATGATTTTGTTTTTTCGTATATTTTATCACCGAGATCTGCTATCCTTATCCCATCTTCTAAGAACGCTTTATATTCATCTCTGTTTCTCGCATAAACAGTAGCAGAAAATTCAAGATGTTCATATCCAGTCAGATTTCTGTATGTTCCTGCATCTTCTGGGACGTATGCAAGAAATTCCCTTGCAGATTCTGCCATATTAATTATGTCAATTGTGTTAAGAAAAACGCTTCCTGAGTCTGGTCTAAGTACGGTTGAAATTATTTTTAGAGTCGTTGTCTTACCTGCCCCGTTGGGGCCAAGTAACCCAAAAACCTTACCTTCCTCAGCTGTAAAGCTAATTCCTCTAACCGCTACCGTACTGCCGTATGATTTAAAAAGCTCTTTTACATAAAGGGGCATCTTTTATTATGCATATAATGTACAATTATAAACGGTTTTTTAAGGAATTAAAAACGAGCAGCGTTTTCTTATACTGATTTTTAAAAGCGTAATTTAC
>JAWDMM010000074.1:0-6058 GCA_046536595.1 Nitrososphaeria archaeon | reverse complement strand
CATTAAAGAGTTTTGCTGATATGTTCGCTAACTTTTTGAGCTTCCTTTCCTGAAAACCGTTCGGAAAAAGGCGCACGACGTTTGTCCTCTTATTTGAATACGTAACTTCGTAGATGCCCTCCTCTGGCATTGCGGGAGAATTCGGCTCCCGCCCCTCATGTCCTAAGAGTTGACCAGAGGAGAGCATCTCAAAACAAAAATAGCATTTTTAATTTAAAAGCTTTTGCCCCGCCATAAATGGCGAGGTTTGTCATTCACTTTATCACATAAGTTTTTAAAAATATGCAAATTTATAATTTTTCTTTATGTTTTAAGCTGAAAAAGCTTCTATTTTTTTAAAAAAATTAACTGTCCAGTTTTTTCGCCATCCGCCACGCCTGAAGAACAAAAAGGGTTCCTGATACAATTGTTATGATTAAGCTTATCCACGTGAACGGACTAAGAGCGCCTAGTGCAACCTGAAGCATTGACTGCGGCAACGCTATAGGGCTTATCATCGTCAGCGGTATTATTATACCAGGAGTTGCGATTATGCTTGCAACGCTAATGAATGCGCCAGCAACTACAGCTATCATTGCAACTGATCTAACGTTCTCAGATAGGCTTTTAGAGCTTTTCCTTGTGAACCTACTTATGTAAGGGAAGGCCAGAATCAGAACGCCTATGATCATTATAAAAAGTCCAAGGTCTGTAAATATAGAGTAGGTTGGCTGTACAGGAGGAAACGGTGCGGGCATCACTGCAGGATACAATATGCCAAAAACAGAGGCGATCAAGCTCAGAACCACGCTAACCCCAAGAAACACTGACCTCAGGAAAGATCCGGAGCTGAACCTTCCTGTGATAATAGCTGCTATCAACACTATCAGCGAAAGAATAACTAGGTAGAACTGGGCTGGAGTTACCCAGGAAGGCGTTACGTTCTTATAAGTTACAGTGAAACCTATGTTACCTGAATAGTTCTGGGGGACTGAATAAGGCAGCTCATTTACAGGTATCTGTAAAGGTATAGGGTACTGCATGGAGGTCTGCACAGCTGTAAGCATGTAAGATGACCCGTTTTCAAAGATTATGTATCCATGACTAGTGCCAATTGTGCCTGCTATATCAGGTGTAGGCCCTAGTATCACGGGCGGTCTTGGTTTCTGGTTGAAGTTAAAAGCATCAAGTGGCAGGTTGGCATCAGCTATGTTTTTGTTGAGGTACGGAAGGTTCCAGTTCCATTCAACAAACTTTAAAATGCTATAATGGCTGAGGACCTGGTGATCTATATAATCTTCCTTGGCGTATGGAGATATTATCAGGCATGCTGTCCTGAGGCCAAGCCCATAGCTGTTTATCTGAGGTGGTGGCACATGATCATAAAATCCTCCCTCGTCGTCCCATGTTACGAATATAACTGAGCTATTCCATTCTGGGCTGTTCATTATAGCGTTTATGACGTTTACTGTCCACATCTCAGAATAAGTTATGTTATCAGGAGGATGATCAGAGATACCATCAGCTATGCCGTAGTCATCCATGAATACATAGGCAGGAAGAGTGTTGTTCTTTAACATCTGATAAAATACAGAGATGTTGTAAATATGGTCCATCATTGCTGGATTTCCTGCAAAATTCTGAATGTTTTCAAGCCAGCCAATTTCGCTAGAAGGAGGAGACTCTTCAGTGCTGTAAAGCCCGAAAACGCCCCAGCTTATGTTATACTGTGACAGCTGATAAAAGATGGTTTCATTCAGCGGAAGATACGGAGGCGGGCTTATATCGTTGCTGACTACTGTTATGCCGCTCCAGAGTCCCAGAAAGTTTGGAAGCGATTCTGTCATTACAGCAGTGAAGTAGTTGTCGCACAGCACGTACTCTTCAGCATAATCCCAGTAAAAAGGTATTTGATTATAATCTATGTAAACCATCGACTGGGGGCCTGAATATGCAACAAAACCGTCCATCCTGCCGTAATCCCAGTCCCCGTGATAGTCTACCCATCCTTCGCCAGGGTCCTGCTGAACTGGGCTGTTTGCGTATGCAAGCTTAGTGTAACCAAATACAGACCCGAGGCCTGGATAGTTAGGTACTTCTACTTTCATGTTTAACACTCCATCAGGAATCGACAGCTCTTTAACTATAGAATTGTTCTTTAAAGCGTTGCTGTGACCGTAAGGGTAGGTGCCAAAAATGTTATCAAAGCTCCGGTTCTCTTTAAATATTACTATTACGTGTGCTGTGTTGAATAATTCTTTTTTATCTTAACTAATAGGTTTTAATTGTTCATGCCATTAGCATTGCGTTCTTAGCATAATTAACCATTGCATCGTATGCCCAAACTTTTTGCATAGCTTCCGCTAGCAAACCAATTACGCTTCTTGCCCTAAGGTCTTCTCCGAACTTTCTCTTTATAGATGAGAATATCCCTTCGATAGCCCACCTAAGGCCATACTTAACCTTCTTTGCCCATGTCTTGTACCCAAGCTTCATGTACTTCCTAACTTCTTGTCTTCTCCTCCGGCTACCTCTACAACGATAAGTTGTAGCGTTCTTCCTTATCTTCACTGCTGATTCTGCTTCACCAATTACATTGAATATTTTGTTCGTGTCATATGCGCCATCTCCGTAGAACTTCTTCAGCTTTATCCCATTTTCTTTTAACAGCTTTATGTGCTTCGCAGCTACCTTTGGCTCGGATACTTCGCCGATCTTTACATCAACTGCCAGCAGCTTCTTAGTCCTCACGTCTGCAGTTATTATTACCTTAACGTACTTTCTCCTTAAATTTCCGTAAACAAAAGTCCTGTACTCGCCAGCATTGCCAGACTTAAACCCAGTTCCGTCTGAGCCAGCTTCGACTTCGTAAGTTGGTGGCTTTATTTCAGGCCTCATATCGTGTACTCTGTGCCATATGGTTGTGTAATCATCATGGTAAGGTATCAAGCATAACCTTTCCAATGACCTTGCTATACCCTCAAGTCCCCTGTAATCAACCCACTGATGCCATACAGCCTGGATTTTAATGAAAGATTCAGGAAATTCATATGGCCTACCTTTCTTGCCATCATTCATCTTATCCAATTCTTCATACCAGTTGTCAAACATATCTATCGGCAGCAAAAACTCACCCCTTATTACAAGCTCTTCATTGTAACTCTTCCAGTTCCTTTTGTCGATAAACTTATTACCCCATCTTTTGTTATTATTATTGCGGCTGTCTTTTGCACACATAAACAAGGAATTGACAGCCGCCCTATAAATAATTATTCAACACAGCATTTTTAATGCTTAATTATATATAAAAGGAACAATCCCATTATAATCTTAAAGGGGAACCCCGTTGAGAATAGTTCCATTAGGCGAAGAATCATTTGGTATAAGATCCATGTGCGTTAAGGTCGATGTTGAAGGAACAGTTTTTATACTTGACCCAGGAGCAAGCTTGGCTCCAAGAAGGTTCGGTTTGCCGCCTCATCCTCTTGAGATTGATGCTATAAAAAATTTCAGAAAGAGACTGTACGATAATTTTAAAGATGTCGAGTACCTTTTTATATCCCATTATCACAGAGACCATTTTACTCCCGTTTACAAAAGCGTTTATATGGGAACAGAGGGCGAAAACATCTACAAAAATAAAAAAGTGATGATTAAAAATTATAACAACGCAAACTACAGCCAGAAAGTAAGGGGGTATATGCTTGAAAAAGACGCAAAAAGCACGTCAAGCGATTGGATTTTTGCAGACGGTAAAAGCTTTAAGATAGGGGACATATCAATCAAGGTTTCTGACCCTATTCCTCATGGAAAAGAAGGCAGCAAAACAGGATTTATAATAGGAATATCTATAAAGCATAAAGGTTTTAGCTTAACTTATATTCCAGACGTTCAAGGCCCGCTTACAAAAAAAGCTGTAATGTTCGCTAAAGAAACAAAACCAGATATGCTCATACTTGGAGGATTTCCCTATTACTTATTTGGCTATGTTTTTAACGAAGAAGACCTTGAACTTTCAAAGAAACTTTTAACCGAAATTATAGTAGAAACAAAACCTGAAACAACGGTAATAGGGCATCACCTTTTGAGAAGCAAAGACTGGGTCAACGCCGTTCCTGAGAATATTAGCTTCAAAACTTACGCATCTCTGCTGGGTATGGAGGAGAGGCTTCTTGAGGCCAGAAGAAAGGAGCTCTATGAGAAGGAGAAACCTCCTCCAGAATACTTTGAGCTGTTCAAGAAAAAGGCAAAAGATGAAGAGGACTAGAAATGCTTTTATACGAAGCGCATTTGAAAGAATACAGGGCCGGTGGTGTAGCCTGGTTAGCACGTCGCCCTCACACGGCGGAGATCGCCGGTTCGAATCCGGCCCGGCCCACTTTTTAGTAAAAGGTTATTTTTTACAATGTTGTATGGTTTTAAATGAATAAATTCGGTGCTTACATAAACCTAACAAAGCCCGCAGTTTCTCTGCTTTTGTTTTTAGGTGGCATTACTGGTGCTTTTATGGATTTTCAGAAAATCGTGAATGAGCCGATAAGGTTTATCGTAGCCATGATAGCACTTTACCTTTCTATAGCAGGCGCTAACGCTCTCTCAAACTATATTGATAGAGATATAGACGCAAAAATGAAAAGGACATGTAATAGAGCACTCCCCTCAGGACGGCTTACCCCTAGCGAAGCAATAGTTTTTGCTATAACAATAATTATCGTCGGGCTTCTAATATCTTTATTTGTTAACCCGTACGAATCTTTCTGGATATTAATCGGAATAGCCTTTGACCCAGTTCTGTACAATTTTTTGAGTAAAAGAAGAACATACTACAACATTCTTATAGGATCGATAGCAGGTGGAACACCTGTAATGGCAGGCTGGAGCGCCATAACAGGAGAATTATTTTCTATAAAACCATTTCTCATACTGCTTGCTATAATAATCTGGACCCCAGTTCATATATGGAGCATAGCAATCAAGTATAAGGATGATTATGAAAAGGCCAACATACCGATGCTTCCTGTAGTTAAAGGCGTTAAAGCGTCTTCATATGCAATAGGTGCGTTTGCCGTAGGACTCTTTATTGTTACCGCTTATTATGGATTGCTTTATATGAGCCTATACTTTTCGTCTGTAATGATTTTGTTCGGAATAGCGATACTTTTTCTTTCGATAAAGTTGTTTATTAGCAGCGAGGTTCAGAAAGATGCAATGAGGTTATTTATATTTTCAAACATATACCTAGCAATAGTTTTCTTTCTTATTATAGCTTACTCAATATTAAACTATATTTAAGATTTTTTCTTAAAAATTTTTAAAATTTATCTTATTTGATCTAGATATAATCTAATTTTTCAGAAATATTTTTATTTTTCAAAAAATTTTTAAAATTATGAACAAAACTTTTCTGGCTGCAATAATTGTAGTCATCGTGGTTGTAGCTGGGATAGGGTTTTACTATTATTCTTCATATGGTACAGTTAATGTCTACGTTACAACAGGCAATTCAGACCCCATATACATAACGGTATCTTCAGTAATGATACATTCAAAAACAGGCCAGTGGGTAACGATTTCAAATACTACAAAGACCGTATTGCTTTCATCTAATTTATCCTTTTTAGCATCATCTAAAATTCCTGTTGGAAATTATACAGAGGTCAGACTTGTTATCAAATCTGCAACCGCCTCCATAGGTGGCATCAACGTTAGTGTTAACGTTCCGAGTGGGGTTATTAAAATACCGATAATTGCAGGAGGTCTTAGGGTGCAGGGAGGTAGCACCTCTAAGATTGAGATCATAGTGGGACCCCATCTTATAATGACAGGAAAAGGCAACTACATTCTCTCACCTGTTGTAACCGCGATGCAGCTTTCATAAAAAAGCTTTAATTATATTTTTTAACCTTGAAGATTTCAGATACGGTTTATACTATAGATAAAATCCTCGCTAACGTTTATGCTTTAACTTAAATGAGGTTTAATGGGCGAAAGTCCCCTTCCGTAATGTGTGGAAGCCAAGCCCGTAAGGGCGGGATACCCATGTGAGCTGCTTATTAATTTATCGACAATGCTTTTTCTG
>JAWDMM010000073.1:0-6281 GCA_046536595.1 Nitrososphaeria archaeon | reverse complement strand
GTGGCTGTTGATCCTAGGGTAAATGAAGACGGTTACATAGTTCCTGGCCTTGGGGATGCAGGAGACAGGGCTTTTGGGGGACCTTAAATTAGAGCTGAAAACCAGAAAATAAACAGGCTTTCAAAACAACAAGTTTCAGTTTAATAAACCAAAGCTCTTGCAGCTATACTGGACTGTTTCCACACTGAAGGGGCTAGTGTTCTCGAGGTCTCGAGGGTTACTCCCATTTAACAAAGGACAATCTGCTGTAAAACACAAGATATGAAAGCAGCTTTGCAGCTCTTTTGATCAGCATTCCGGTTGCTTTTTTTAGTATGTTCAGATCAAGTTGAGGTCTGAATGGAGTTCGTGCTCCAAAGAACATTTTATCACGCTTCCCGGACTGCGTGCCGCCTCATTATTGTGATAAGCGCAAATTATTGAGGTATTGTATTCAATCGTTTCATACGCTTTCATCCCGTATTCCTGAGCTTCAAGCTCGATTGCATTCATCTTTTTACCAGAGACCCCTCCGTTACAGTAGATCAAAATTTTTAGCGAAAGATGGCGTTTTGCCGCTTTTGCAAATAATACGCAATTCTATGATCTAATAATGGTAAAGCGCAATAATATTTTTGAGGCATGGAAAAATCTATAGATAATGCTTGTTTTTTAAGCTTTTGCAAACAGGCTATAAAGAACAACCTAAAGCAGCATGACCCTTATAATGTATGAGTATAACAAATCCATCATAAATTCAGATAAAAATTTTTGATCTACTGGTTAGGGCGGGGCAGTTTACTACTAAATTTGCTTCAGCAGCTCCCTGAAATTAAACTTTTATGTATTATACAGATAAATGTCTATAGGCAAATTATTTACCATTAGCTTAGTGCATTTCCGTAAGTTGGCTATAACCAGCACGAAAAAGGCGATCGCCAGCTTAACCGCTGTAAGGTTAAGCTTTAAACATTTATATTTATCAATATGAGAAATAACATATGATTGGCGGAGCAATATCTGAACCTTATGTACCTTTTGACAAAAAAGGTAACGTTGATCATAAAGCACTAAGAGAAGCGATATCAGTTTTGGAGGAAAAGGGTGTGGATGGGTTTATGGTAAATGGTATAGGAGGGGAAGCACTGGTTCTATCAATTGAAGAAAGAAAAAAGGTTCTGGAAAGCGTATTAGATGTTAGCAAGAAAGAAGTTTCCGTTCTTGTAACTTCTTATTCGGTTGATACAACTCTTGAGCTTATAAAGCATGCTAAAGATGCGGGGGCTGGCTACGCTGTTATAACACAGCCTTTAGTGTACCCTTTAAAAAACCCTGTAGAACACTTTAAAAACATAGCATCAAAATCTCAGTTACCGCTTATACTTTATAACGAAAAACAGCTAGGTAACCTGTTAACACCGGCTCAAGTGGTTTCAATTCTGAAAATAGATGGCTTTATAGGCTATAAAGACAGCACCAAAGATATCGGGCATCTTCAGGAGGTTGCAGAAGAAATGCCTGAAAAATCCTTGCTACTTGCAGGCAGCGATTCTCTTATATACACAACTTACACTCTTGGTGGCGTTGGAATCGTTTCGCTGATCATAAACGTCTTTCCCAGCCTTATTGTACAGCTTGTAGAAAGCATGAAAAAAGGAGATTATAAGAAAGGTCTAGAGCTTCAGAAAAAAGTAAACAGCGTAAGAACTATACTAAAATCATATGGCTTCAGCGCAGGCTACAGGTATGCCGCAAAGCTGGCCGGCATAAATTTTGGGTATACATATGAAAGATCAGAAGATCTGACAGAGCAAGAAGCGCTTGATCTTAGACAAAAACTAGAAAAAGAGGGTTTATTTTAAAATAAAAACTTTTAAAATCTCTATTGTTTTTTAAATGTTTTTTTAGGCAATACTAAGTAATTTATGGGGAAGTCGTTTCTTTATAAAGATATCACTTTTAACATTTTGATAAAAAGTCGCATCGGTTTATTATTAATTAATTTTAGAAAAAATTTGCAAAACTTACTAAAATTAAGAATAAGGAAAATCTCCAAAGTTAGAAGATAAAATAACTGTTTCTCATTTTAATACTAATATAAAAATGAAAAGCTAGATTTTAAGTTTATATATACCTTAATCTTCAATTATTTTTAACTGAGAGGTTCTTGAAAAATCAATAAATCAACATATAGATTTATTTAATGATAACCTTTTCTGCATTCTTTTGAAAGCCTGTCTGGATAATCCCCCGTTAAATCGTCGACTCCCATTTCACAGAACTTTCTTATATCTTTAATTTCATTTAAAGTCCATAATCCTAGCTTTACTTCTTTTTTATGTAACTCAATAACGTCGTCTTTATTATAAACCAAACCGTGGAAAGCATGAATCCATTTTACCTCCAGTTTTTTTGCTATATCTATAAACCATCTGGGCCTTCCTTCAATTATCAGCCCTATCTCAATGTCATTATCAATTTCCCTTACTTTTTTTAAAGAATCAAAATCAAACGAAATTATTTGTACGTTTTTCTTTAAATTAAATTTATCAACTCTTTCAAGAACCTTTTCTTCAATGTCTGGGTAATATTCGTAGCTGTGTTTTATCTCAACTTTGTAAAAAAATTTCTCACGATATCTTTCAAAAACCTCCGAAAGGGTAGGGACCTTTGTTCCAGCATATTTAGGCGAAAACTTTATGCCAGCATCAAGGCTTTTTATCTGTTCCAGCGTCATTTCTTTAATATAGCCTTTTCCGTTAGTTGTTCTGTCGACCAGCTCATCGTGCATAACTATTATTTCGCCATCAGCAGACTCATGTACATCGAGTTCAATTCCATCCATTCCATACTGCAATGCTAAATCAAAAGCAGGTATCGTGTTTTCTGGAGCCATGCCCCTTGCTCCTCTGTGGCCAAATAAAAGAGGATTCATGATACGATCTCTTTCAACGTTTTGTTATATAAATATTGTTATTTTAATCCAGATATTTTTGAATATAAAATGGACAAACTGTTTAAAATTTGAACAGTTTATAACATAAAAAAGAATTTTTTGAAAGTAGATACGCTTAAATTTTTATAAAATCCATAATTACTTGTGGCAGATAAAAAATACGTAATGGCGATTGACCAAGGCACAACAAATACAAAGGTAGCACTTTTTTCACAAGAAGGATCGTTAGAATACTTTGCATCTAAAGAGCAAACTCAGATCTATCCAAAACCTGGTTGGGTAGAACAGGATCCAATTGAAATTTGGCAAAACGTAAAGGCTTGTATAAAGGAAGTGATTAAAATAAGTAACGTTAATGTAAATAAAATAGATTCTATAGGGGTTACCAATCAGAGGGAAAGTCTAGTAGTTTGGGATAAGGAAACTGGAACCCCTTTGCATAACGTAATAGTATGGCAGGACAGAAGGTCATCAAAACTAGTTGATAATCTAAAAAAAGAATATGCAGATCTGATAAAAGAAAAAACAGGGTTAGTTCCAGATGCTTATTTTACAGGACCAAAGCCCATGCATCCTGCCTGAAGTTCCACTGATCAAACCTGACCTGTCTATTACCGTTACTTTTATGCCTCTGAGGCTTAGGTCAAGCGCCGTAAAAAGACCTGTAGCACCTGCGCCTATAACTGCTACGTCAGTTTTCATGATTTTATTTTAGCTTCTTGTTTTATAAATATATTTATAATAGGAATTGCATAAATAAAATTATGAAATGGGTTACGAGGAAAAAGGCGATGGTGGACAGAATAGCTTGTCCTTGGCTTATAAAAAAATTCATTGATAAAGAAGCTCAGTTCATTTTTGTGCCCGAAGAAGAAGTTCTTGAAGTTGCTGAAAAGGAAGGCGCAATACCTTTTGACGTTAAAGGTGCCGAGCTTAATCACTATTATGAAAACGGGATTGAATACGTTAGCTTCGACGCTATAATAAAAAAGTATGCGTTAAAAGATCCAGCGCTGCTTGAGCTTGCAAAGATAGTAAGAGGTGCTGATGCTCACAACCCTCAGGACGTTCCTGAAGAATCGAAGGGACTTAAAGCGGCTGCTCTGGGATTCAGAGAAATTTCAAAAGACGATTATGAAAACATGAGGCTTCAGTTTCCACTTTACGATGCACTTTATAAATATTGTCAGATAAAAATAGGTTATAATAAACCTAAGTAATTTTATAAAAATTTTTCATCTTTTTACCAGAGACGCCGTCCGTGACAGTAAATCAAAACTTTTGTTAACTTTTATGATGTTTTGCTATCTTACCAGATTATAAACTAGATTTTAAATGCGATCTTTGTTATAATTACGGGTACTACGATTGTCAACAAGACCATAAACAGGATTCTAGAAATTTCTTCTGGCAAAAAAGTTGCCATTGTGGGACCAACTATACCACTTGTACCGCAAGCATCTGAAGGTCTGGTAAATATTTTAGCGGGTTTGCATGTAACTGACAAATAATGGAGATTCCATTCAAAATACATTACAAATCCATGAACAAGAAAGCTCCGACATTCATGGAGGAGATGAATTACGAATTATATAATTTATATATCATTAATGAAAATAACAGAATAGCATGCGACGTTCAAATACAGTGCGCATTATTGCTGGAAAGGAAACCAAAGCTAAATTAACTTCTATCGGCAAGGCATTTGTGCACTGCGGGAATGAAGTTAACACATTGAGGTTTGAGCAGTACAAGAGGCACGAGCTTGTCGATTTCGCAAAAACAGAAAAAATAGTTTATGAAAAATATAAGGCTGTATTGCACGGGGCAAACGTTGAGCAAGTGACAAGGAAGAACGCGGGAGCATGGAAATCGTTTTTCAAGCTTAGCAAAAAGAAGAAAGAAGGGGAATTGCCTAAGTGGATGAAGCCAAAACCTCCTCATAAAATGAAAGATGGTCTGTTTCTTTTGATTAGAAATGATAGGTACAGGATTGAAGGAAACGAAATATATCTTTTGGACTTTAACCTAAGGCTTAAATTCAACGGAAAGCTCAAGTGGGTTGGCAAGCAAGGTACCCTTGAGATATTTTACGATAGCGCAAGGAGGAAATGGTACGCAAGGATTCCAATGACTTTTACATTGGATAATAAACCAAGGGGCAAAATGAAGGCAGGCATTGACCTTGGCATTGCAAACCTTGCAACTGTGGCGGTTGAAGATGGTTCATGGATGCTCTTCAAAGGAGGTTCAGTGCTATCTGAATTCAAGAAGATAACAAAGCACATTTCAAAGGAAAAGAAGAAGCTTGCAAAGCACGGCCTTAAAACAAGCAGGAAGCTTGAAATGCTCTACAAGAGGCGTGCTGCCCTGCTAAAGAATGCTAGAGAGGGCCTTGCTAGGGAAGTTGTAGAGTCCTTATATGATAAAGGTGTAGGAGAAATAGATATTGGCTATCCAAAGGGCATAGCTCAGGACAAAGGAAATGAAAGGAATTCTAACTTCTGGAACTATTCATCAATAATAACACGAGTTAAGCAGGTTGGCAAGGAATATGGTATAAAGGTTAAGCCTGTTAATGAAGCGAATACATCTAAGACGTGTTCTCTGTGTGGGGAAATTCACGAAAATGGAAGAATAAAGAGGGGCTTGTTTGAGTGTCCTCACACAGGGAAAGTAATAAACGCTGATCTGAACGGGGCAATAAACATTCTACATATCCCCGAGTCCGTTGAGGATAGGGGTAAGTGGCTGAAAACACAGCCAGTGGTCTACCTGCAGGACGAACGAAGCGGGGTGGGTAACCACTAGCAATGAAGTCATGAGAATGAAAGCGGTAAACCACGAACCTATGATCAGCCTTAAGGGAACCACATTTCCTTTAGGGTTGTGAGGATGTCAGAGGTTGGCATCAAAGATCAAGGCAGGTAGCGTTATTATAAACGACACGACGAGGGTGAGGTTTGACAACCTGCCTTTTGGGGGAGTTAAAAAGCGCGGAATAGGAAGGGAGGGTGTAAAATATACAATGTTAGAAATGAGCGAAACAAAAATAATAGCTTACAATTTGGGCTGACGTGCTTATTTTGCTGGAAAGTTAAAACCAATAATGCTTTTATATTGTTACATATAATTTTGATATAACAAAATCCAATCAAGTAAATGATGAAGATACAAAGATTTATTACCTTCCCAGGAATAATTTTTTTATGAAAAACTCGTCTGATTTTATCTTAAAGCTTCCAAAGGCGGAGCTCCACCTTCACCTTGAAGGAACGCTTGAACCTGAGATGATGCTCGAGAAGGCTAAGAAGAACGGGATAAAGCTTCCCTACAAAAGCATAGA
>JAWDMM010000072.1:0-6324 GCA_046536595.1 Nitrososphaeria archaeon | reverse complement strand
GGAGGAACATACGATATAGGATTTCAGGCATTAAGCGGCATGTTAGAAAGAGGGCACAAAGTAATGTATGTGCTTTATGATAATGAAGCCTATATGAATACAGGCATTCAGAGAAGCGGCGGAACACCAGTATATGCCTGGACTACAACAACTCCAGTCGGTAAAATACTCAAAGGAAAGATCCAGCAAAAAAAGCCCATAGCCGAAATAGTAGCTGCGCACAGGATACCATATGTAGCTACGGCAAATCCAGGATATTTTGCCGACATGATGAATAAATTTAAAAAGGGCCTTGAAGTAGAAGGACCATCTTTTGTACACGTAATACAGCCATGCACTACTGGCTGGAAGTTCGATCCGAGATATGGCATAGTTTTAGCTAGGCTGGCAACAGAAACTGGTCTCTGGATAAACTGGGAACAAGAAGAAGGTCAGTTCAGAGTAACAGTTACTGTTCCTAGAAGAAAGCACGTAAAACACTATTTCGAGCTTCAAGGAAGGTTCAGTCATCTTACAGAAGAAGAGATAGAAGCAATACAAAAAGAAGTAGACCTCGAAGTTGACAGAATAAACAAGCTAGTTGGAAGAACCGTTATAGGTCCTTTGGTAGAATAGACCGCTTATTTTTTTTAAAAAAATATAATGGTATGTAATAATTTCTGTATAAAAGAAACATCTAAAAACTATAATTCAAGTTTTACCCTTGAGACCTCGGGAACCATCGCCTTTTAAGGCGCGAGGAGGTCATTTTGTGTAAGATCCACCTTGAATTATCCATCTGTCTGTATGTCTTTTTACGTTTTGAATGACAGATATTAAAGATCTTGGCATATCGTCCATGTAAACGAATTCAGAAAGATAAGAAAGCAACTTGATTGTGAAGCTTTTAATTTCTTCGAAAGTGAGCATGTTATCTGCGCTCAACCTGCTCTGAGAGTACCCTATATGCATGTAAGATTTTACTTCAACAAAATGGGGATTGCCCATTCTTATGAGTTCTGCTGCTTTTGGAATCTGTTCCAATTTATCATTATAACCCTTTATCAGTGTAATTCTTATGACCGTCCTAGTTTTCATTTCGTTTAAGAGTTTTAAAGATTCTATCCATCTTTCCCAAGCATCTTTATACAGTGGTCTGTTAATGTTAATGAATTCAGATTTATCATAAGCGTTCATTGAAAGATAAACCTGCGTAGGAAGCGCATCTTCTTCCATAAGGCGTTTTAGCATTTCTGGTTCCTGACCGTTTGTTACTAGAAATATGCTTTTTGTATTTGGAAGTGATTTTAAATACTTAATAAGTTCTGGTAGCTTCGGATACATAGTAGGCTCACCCGAAAGGGAAATTGAATAATGGGTTGGCGTTAAAGCGTCCTTTAACCAATCTTTATTTATGTTTGGATCGCCCATAAAGCCTATTAAAAGCTTCTTTCTTTCTTTTTCGAGGTTTTCAACTATTTCTGCAGGTTCGTCTATCCAGCCCTCAGGCATTTTCAACATTCTATAAAATTCGTTAGGTCTCCAGCAATATATGCATCTGTTTTCACAGAAAACTGCTGTAGGAGTAAACTCCATACACTGATGCGTTTGTATTCCATAGAACTTATTTTTATAACAGCCGCTCTTTTTTCTTACAGCCTCTTTTGTCCAGTGACATATTTCAACCGCAGAATGTCCATATATTCCATAATGTGCTCTCTTTAGAGCTTCTGCTGTTTTTGGATCAAGAGTCAGCTTTTCCTCCATCTTTAACTTTCAATAAAAAACTCTAACTTATAAAAGCAATTGAAAAAATGCACGTTTGCGCTGCTTGAAAATCATTTCACCTTTTAAACGCCAGAGACCCCTTCTGCAAGGGCAGGGTAATTTACATACTATTAAGAGCAATACATAAAAATATTGTTTCTTAAATCGCGTTGTGGAAAACGCCGTAGTTGTCGTGGTTGGAGCAGATAAGCCGGGTATTGTAGCTGGAATTTCATCAGAGCTAGCCGTGAATAACGTTAACATAGTAGATATTTCTCAAACGGTTCTAAGGGACATATTTGCGATGATAATGCTCGTAGATCTTTCAAAGAGTGGCATCTCTATCTCTGAATTAAGAAAAAAGTTGCAGGTTAAAGGAAAAGAACTAAACGTTGAAGTTCTTGTTTATCACGAAGAAGTCTTCAGATATATGGAGAGGATATAAAATGAAATATTCTGCAGATGAAATTATTGAAGTTGTAAGAATGCTAAGTGAAGAGGATTTAGACATAAGGTCTGTTACGCTAAGCGTGAATACTTTACAATTTGTTTCAGATGACGTTAAGAGGGTACTTTATAAACTGGATTCTTTGAACCAAATTTTTGATAAGTTCTCTTCAGCCGTTGATAGAGCTGCAGAGAAGTATGGCGTCAAAATAGTAACAAGAAGGGTCGCTATCACTCCTATACAGTTCTTTTTAGAAGCGTTAAACCAAGAAGACGGATTAAAGATCGCATTAAAACTGGAAGATCTAGCAGAAACCAATCGAATAGATTACATAGGAGGCTATTCGGCTTTTGCTGAAAGGGGATTTACAAAAGGTTCGTCTTCAGTCATAAACACCATGGCTGAAGCAATAAATTCCACAAAAAGACTTACTGGTATGGTAAACGCGGCGTCAACATTTTCAGGGCTTAATTCTGAAGCTGTAAGGCGTTTTGTTGATAATATATTTATTATGAAGCCAGAAGCATCTGCAAGGGTTGCTATACTTTCTAACGTTCCACCTGACAGCCCATTTGTACCATCAGCTCATCACGGCATTGGAATGCCAGAAATGTCGATAAACGTAGCTGTAAGTGGTCCTGGTGTAATAGAAAAAGCAATCAGAAGGAATTCGCCTTCTACATTAGAAGAACTGCACGATTTGATAAAGAGGACCGCTTTTAAGATAACAAGACTTGGTGAGCTTATAGGGAAAGCGGTATCAGCGGATGTTGGTGTAGAATTCGGTTCTGTCGACCTTTCTCTTGCCCCAACTCCAAAGGTTGGGGACAGTGTTGCAGGGATAATTGAAGCCGCAGGAATAGAAAAGATGGGCGCCCATGGTAGCTTATCAGCTTTAGCACTTTTGATGGATGCCGTAAAGAAAGGAGGTTCTACAGCAACCTCACATGTAGGAGGTTTAAGTTCAGCGTTTATTCCAGTAAGTGAAGACGCCGTTATGAGCGAAAGAGCATTAGAAGGCTATGTTGATTTTTATACTTTACTAGCATGGTCTGCAGTATGCAACAGCGGTATAGACATGGTAGGGATAAGTAAAAGGCAGGGTAAAGATAAAGCAACAGGTTTGATCATGGACGTTCTATCTCTTGGTATAACTTTAAACAAAATTCTTGGAGTTAGAATAATACCTGTTGATGAAGAACCGGGTTCGGTAATAGATCTTGGAGGGTTGCTTGGAAAAGTTGTGGTTATGAAGTTAAAGGACGCAAACGTTGAAAGGTTCGTCTCTTTAAATGGTTTTATTCCAAACAGCATTAAAAGGCTAGAAACAGGTTAAAAAGTTCTACATTTCGTAAAGCTGCTTTCGTAATTAGCTAAGAACTTTGACGTTATATATTCTTCTCTTTATGGAATACAATAACTAAAGTTTTTTAGTTCAAAATAATAATAGCGCCCCCGATAGGTCGAAAAAGTTTAACTTTTTGGGGTTAAGGGGCGAAAGTCTCATTCCGTGAGGTAGGGGATGGATAGCCCCTTACAGAAATGTTTTTATATAAAGAAATTTTTATATTATTGATGCCCAAAGGGGCTTTGCCTGTGGAACGCAGGCGAGACGCCCAGGGATGAAAACGCCTCTGCGATGGTGGAATACTTGAAAAGTATTCCGCACGTAAGCGTTTCGATGAACTGGGAAGCCCTGTCCGTAAGGTCAGGGTAGTTCACAATTGATAAAAACAGCTAGGAGATAGTGTATGCCAGTAATTCAGATATTAAGAAATAGACTTGAAAAATTAATTCCAAATCATAGTTATGAAGAAATAACAGAAATCCTTCCGTATATAGGGGTGGATATTGAAGAACTAACACAAGATTATGTGAGAATAGAATATTCCCCAAACAGGCCCGATTTTTCTACTGAGTATGGTATAGCTAAAGCATTGAAGGGTCTGTTCGGCGATGAGCTTGGTATAGAGTATTGGACTCCTGAAAATAGCAACATAACAGTTTATGTAGAAGAAAGCGTTTTAAATGTAAGGCCATTTATATTTATCTTTGCCGCTAAAGGATTGCAACTTGATGAAGAAACTATAAGGCAACTTATTTCAATGCAAGAAGACTTGCACGCAGGTTTAGGAAGAGGAAGAAAAAAGCTGGCTATAGGGATTCATGATATGAACGTTTTAAAATTTCCACTTTTTTATAAAACAGTAAGTGAAGATTACCGATTTATACCATTAAATATGAATAAAGAAGTAACGGTAAAAGAGATGCTTTTTATCACTGAGCAGGGGCAAAAGTACGGCCATCTTGTAAAGGATAAGTTTCCCGTTATAGTCGATAAGTCAGGAATAACGCTATCCATGCCGCCCATAATTAACGGGAATTATACTAAAATTACAAACAACACAAAAGACATTTTTATAGATATTACTGGGAATGATTACAGATCGATGAAACTGGCCGCTTCAGTTATAGCTGAAACCCTGCATGACATGGGCGGTAAAGTTCTAAAAGGGACAGCTGTTTATCCCGATGGTAAAACGTTAAAAAGCCCAGATGTTTCTTCATATAAAATCTCAGCAACTTTAGATATGATCAGGAACACGTTAGGGCTTGAACTTAAACCAGAAGAAATAATCCTTTCTCTTAAGAAAAGCAGGCTTGACGCATCTTATGAAAAAGGAAACATTATCGCTATTGTTCCTCACTATAGAGGAGACATAATGCACCCGGTTGATATAGCTGAAGAAGTTTTGTTAGGATATGGACTTTTTAATGTAAGGCCAGACCTTGAAATAAAAATTGCAAACGGAAAACTTTCTGATAAAACAAAGCTAGATGATCTTATTAGAGCAACTGCTATAGGGCTTGGCTTTACAGAAGTGCTAAACCCCACGCTCGTAGCAGAAAGTAACTTAAAACAGATCCTTGGTGAAAATATAGAGCCTATATTGGTAGAATTTTCAAAGAGTTCAGAACACAACGCTTTGAGAACTTCAGTTTTTCCAGGATGCATCTTTGTACTAGCAACAAACCAGAACGAATCAATGCCGCGAAAAATTTTTGAAATAGGAGATACAGTTCATATGGAAGAAAATAAGGTTGTTCAAGAAAAGAAATTTTGTCTTTTAGAAGAAAGGGACGGAATAAGTTTGACTGAAATGAAATCATATTTTGAGTCGCTCATAAGAAATTTAGGTTTAAAAATTGAAAAAACTAAATTTTTAAAGGCAAATAAGCCGTATGCTTTAAGGTGTTTTGATATAAAATTAGACAACGTGCTAATAGGAGAAACTTTTGAACTTAATCCTGCTCTTATTATGAATTTTAAAATAAAGAATCCAGTTGCGGTCTTAGAGATAAATTTAGAAAAACTTTACAGCTTGGTTCTGGCATAACTTACTGCTATAACTTCTATTTCGCTAATATATTCATTGCTTAAAAGATAAGCTTCTAAGGGTTCCGTTCCCCCTTCAGCTTCATCTATTTCTATGTCTGCTATTATTGCATTCAGTCCAAAAGCTATGGGTTCAACTTCATATCTTACTACCTTATATTTCGTTAAACTTTTTATTATATCCTCAGGTTTTGTTTCTATGTCTTTAGGCAGTATCTTAACCCTTGCCAAAACTTTATTAGGCATTTAAGTTCACCTTAAGGGCCCTCAAAACCGCAGTTATCGCATTTATATGATCTGTTAAATTCTCTGCATTTTTCACATCTCCAGATAGTTACCTTTCCACAATCAGGGCACACAAATTTTGTATATTTCTCATTAGGAGAAATCGGTTTATGACAGCTTGTGCATACCGGTAAACCTCTGTGAGCCATTTCATAGGATTAGTATTTAGAACGTTTAAAAATGTTTCTCATATTACGGTATTTCTATGCTCAAAAAACCATAATATTCAAAGTAATATTAACTAAGAAGTCCTGTAGACAAGCCCTCTGAAGGAGGCATGCAAGATACTCTCGCAATAAAACCAGTCATCTTTTTACCAGAGACCCAGCCCTTACTGACGGAGTAGTTTACAAACATGGAAGCACAAGTAAAAGCTTAAATTGTATGTTTTGTGTGGTAGATTAGATGAAGATTTTACTGCTCGACACGGAAAAGTTTGAGTTTAAAG
>JAWDMM010000071.1:0-6481 GCA_046536595.1 Nitrososphaeria archaeon | reverse complement strand
TTGGTGTTGACGGCGAAGTGTATTTTTAGATAGCCCTTCTTCACCTTCCACACCTTTCTTATCCAATCCCCACCATTGTGCACTTTTATGCCTGATGAATCTACTGCTAGGCTTACTGAGCTTGTGGATTTGAGCAAAGTTTCTTCGAGGTTTATGTTGAGTTTGTTTATTCTTCTGCATATTGTGTAGCCTAGTGCTTGTAGTCCTTCGACGTATTTTGCGAGTGCTCTGATGAAGCCTTCTAGTTGTCTGTATGGTAGGTGGTAGAGGATTCTGATGAGGCCTAGCATGATGAGTTTGGGCAGTATGGTTCGCCTACTTTGCCTTTGTTTAGTTGTTTGAGTTCTTTTTTCCAGTTGTTTATGGTTGAGAAGTCGAAGAGGATTTCACCCCTCCTAACAAGCGCATCATTGTACTTGCCCCAGTCTCTATTATCAGAGGTCACATTCTTCACCTCACTATATAAATATGAAGAGGCTTGAAATAAAAACTTCACACTGCACGCTTAAGTCATGCAACACAGCATTTATGTTCGATTCTTTTGACGCTGACAAACACGATCTTAATACCGATGGGAAAATTAGTTCAAACTTTCTAATTCTCAGCTTCCAGAATGGATTAAGCTAATTTTGTTAATTGCATAAGGTGAACAGCTTATGAGCTTAAGTTAACGGCATAGTCAAAAAAGCAAAAGGTTTAAAAATTAGTTTTTAATAACTAAAATAATGATGTCTATAGAAAAAAATAAAAATTATTCATTGATAAAAAATATTATGTTATATGGCATAATAGGTACAATAATTTATAGCAAAATGTTAAAAGCTTCTAGCTCACCGGACGAAGAAAAGCAATTTACAAAAAGAACACAAACTGCTACAGCTGCAGTAGGAATAGTTACATTTGCGATCGCTGCAGCCGTTACAGGCGTATTAGACATTTTTGGTGTACTTACTGCAATTGTGCCATATGTAGGAAGTTTATACCCAGGAGTAGCCTTCCAAGTTATTTTTGGGTTATGGTTTGGAATATATGGCGCTATAGGTTCATATATTGGACCACTTTTTGCAGGATTATTTGAGGGATTATCATTTGCTGCATCTTTAGTTCAAAAATTTGGTGATTTTATGCAATCATTAATACCATTTTTAGCCTTTAGATATCTTAATGGCAATCCTGCTCTAAAATCCAAAAGAGATTGGCTTTTATACATATTATTTGCTTTTTTAATAAATAATCTAATAGGTGGTTTAATTGGAGCTTTTTCAATATGGTACTTTTTCCATGTTCCTGCAAGGATAATGTTTACGATTGGATATGCTACTTGGGTCGCTTCTAACTGGATTGTTGTTTTAGTAATTGGAATCCCAGTATTAAAAATAGTAACTCCATATGTTGAGAAAACAAGGCTTTATCTACTCAAATAACTTATTAAATAACTAACTAGACAAGGTGATATTTTTTGTCAGAAATGTTCAAAGTTTTTTTAACAGAGAAAAAAAATGTAACAATCTTCAAGAAAATAAACCCTTCAGCATTTTTTATTTTATATTTCTTTCTTAGTATTGCAGCTTTAATTTCATTTAACGCATTGGTTGAAATAGTGCTTTTAGCTATCAGTTTCTTATTTTTGCTCTTAACTAAGGTAAAATTCCAATATGCAAAATATTTTATTATAATAGGTTTTTGGTTTGGAGCTTTTTTATGGTTAATAATTACTTTTACTGGTTTATACGGCGGCCATACTTTTTATTCTTTTTATTTATTTGGAGCTTTAATTAAAATATCTTACGGGAATTTATATATAGGATTTGACACATTTTTAAAAGTACTTTCACTGGTAATATTTACAGCTGTATTTGTTGTTGTATTGGATCCTCGCGAAATAGTAGAAGCTTTCAGTGGATTAAGACTTCCGTATAACATTACTCTGTCACTTGCATTAATGTTTAGAAACTTTGCGATTTTTGCTAATGATTATGAAATTATTGTGCAAGCTCAGAAATCCCGAGCATTAGATATAAACAAAGGGAATATATTTCAACGTTTAAAGAAATTACTTGGAATAATAATTCTATTAGTTTATCTGTCTCTTAAAAGGGCTGACGATTTAGTAAACGCTCTTGAAACTAAAAATTATGATCCTAAGAGTAAAAGAAGCTCTTTCTTCGAATATAAAATTACTGCTAAGGATTATTTTATTATACTTTTTTCCGTTATAACATTTGTTATTGTATTTATCTTAAACTATTACAGTTTACCGTTCTTAAACTTCATAGGTGTTGCTTAATGAAAGAAATTGAAATAAAAAATTTCTGGTGGAAATACGCTGGATCCGACACGTGGGCATTAAAGGGAGTTGATCTGACAATAAACGAAGGAGAATTTGTGTTAATTTCTGGACCTACAGGTGCAGGAAAGACAACGTTGTTGAGATCAATTATAGGTTTAATACCATACGGTTATTTAGGTACTTTAAAAGGGAATATTTATGTTCGAGGAAAAAATTTATTAGAAAGCTCAATAAGCGAAATGTCTAAAATTGTAGGAATGGTTTTTGAAGATCCTGAAACGCAAATAATATGGAACAGAGTTATAGATGACATAGTATTTCCTTTAGAAAATTTAAATCTTAATAAAGATGAAATGGTTGAAAGGTTAAATTATTCTTTAAAGTTGCTTAATCTTGAAGATAAAAAATATTCTTCGCCATATGAGTTAAGCGGTGGGCAAAAACAGAGATTAAGCTTAGCAACTATTATAGCGAAAAGACCAAAAATTATACTACTGGATGAACCAACAAGTCAACTTGACCCAGTCGGAAGAAGAGAAGTAATAGATGCATTGATTAAGTTAAAAAAAGAATACAGTTCAACAATAGTTATAGTAGAACACAACATAGATCAGTTAGTTAAATATGTTGATAGAATTTTGCTGCTAGATGACGGCGAAATAGTATTGGATTATGTTCCGGATAAATATTTTGAAAATATTGATATCATAAAAACGCATAGAGGTTCGATACCAGAAATTGTAGAACTATCATACTATCTTAAAAAAATAATTTTATTTCCAAAATTTATTTAAATACAGAAGATTTATATAATGAAATTATAAAAATACGCTCCACAAATACTGAGAAAAAAATTGAATCAAACTATAGTTATACACCATCATCAAATACGGACGCGATAGTTGCAGAAAATTTAAGCGTCGTATATCCCAACGGAACTATAGCATTAAATAATATTTCGTTGAGAATAAAACAAGGTGAATTTGTCGGAATCATCGGCGTTAACGGATCTGGAAAAACAACATTAGTTAAAACATTTAATGGATTATTAAAACCAACAAGCGGTAATCTGATAATTCTAGGGAAAGATATTAAAAAGTGGGATTCGGAAGAACTGGTTAAAAAAGTAGGTTATGTTTTCCAAAATCCTATTCATCAAATTTCAAACAGGACTGTTTATGATGAATTAGCTTTCGGGTTAAGAAACATAAAAATGCCAGAAAATCAAATAAATGCCAGGGTAATGTCAGCCCTTAAAAGGTTCGGATTAGAACATCTAAAAGATAAACATCCATATACTATAAGTAGGGCAGACCAATTTAGAGTCGTGTTTGCCTCCGTAATAGTTATGGATCCTGAAATAATTATCGTTGATGAACCAACTACAGGTCAAGATTTATATCAATCATATCAAATAATGAATTATTTAAAAGAAGAAAATCAAAAAGGAAAAACGATAATTGTTATAACTCATCATTTAAGATTTATTTCTCAGTTCGTTCCACGTACAATTATTTTACTATACGGAAATAAAATTTATGATGGAGCTACACAGGAAGCTTTCGAAAATTATGAAATAATGCAAAAATCAATGATTGACCCTCCTGAACTCAGTAAGCTATCTTATATGCTAAAAAATGATAATTTATCATATGAAGTTTTAAATTATTTAAAGTATAATGAATATCTAACTTTATCATAATGGTATAATCAATAAAATCCTATAATCTGTTCAGTTCATGCTTGCAATCAACAAAATTGGCTTAATCCATTCAGACAGCTGATCATTTGATAATGGCGCTGAACCAATTTCCTCGTTCGTGAATACATAGCTATAAAAGAACCTGAACGCTTTGAGCCAGTTCTTTACATGGTCAAATTTTGGCTTTCTGCACGGGAAAAGGTCGTCAAAAGCTTCTGCCCTGTACTTTATATATTCATTCATCCTTTCCTTGAGGTTCTTCAGGCTCTAATGTATAACATGATCTAGTAATATGTGAGCAGGATTAAGAATATTAGGAAATCAGTTAACATAAAACATATGTACGTTGGATTGGATCTTCATAAGGCAACTATAAATGCGACTGTAATGGATGAAAATGGAACTGAGCTAAATGAAGTAAAAATAAAGTCTGAACCAGATAGCCTAAGGAACTTTTCAGACTCAATACCACTTGGATCGTACATAGTAATAGAGAGCTCTTCAACATGGTACTGGGCATATAGGATATTATCTGAAAGGCACAACGTTACCTTATCAAACCCGCTAAAGACTAAGGCTATAGCTGAATCAAAGGTAAAGACAGATAAGGTAGATTCTCTTACGCTTGCAAATTTACTAAGGGGAGGATATATATCATAGAGCATACCTCCTATGGAATTGATGCAGCTGAGATAGCACAGGGCAAGCCTTGTCAGAGTTAGGTCAATAATAAAGAACAGAATACACGCTCATTTGCTGATGTATAATATAAAGATCAATGCATCTCCTTTCACAAAGGAATACATTAAAACGTTAAGAGAGCTGAACGATTACAAGATAAACGGCTACCTAAACGTCCTTGAAGTGTTGAACAAGGAAATAGATGATATATCAAACAAAATAAAGGATATTGCAAATGACAATGAAGATGCAAAGCTTTTGATGAGCATTCCAGGAATATCGTTCTACTCTGCGCTTTTCATAATCAGCGAAATAGGGGACATAAACAGGTTTCCAGACTCAGGGCATTTGGTTTAATATGCAATGGCTCCATCAACCCGCTCATCAGGAAATAAAGTGTACCATGGACCGATAACAAAGCAAGGAAGCAGTTACTTAAGGTGGATACTAACTCAAGTTACGTGGGCAAACATAAGGAAAGAGCCTAACGGAACAGTTGGCAACTTCTACTCTAAGCTAAAGAAGAAAAAGGGAAGCGCTAAAGCAATAGTTGCTGCGTCTGCAAAGATGCTTAGGATAATTTACTGGGTGCTTAAAGAGTACAGGCCATATCAAAGTTAATGGGTCATGACCGCAATAGCTTAATTGAGGTAAGGCCTCGATAAACTAATTGCGGGCTGACCCCTTAACAAGGTATCGGAGGGATTTGACACTGGGATTGTCCTGAATGGGTAAGTGATATATCCCTCATGAAATGACAGAGAGAGATACACTAGTTCACTCTATAAGCCATAACTAAAATTAGAACTAAAAATAATAAATGGCATCATTCTAAACAGCATCATAATTATTATCATTGAAACACTATAATCTTGAAAACGCATTGCCGACAAATTAATAAGCAGCTCACATGGGTATCTTGTGCTATAATAATTTGTGGGTTTTCCAAAGGAAGATAACGAAAATAAGATTAATTATGACCTACCATTTTTTATAAACATACTTAAAAAGAATGGCTTTGCTGTAAATAAAAAAGAAATTAAAATAGATAAACATCTTCTAAACGTAATAATAGAGGAATCATACTCACTATTCGACAATAGTGTTTTAAATATATTATTTATTTACACGAATAAAATCTATAAAAAATCAATAATCAAAGCAGCAAGAGATTTTGTCAAAAAAGACCATTCAATACTCTGTTTATTTTCTCAGATAGCAGTACTCCCGCAGGTAATGACATTTCATAACAATTAGAGACATAATTGATGTTTTTTGGTTTTTATTAACTTTTGGTTTAATGCCATATAGCTTTGTTTTACCCATGTGAGCTGCTTATTAATTTATCGGCAATGCGGCTTCAAAACCTTTATGTCTTAAAGTAAAAAAGTCCCTACACTTAATGAAATATCCGGCTGTAATAAAAATGAATACTTTGGAGAAGAAAGAGATTGTCCAAAACCAGAAAATTAATCAATTTATTAGCGAACTATCCACTCCTTAACAATAGATAAAAAAATTTTGTTAACTGTTTTGTGCTTTTGTTATCTCATTGTATTTTTAAACGCGATTTTGACCTGATGAAAGGACAAGTAGTTTTTGTGCTATTTTTCATAAAGCTTTTTATTTTGCTTTTTGCAATTAAAGAACAAATGGTACGGAAAAGATACTTGAAAGGTAAGGGCTTGCCCCCGGCGCTTATTAGTTAAGGGAATTCAATTTGCATTAAAATTGTTGAAAACTGATTAGGTATAATATAAAAATGTTTTTTATATAAACTTTTGATAAAGCGAACGACAAACCTCGCC
>JAWDMM010000070.1:0-6623 GCA_046536595.1 Nitrososphaeria archaeon | reverse complement strand
ATAATAAAACTCCTAATAATATTTTGCTGTAGTAATTTATTTTTAAACCGTTGATTACGGTGCGTCTTTTACGCCAAACCTAGAATGCCAAGATCAGGGAGAAGAGGAAGCAAACACTGCCCAGGATAAAGTTTCAGGTAGAACGTTTGAGCTGAAACTGGATAGGAGTAAGATCTCCAGGGAAAGGCTTGAACTTTTGCTCAGGCTTTTCCTTGAGGCAAAGTGGTTCACGAACTACTTCATAGCAAATGGGATAGCCAACTTGTCTCACAGGGATTATAAGGTTGATTCCGTTCCAGTTAAGGTTATTGATACTTTCTAGGAGCGGGAGATCTGCGCGCTATCATCACAGATGAAGCAGGATCTGATCAAGCCTTGAAGATGAAGGCTAGCACCCCTTGTTGAGGTAGTAGGTTAGTGAAGACAATCGGAGTGTGCCCGCAAGTACGAGGTGAAGCTAAACCTATCAGACCGGAAGTTCACGTGCGTGAAGACGATGATCTATAATGTACCCAAAAAAGGTCTTGTTACCTAAAGCTTGAACGCCAAAACTCAAAGCTGCGCTGATTTCCGCTCTGGAAGGTGCAGCTTCTCTATTTTTATTATATAATTGTTTACAATAAAAAATAAAAATTATCATTTAGGTGGATATTTTGATTTTAGAATTTTCATGAACTCGCGCATCCAGCTGGGATGATCTGGCCAGGCCCTTGCAGAAACCATATTGCCGTCCACAACCGCAGCAGAGTCCACGAATGTGGCGCCGGCGTTCTCCACGTCTGGCTTAAGAGCCGGATAAGCCGCGCTCTTTTTTCCTTTAAGGACCCCTGCAGCGCCAAGTATAAGCGGAGCGTGACATATCTGAGCCACAGGCTTTCCCTTTTGAAAGAAATGCTTCACTATCTTTATAACGTAAGGATCGTTTCTTATGTACTCAGGCGCTCTGCCCCCGGGGATTATCAGCGCAACGTATTCTTCTGGCTTGACATCCTTGAAAGTTTTGTTTGCCTTAACAAGATATCCTGGCTTTTCAGTATATGTATCAAAACCCGGGACAAAGTCGTGAACCACTGTCTGAATTGTTTTTGCTGAAGGCGCAGCTATATCAACTTCATAACCTTCTTCAAGAAGCCTCTGATATGGGTACATGAGCTCAAGGCTTTCAGTTGCATCTCCTGCAAGGATCAATACTTTTGCCATCAAAATAATAATTGTTTATAGGATTATTTAAATTTAATCTCCGACCTCCTGGTGCCGTTAACTTAAGGCTTAAAATTTATTTTTCAGCGGGCCCTCTTTCTAGCAAATGATGACACAAACCAGAAAAAGGACCCCAACAGCAATTATCTTCTATGCCTTATTTCTCAAGTTTGAAGCTTAAGAAAAGCTTCGCATGCACTTGAGCCGATAATAAAGAGGAGCCATGTTGCCGTTTGGAAATAGATACAGAAACATTCCTTTGTGCTTGATTCTTTTGATGCAGATAAGAAAGACGTGAAAGTTATATTCATAGATGAAACAGAAATAAACGTTGGTGGGAAGAAAGCTTGGCTATGGGTAGCGTATGAACCTCAACTTAAAGCGTTCCTGTCATTCCACATAAGTTGGCATCAGAACTCTCTTGATGCATACTATTTCATAAGGAAGCTTGTAAAGAAGTATGGTAAGAAGACTATCTACACAGAGCTCTTAGGTACGTTGATGCTCGCAGGTGGGCAAGGGTAGATCATGTTGTATATGAACATAGCCTGAAGAACCTCATGGAAAGGATGAATGAATACATAAAGGACAGGACAGAAGCTTTTGACGACCTTTTTCCGTGCAGAAGGCCAAAATTTGACCATGTAAAGAACTGGCTCAAAGCCTTCAGGTTCTTCTATAATTATGTATTAACGAACGAGGAAATTGGTTCAGCGCCATTATCAAATGATCAGCTGTCTGAATGGATTAAGCCAATTTTGTTAATTGCAAGCATGAGGTGATCAGAACGAGCTTAAGTTAACGTCACCTTAATTTTCTATACGTCTATGTTCAGAAAGCTTTACCAAAAAAAGTGTGTTAAAAATTTGTTTATAAAAAAATAAAAAAATTCTTTAAAGTTCTTTCGCTGATACCTGACATCCTCCCCGCCTTGAAGGAACCATCGCCTTAATATACTTTATAAGGTTTTAGTATTTAAATTTTACCCCGCCCCTAGAAGGGACGAGGCGTGTCGTTCATTTTGTAATAGGTTGTGTTCGTTGGTGGGATGCTCATCAGCCTTATTTCGTATTGAACTCCGTTTAACGGGATCGTGTAGATCTTTACACCTGTAAACAGGTGGCTTCTGAAGTGCAAGCCGTGTCTTAAAGGTGTAATCACCCCGCTGAAGTTGAGCGTTACCTTCTGGCCCGGCTCAATGATTATTCCAAAATTCCCGTGCCACACTGGGGGCGTGTAGTTGATCATAGAACCGTTGAACACAGCGCTAGAAGAGAAGTTAAAAGGTCCCATGTGCATGGAAGGTCCAAAGAAGTGAAGCCTGTGCGGGTTGACCGGCGCGTTGGGGAACGGTTCTAGGCTGTTGTTGTAAACGAAGAACACAACGGGCATTCTGGAAATGAACGTTCCGTTAAAGCCGACTGGAGTCCCTTTAACGAAGGCTGAAGCGAAACCTTTTCCTGATCTTTCAAAGGCGCTCGAGTTAAATGTGATGTTTACCTGTGTCTGCCACTCACCGAAAACCCTTACAGCGTATACAACCACAGGTTCGTCCCCGTTGTTCTTTATCGTTATGCTGAAGTTTGTAACGTTTCCTTTGAAAGTGAGCGAGGAAGAAACAACCGTTAAGTTTGAAATCGTGTCCCTGAGCTTTTTAACGACCTGGCTTGGGAGAGCTACTGTCTGCCCGACTTTGGCCGAAACGCTGTACGGTATGGCTGTCGCTACAGGTGTGAGAATGTACTCGGGCGTTTGCCCAGCATAAGCGGTTACTATGTGGGGTTGAAGGTCAACAAGAGCCCCTGATGTTGCGTTCCTGAGCGGGATCTTAAGGACTCCGCTCGGCAGGAAAACAGGGTATTGTGTTCCGTTGATCTCTATTTTAGCTGAAGATACGAAAAGCCTTATCTGGTTTACCATAACGTTCTTGGGCACGTTAAACTCTGCTATAACTTTGGACGTGTTTATCAGGCTCATCAGGTTTACAGAACCGGTATAATTCGCAAAAAGCGGGCTTGAATTTGTTATAAGCTCAACTGCTGTGTAGTTCAGCCAGAGCGCGGATGTTCCTGGAGGTACTGAAGGCGGGTCGGTGAGCGCTACCGGGAAGGCTACCGTGGTTGAAGATGTGCTAACCGGCGTTGTTTGTTTTGTGTACTGCGGGTAGAGTTCATAGGCGATTCCTGCGACTACCAGTATTGCTATTATACCTACTATAACTAAATTTCTGTTCATAAGGTTAAGTTAAAACAAGTCATTTTATAAGGAATCCTCTGGAACCATGAGGAACGTTCGGTTTCTTTTTCTGAAACTCTGGAAATTATAATTAAGTTACAGCGCTTTTAAACAGTAATGCTGACTATACGTTATCTTCTTTTGCCGATTTTACGTATCTGCCGAACACTTTTAGAAAGGCAAAGATGGAACCGAGACCCTGCTGAACTTCTGGGTCATTCAGAGCCTTTATGAGACCTGTTATCCCCTTTACCCTTTCGGCGTTGATCATGCTCTGGCTTAATTCAACGCTGTGATCCATTATCACTGAAAGGACTTTCTGCACTTCAGGTGAACCAATCTTAGCGAGCAGCTCTATTGCGGTGCTTCCCATAGAAGCTACACCTGAGACCATCTCGTCTGAAAGCATGTTTTTGCTGTTTGCAACTGCGCATGTAAGTGAAAAAATAATGTCTAGCGCCCCCAGCCTGTCAAGTTCCTGTAAAAGGGTTACTGCGTGCTCGATCGTTGGGAGGGCGTTTATCAGCTTCTCTATCCTCTCGGCGTTCTCGGGGGTTGAAAGCATTTCGATTAATTTGTTGTTCTTTTCCATACCCATCACACTCCAAAGCCAGGCAAAAGCCCTTTTGCCGTTATCGTCCAGTACATCCTGTTGTACACAAGCTTGTACCAGTAACATGCAAAGTTAGGAGGTGGAGGTACTGGGGGGTGGTCATAATCAAAGATCAACATAGTTGCTTCGCCGATAGCAGTTGTCATAAAGCACATGACACGCCCGTTGTACCTCATGCTCGGAGCAAGGCCGTTTAGCTGATCAAGTATGTTTGTAGCAACTACGGCGGCTTCAAAGTCTGCCGCTGAACCGGCTTTGGATACCGGCAGGTCGGTTGCGTCACCTATTGCATAAGCGTCATCGTAACCCTTAACGTTTAACGTGTATTTGTCTGTGGGTATCCATCCTCCTGTGTCAGCTATTCCAGAATTGCGTACTACATCAGCCCCTGTATGGGGCGGCACTATAACTGCAAGGTCGTACTTTACTGTTTCCCCTTCGAGAGACCTGATTTCTTTCTTTTCAATGTCTATAGATTCCACGTTAAACAGGAGGTTCATGTTGATCTTTTTCTGTTCCATTAGCTTTCCAACTTCTTCCGCAACGCTTTGAATTGTAAATGGCCTTGGCAGCGGATAAACGTAGCTGAGTTCTATTTTGTCCCTTACGCCCAGCCTTGAAAAATAAGAATCAGCAAGAAATACAAATTCTAAAGGGGCTGGGGGACATTTAAACGGTATACCGGCTATAACTGTAACTAGCTTGCCTCCAGAGAACCTTCCCAGAGCTTCTCTGAGCTTAAGTGAGTTATCAAGAGTGTAGAAATCATATCCGGCTTTATCAAGCCCAGGCACCTGGGAGTAATCTGGCCGAGCACCTGTGGATATCACCAGAAAATCGTACTGAAGCTTTGCTGAATCAGTTTCAACAACCCTGTTGTTCAGGTCGATCCTTTTAGCCTTTTCCTGTCTGAACTTTACAGTCTCAGCAAGCAGGCTCCTTTCCGGTCGTATGGCTTCGTTCTGGTGCATTATGCGGAAAGGAATTAACAGCCAAGCTGGCTGATATACGTGGTACGCTGAAGGATCAACAACAGTTATTTCGACTTTCCCGTTCACGATCTCGCGATGCAGCCTGTGTGCCAAGTTGTTAGCTACTATTGTGCCGCCTGTTCCTCCTCCAACGACTACTATCTTTTTCGGCAAAAGCTTTCACCTTTTCTTGCGAACCCTTATTCTGTCGTATCCCTGCTCGTGAATAACTCCAAGAAATTCATGACCTGCTTTTTCTGCCCACACCGGTATGTCTCTCTGAGATCCCTGGTCTGAAGACCAGACTTCTATTATGTCACCAACGTTGCTTTGCTTTATTGCGCGTATGAGTTCCATAAGAGGGCCTGGACAAAAGCTTCCCCTTGCGTCTATTACCTTTATTTTTTCTTTATTCTCTTCGCTCATAAACACCACCTAGATGAACAGGGTTATTTTTGCGTCCTTGGCCATGCTTATGAATTCGCCAACCCCTATGACGTCGTCGACGACATCAGCGAGATCCTCTTTTTTCATGTCCAGCAAATCGTAGGTCATGGCGCAGGCGTGAACCTTTACGTTTCCGATCTCCTTAGCCCTTTTCAGCATTTCAAACCACGAAGGGACGTTCTTGTTCTTCATAACCTCCATCATCAGCGGGGCCATATCTTCATAATCCTTACTGAACCTCGTGTTGGAGTTTACAGAATCTTTCCTAAACGCGTTAAGGCCCCAGAAGGTGAGAAAAAGCTCAACGTCCATTCCCATGGCAACCCCACCTGAAGCTATTATCGCTGCCGGAAGAAGCCTGTCAACTGTTCCGGAAAAAACTACGATGGCTAATCTATCGCTCATAATTATCTATTTTATATATGTTAATATAAATATTAATGGATATAAAGTTTAAAAATTTAAAATACAAAGAAAAAAAGTTTTATTATTTAACATTTTATTATGCTTTTGTGCACTTTAAACGAATTTTTGTTAACAGTTTACACCGATGTCCTTTTTGCACTGAAGTACGATTGTTCCCGGGGTCTCGGGCTTTCTCTAACGTCAAGTTTTTGGTAAACTACCCAGCCTCGCATTTAGATTTTCCCGTTCATAGTCGCGCTTGCTTCCGCATTAGCCTGCTGTTTTGAAACCTTGCACAAGCTTAAAAAACAAGCATTATCTATAGATTTTTCCACATCTCAAAAATATTAATGCGCTTTTATTAGATCACAGGATTGTGTATTTTTTGCAAAAACGGCAAAACGCCTTCTGTGCTAAAAAGTTTTGATCTACTGTGAAGGGCGAGACTTGCAGTTCGTTTTGTAAGAACTTCTAACTTATTCAATGTTTACCTCGAATGGAAAACACTATAAACGTCTTAATCATTTAAACTGGAAGATTTTATTCCACTACCTTCTGATCCTCTTCCACATCCTCATACCATTTCCTGCTTTCCCCTACTTTTGCCCTCAACTTCCAGCCCATGGACTTTGGCTTCTTTTCTATTTCGTTTAAAAGGCTTTCAACTTTCTTCTTTACATTTTCTTTTTTGTCTTCGCTCAGGCTCAGAGAGCTAACGTAATCCAGAACCTTTTTCAGGTCATTAGTAAAGG
>JAWDMM010000069.1:0-6816 GCA_046536595.1 Nitrososphaeria archaeon | reverse complement strand
TCTTACTGGCAATTATAATGCTCGGCCTCTTGCAGACGCTCGGGATCTCTCCATTCTATCCAAGCTATATACAATCTGTTTCTTTGTGGATGTACTCGCTTTTAACTTTTCATCCTCAGATATCATACATCATTTCTGAGCCAATTCTTCAGGCGCACGCGATACTTGCAATGATACTTGTAGCTTATTTCCCCTGGGGGAAACTCATTCATCCTTTCTCATACCTCTTCATGCCCACAATTTCAAGACCTTCTCTAAAGGTTGGATATGGAGGTGAAAAACATTAATGTCCTACGGAAAGGTATTTAAGGAAAGACCCTTCAGCTACGGAGATGTTTCTAACTTTTCTCATTATACTGCAGATGAAACCCTTTTAAATTCTCTGAACGAAAAAGTTGGGGTAAAGAAAGCAGAAGATAAGGTTCAGCACTTTAAAAAAAGGCTTATTGAAGAATATAACAAGAACTGGAACGTTAAGATGGCCATAGACGTTTGCGTTCATTGTGGAGCCTGTCTGGAGGCTTGTCCGACGTACATAACCAGTGGTGATATACTTAATTCGCCTCTTGGAAGAGCAGAGCTGATAAGAGCTGTAATAAAGGGAACAAAGCTATCGGGAAAGATATTCGGTAAAGTGGCCGGTGCTGTAAAGGAAATAGACGAATCCTACATAAAAAAAGTATACACGTACTACTGGCTCTGTTTGATCTGCAGAAGATGCGCATATGTTTGTCCTTTTGGCGTAGATCAGACAGATGTAACTAGGACCGTCAGGTCTATACTTTATGAAATTGGGATGGCCTCAAGGTTCACGGCTTTAACCATAGATGCTCACTGGAAGAGCGGTAACAACATGAACCTCAATCCAAAGGCTATAGTTCCAATCCTTGACTTTGTGAAGAACGAAATAAAGGAAGAAAAAAGCGTCGACGTAAAGGTAAAAGTAGACGAAAAGGCTGATGCCCTTCTTTTACCGTCATCAGCAGATCTATACATGAACCTTGAAACGCTAAAAGGCTATCTGCTTTTCTTAAACGTTTACGGTGTTGATTTTACAATAAGTACCGAAGTTACAGAAACAGCAAACTTCGGTCTTTTCCTTCATCCAAAGCACATGCAGGGGCTTGCGCAGAAATACGTCAGCGCCGCTGAAAAGCTAGGTGTTAAGCTGGTTATAGCGGGAGAGTGTGGTCACGCGTGGAGAGTTCACAAAAACTATACTATGCCCGAACTCGAAAAAAAAGGGATAAAGCTTGTTCACATACATCATCTCGTTTACAGAGCAATAAAGGAGGGAAAGATAAAGCTAGACCCGAGCAAAAACGGAGAAACAGTTTACACTTATCAGGATCCGTGCCAGTACGCAAGAGGAGGAGATTTAACTGAAGAGCCGAGGTTCATAATGAATCACGTAACAAAAAAATGGGTTGATCCAGAGCATAGGAAGGAATATACGTGGTGCTGCGGAGGACAGGGTGGGAACCTTGCAGATGAGGTTGTACCGCTCGCCACACAGTACGCAAAGCTTTGGTACGAGGAAGCGCTGAAAAGCGGAGCAAGCTGGGTCATAAGGCCATGTTCCATATGCAAAGCCCAGCTTAGTCACGTTGTTCCTTACCTTAACAAGATGTATAAAAAGGAAATAGAATATTCGGGGCTTATGGATCTGGTTTACAGAGCACTGGTGGTCAACAATGGATAAAGTGGCTTTCCTTTCTACTGTGCCGCCTGCTGATTCAGCAAGGACCGGAATGCTGCTGGACTACGCTTCAGCAGCTGCCGCAATGGGATATGATGTGTTAGTGTTTCTTGCGCTTGATGGCGTGCTTCTGGTTAAAAAAGAAGTATTTGAAAGGTTGAGCGAAAGCATCAAGAAAAAGTTTGAGGATGCGGTAAAGCTTGGCGTAAAATTTGTTGCATGTTCAGCAGCCGTACAGGGCTATGAGGTTAAGAATTTTTGTAGAGATGATATAGACGTCTGGGGTGTCGGTTCTTTTTATGATTATGCATCAACAGCTAAGTTTGTAATTTCCCTTTAATGAAATTCGTCCTTTTGTATGTAAGGATTTTTGACTTCGTTCATTGCGTTAACTACAAGTTCTGCAAGACCTCCATAATTTATCCTGAACTTGTCCCAAAGCTTATAGTGCGAAATAAAATCTCTTATTTCTCCTTTACAGTTGCTGCACGGAGCACAAACATACTTAAAGCTACCATCGTTTAACTCTTGTCTGAACGCATCAAGTATCTGTTTAACTTTCATCCTAGAAGCAACTTTGTTTTTCCACTGATCAAAATTGTATGAGTGTATTATAGCAAACCCAGAACCGCCTCCGCAGCAGTAATTACACACTCCATGCGGCTCCATCTCTCTAAAACGCGGGGCTATCTTTTTCAGGACTTTTCTCTGTGGTTCTACAATTCCAGAGAGCCTGACAATGTTGCATGGATCATGAAGTGTTACAGGAAAATCGTTTTTAATAGGGTCTAGGTCTAGCTTGCCTTTATCTACTATTTCTGCTAGTATGGGAAGCACGCTTTCTCTTGGTATGTAGTTTTCTTTGGTAAGGAGCCTTTCTGCAGTAACTACAAGCGCTTTTGTAGCATGCCCGCATTCACCTACTACGATCCTTTTTACGCCTAGTTTGTGAGCTATTTCAACGTGTTTTTTTGCTATTCTTGCTAGCTGAATATCATCGTACCAGACTCCGTAGTTTACTGAATCATAACCTACTGGCTCAGAGCTCAGAGTCCAGCTCAGGCCAGCCTTTTCAAATATTATAGCATAGGCTTCAGGATTTTCTGGCCACGAAAGGAATTCACCGGCGTTGTGTATAAGAAGTATATCTGCTCCTTTTTCATCTACGGGAATCTTGATCCTTAATCCGGTTTTGGATTCTATATCTTCTTCCATCATTTTTACTATTTTTTTAAAGCCGTCAGGGTTCATACCTGTACTTGAACCAACCTTTAGCTGGAGCACGGTGCCGTTTTCGTGCAGCTCTTTAGCAGCTATACCTAACTCTTGGCTTGCTATTTTTCTTATTTCCCTCGCTATTAGTCCGTTATCTATACCTATTGGGCATACCTGCGCACACCTTCTGCATATGTTGCACCTGTAAGATAGCTCTATGAGCCTTGTTATTAGCTGCCAGGTCTCATCTATATCACCTGTAACCAAGGTTCCAAAAAGTTTTCCGGCAGTTGTAAAGTGTTTTCTGTATACCCTTCTGAGAATTTCCGAACGGTATAACGGGCTGTAGATGTTCTGCTTACCGCTAGCTGTATAGATAGGGCACGCTTCCTCGCAGGCCCCGCACTTTACGCAGTAATCTAGAGAAAGCTTAAACTGCTGCGCAAAAGTCCAGTTACCTTCATAACTCAGATCTTTTTCAAGCCCTTTAAGGAACTTTTCTACAAGAACTCTTTTTTCTTCTTCATTTTTCGGTATCGGAATTCCAACGGCAGCATGTCCATCAAGGGTGAAGTCATACCTCTGAGTCCATGCTGCAGGAGGATCTTTTATTGGAGGTTCCTCTTTTAAACCTTCGAGCTTTAACAGATCTTCAAGCTTTATCTTTATCAAGGGTTCTCTGCTTTCTCTTGAAAATTCTTTAGGATCAACTATCTTGCTCATACTTCATTCCACTTTTTTCCTTTAGGAGCGTGCGGTGCGTCCCACGTAACTGTAAAGTCGAGGTTCTTTTTGATGAGTTCTGACTTCTTTTCATCGAACCTTCCCGCTACCATGTTAGGCCTTGAGTCCCACTGAACCTTATGGTAGGTAAAATATTTTCCGAGAAAATGAGTCATTTTTGTAAAAGGTAAATAAAGCAGGAAAAGACATACAAGCAGAACCGTTATAGAAGATGCAACGGGCAAAGCCGATTGTTTAAAGTATATGAGCAAACCGTTTCCGCTTATCAGGTATGCTAGAAAGGATCTTGCATAGTTAAAGTAAGGATCATAAAAGAGTGAAAATACCATAGACAACATGATAAGCGATATTAATGAAAGGTTAAAGTAATCTACTGGAGCAGAAAGGTAGTTGATCCTTTTATCTGTTGCCCTTAGCGCTATAAGCCCAACAGCCCCTATAAACGTTACAAAGATCCCCATATAACCAAGAACCAAAGAAGCATAAAAAAACACAGTAAAAATAATACCCGAAGTGATTTTTAGAAGCTCAAAAAGGCTTCCTATAAAAATAGCCACAAACCATATCAGGAGCAAATATATGCCGCCGTGAAAAAGGAAACTAAAATACCATTGGGTTCGTTTGCTGTTATAAAGCCTTTTTATAAATATCATCTCTTTGAGCATATCGATGAGCTCTGAACCTTTTTCTTCTTTGATATCAGTCTTCCACCATTCTGGCCTTTCCAGATAAGAGCCTCCGTGTTTGTGTTCTTCTTCAGAAGGAACAGGGTAAAGCTCCCACCTTAGGTGCATAGGAGCTCTGGCGTATTTGCTGATCTTTAAGATCGTCATGACGACACAGAAAACAAAAGAAAGATAAGCGGCATAAGCTAAGTAATTTATCAGTTCCATAGATGAATTTTTCAATTTTTAATTTTAAACGATTATTACACGATTTTTTATAACATTTTTTATTACACTATAAAGTGTAATAACTGATTTTAAAACCCGATTTAAAATATCATTCAAATGACGATTTCAGACATCAAGGAACAGAAACTCTCAGGGGATGATATGAAGGCTCTTGAAAAACTCGAGAAAGGTCCGTGGCCTAGCCACGTTACAGAGTTAAAGAAAACCAAGTATCCAATAGAGTATTATGCTTGGGGAGTAATGCACAAATATTCGCCATGGTACAGCGGCTCATTCAGGGTCAGGTATGTATTCAGCGGGATCCTTGCCAGAAGATCGAGAGATGGGAAAGTATCTGAGGTTCACTTCAGGACCTATTCTCCAGCTGGAAGGTTCCTATCAACCGCTTATTTAAAGAAGATAGCTTACGTTGCAGAACAGTATGGAATAGGGTTGCTGGAGTTCGCAGGGAACACTGGTGCAATAGTGATAAACATACAGCCTGATAAGGCTGACCAGGCCATAGACATAATAAGAAACGTCATGGGTTCTGACGTTGGCGGTTCAGGTGATACTTTCAGGGAATTTTATGCCTGTCCAGGTCCAGCTCTTTGTGAGTTTGCTCTCTATGATACGCTTGCAGCCATGGATTTTTTCAGAAGCCACCCTGAGATTTACAAATTCCTTAACACCCAGCTTTTTCCGTACAAGCTAAAGATGAAGTTCAGTGGATGTCCTTTCGATTGCGCCGGCGCAAACGCTAGGTCAGATTTTACGTTAATAGGGACATGGGTTGGCGCTCCAGAAGTGGATCAGGAAAAGCTAAGGGAGATGATAAAGAGCGGCAAGGTTGACCCGAAAGAGCTGGCAAAGAGATGCCCTTCAGGGGCAATCTCATGGGATGATGACAAGCAGCAGCTTAAGATAGATGGAGACAAATGTCTTAAGGCAATGAATTGTATAAAGATGGCATTTCCAGCTATAAAGCCAGGAAAGAACAGAAAAATAGCTCTGTTGGTAGGTTCGCACGCTCAGGCCCACTATGGGCCAAGGCTGAGCTGGGGTGTGGCGCTTCTTGATGACTACAAGGAAGCATTGCCGTTTATACTTAAGGTCATAGATATCTACTCGAACAATGCGCCGAGGAGGCACAGGCTTGCAGACCTCATACTCAGAAGAGGTTTCAGGCTCATAAGCGACGCTGCAAAAGAAACGCTTCCTGACAAACCAAAGGCTACATCATCATCGCATTTAAGGTTTACAACAGGTGCTGTCCTTTCAGACGATGAAAGGGTTACATACGCAGAATGGGCTAAGAGCTTGGTCAAAGATTACTATGGAGGTGAGCAGTAAATGGCTGAAACTTTTGTTCCAGATCCTTCCGAAAGGGTAAACAAGAGGCTTCCTATGCCTTACGCCGCACAGTTCCCGGACATAATTAAAAGAAACTATGGAAAGTGGGTTGATAGAAAGTTCCATGGAAACGGAATAATAGAACACATATCTGAAAGCGGAGAAAGCATTTTTACAGTAAAGGTTGGGCTTCCACCGAACTCAAGAATAAGCGTTGATACGCTGAAAAAGATAATAGATGTAGCTGATAGCTACGGACTAAAGGTAGTTAGAGCAACCAGAGGTATGAACGTTGAATTTATCACTGATTCACTTGATAAAGCGAAGAAAATAGTCGATGTCATGGAAGGTTACGGTTTTCCGGCGGGAGGCTGGGAAAACAGCCTCTGGCACATAACTTCATGTACGGCATACCTTACATGTTCAACATTCGCTGTAGATGCACCTTCGATAACAAAGGCACTTTATGATTACTTTATGCCTTACTTTACAGGGGAGGAAAAGCTACCATCTAAGCTGGATATTTTTGTTTCAGGATGCACAAACATATGTGCTGGCACGTTAGCTGGAGATATAGTTGTTGTTGGTCACTGGGGACAGGCTCCAACGCCAGATCCAGAAAAGATAAAGTTCTGTCTGCCAACTTCAGCAGAAGCTCTGAAAAAGGTAACTCCTGATGTTGCGGCTGTTTGTCCTGTAAACGCTATCAAGCTTTATGCAAAGGAAGACGGTTCAGTTGGTATTGAAGTTGACGATAAAAGGTGTATAGCCTGTGGCAGGTGCAAGAACGTATGCGATTACTTTGATTGGGATCCAGACAAGATAGGGGTGGGCGTTTTTGTAGGGGGCAAGACGAGCAACACAGGCTCAGGTCCAAGGCTGGCTTACAGGATAGTACCATGGGTTCCTTTA
>JAWDMM010000068.1:0-6996 GCA_046536595.1 Nitrososphaeria archaeon | reverse complement strand
CAGTAGATCAAAAATTTTTATATAAATTTATGATGAATTTGTTATACTCATACATTATAAGGGTCATGATGCTTCAGGTTGTTCTTCATAGCCTGTCTGCGCAAGCTTAAAAAACAAGCACCATCTATAGATTTTTACATGTCTCAAAAATATTAATGCGCTTTACCATTATTAGATCGTAGAATTGCGCATTGTTTGCAAAAGCGGCAAAACGCCATCTTTCGCTAAAAATTTTTGATCTACTGTTACGGAGTCTCTAGTGAAAAAGATGAAAGCAAAAAGGCTAACCTTTATATTTTCAGCATTATCTATTTTACTTAAATGCGCGCTTCAGAAATAGGGACCTTTTCTTTAAAAGGTGATGATGATAGTGCCTAGGCTGTCTATCGTTCATAACGGAAAGGAAATGATTTCTGCGACGCTCGACGCTGCAAACCATCCAAAAACGATCAACGAGCTTCTGAGGGCAAACAGGGTTAAGGCTCTAACCATAAACAGGGGGAACTACTACATGTTCAGGGTGCCTGTAAGGGCGGGAGCTGAAAAGCCAGAAGCTTCGTTCAAAGAAGGAGATATAGCTTTTGATTACATGGGAGGGTGGCTTGTTGTTTTTCTGAAAAACACGACTTATCCGGTAAAAGCCAACTTTATCGGCAGGGTTGAAAACAGAGTGGCTGAGTTAAAACCCGGTACAGAAGCGGTTATTCTGTTTTTGCCGTAGTCTGCAGTTTCAAAATAGATAGTTTATATGTATTTCTGAATATGAACAATTTGTGTGTGCACGGGCAGTAGGGTGGTAGCAAAGACCCAAGACCTCCTTTAGGAAAAGATGGAGGGGTATGTGCACACACAGAGGGGGAAGGTCACTGAAGATGGTCGGCGTTTCCCATGAGGCCTTCGGCAAAATGGAAGGCATATGAATGGGTGGGTGCGTCCTGACAGGGGCGGAGCGGAAGACTCCCGATGAACTCGTGAGGGGGTTGCATGAAGTTGTGAAGCCCAAGCTCTACGCGTACGATAGGTATGCTGATGCGTACCTACGTGCATCTACGTAGAGCGAAACCCCTAGACTGTTGTTTCTGCACCTTCCCACAGGTAGTTAAAATAGCTGTCAGCAAGCATGGCAAGATAAGGATGGTTTGAAGCTATAGCTGTGTAGTCGCCTTCGGACATCGAAAGCATGAGGACAACGGTCCTGGAATCTGATATGACGCCTCCGCCGAACATCGAATCCCTTATCCTTACCTCCGCTTTAGGTAATTCTTTTTTTATGTAGCCCGAAGATTTTGAAGAAGTCAGCACTTTAACTTTCAGGTCTTTTTTATCGTAGACTGAATCTTTCAGATCCATAAAAAAGCTCTGTTCGGGCTCAAAAGGCATAGCTATCTTTACTTCTTCTTTTGCAAGCTTAACCGCCTCGATTACTGTTTCCATGACAGCCCTGTAGCCGTTGACAAGCCAGACGTCTGATTTCTCCGTTATCCCCCTTGAGTTGTAAACTGGCCTTACCGAGCTTTCTATGAAAGATTCAAACTCTTTCAGATCGCTTTCGACCTTCTCCTTGAACCTCATGAGTATCTCGTCGGGGGGAGCTAGGTAGTACCTTGAGGGCCAGGATTTTTCTTCTTTGATCCACTTCATTTCAGCAAGCTTCTTTAAAGAGCTGTAAACTTTGGGATAGGGAACATGAGAGTACCTTGAGATCTCCTGGGCGGTCATTGAACCGCCGTTCAGAAGAGCCTGAAATACCTTTACATCGTACGAAGTAAGCCCGAGCTTCAAAAGAGCCCGAAAACGGTCCTCCGCCATTTACCTTAACTTCTCGATCACGCTTAAGGCTTTTACCGAATCTTTTCTGGGCATTATAAAATAAACGTTTCTGTCAAACCTGAAGGCGTGAAGAAGGTTGACGTTAAGGGCGTTGAACACCATTATCAGAGGATGGTATGGCACATCGTGCTTTGCCCCAACGAACTTGACTTTAAGAAGGACGAGCTCGCTCGCCTGGTTGCCTCCTTTGACTATTGCTTTGATCTTTCCTTCATCCATGACGGCCATTATCAGCTTTGTAAAGTCGACGCCGCTGAACTCATCCAGGGTGTAAGTGACCTCGCTTATGCCAGTTTCAAGCTCAACTTCAGTTCCTGAAGTCGATACTGTGTAGGATTCTGTTTTGATTGTGCTGAGCTTGGTCAGAGCCTTCTCAATCGTGTTGAGCTTCACTTCTTTGCCGGTCATCGAATCCACTGCGCTCTTTATTTCTCTGGCCATGGCGTTCAGGTTGGCAAGGCCGCTCGAAAGGAGTATCTGGTAGAGGACGTTTTCATCTACTATCTTTTTTACAGCTTCTGTTACTTTCACAAAAATGATATGTATGAGGAATTATATATAATTTTTGAAAATTTTTCTAAAAATTTATTCATTTTCAAAGTAATCCATTTACGACAGGTAATCGAGAAGGCTTCCTTCTTTCTTTTCAAAACGGGAAACCTTAACAGCTACCCTCCTGATCTTTTTTTCTCCAGAGTCAGCTTCTACAGATCTGAGGAGCTCTACTGATGAAGAAAGCAGCTCTTCAAAGGAGCTGACGGGATACTTGAAAGTTTTTGACCTTGTCCTCGCAGTAAGGTCATCGAAGATAACTATCACGCCAACTTCCCTGAAAGATTTGCCCCCAAGCCTTTCGTAAAGCTTTCTCGCAGCTTCAGCAAGGGCTTCCTCTGGAGCCTTTCCCTTGAGGGAAACGAACTTTTCGAACTCTTTCCTTTTCCTTTCAAGCTCAATTTTTCTTTCGTCTATGCCTCTCAGAAATTTGTATATCATGATGCCTTTCTTTTCCCCGAAAAGTTTTATCAGGTCTTCTACCCTCAGCGACCTTGCTTCGCTTACAGTTTTTATGCCCAGGGAGCCGAGCTTTTCTGTAGTCTTGTGACCTATGTACGGGATCTCTTCTAGCTTTGAAGACTCAAGAAAGGAATCAACTTCTTCAGGAGAGATAACCATGAGCCCATCTGGCTTGGCTTTATCAGAGGCCATCTTGGCTATGAGCTTGCTGGGGCCTATGCCAACAGTGCACTTTATTCCTCCGGCTTCCTTTACGATCTGTTTAATCCTGACCCCTGCCGTTTCAGCTTCAGCTTTACTCAGCTCGCCCAGATCAATGTAAGCTTCGTCTATGCTTGCCTGCTCAACGGTCCTGAACTCTTCCCTTAGCCTGTTCATTACTGAACTGCTTACCTGCTGATAATGGGCTATATCGACAGGAAGAATGACGATGTCAGGAGCTAGGGATTTTGCCTTTGAAACAGGCATGCCTGATTTTACGCCGGACTTCCTGGCAACGTAGTTTGCGGAAGCAACAGCGCCTGAATCCCTGCTTGTAAGCATGCAGACCGCTATCGGCTTGTCCCTGTACTCTGGATGCCTGAGCTCTTCGCACTGAGCGTAAAAGTAATCAAAATCAACAAGAGCTATAGCCCTGAACCTTTCAGCCAATCTATATTTATTTGCACATACATGTATAAAAACAGAACCGGAAAAGTTAACAGGCTGATTTGCTTACGGAAAGATGATTTCAGAAACTGCGCAGATTCGATGCCGTCACAAACAGTTTCAAAATAAATAGCTTTATATAGGTGCTTATGATATAATATTTTCTGTCTGAAAGATCTTGAAAGAGTCATGTTTGCTCCTTGGCCTTCATCCAAGGACCATTATTAGATATTCAAAAGTTTCTTCTAATGCACAGAAAGATGACTTAGGAGGTTGTGAAGCGTGCTTAAAGAGCTATTCGCTAAAGCATGAGCGCGGAGATGAGCTCTTTCCACTCCTCAAAGCGTACAGAGAAGCTGTTAACAGAGTGCTAGAAGAGCTTTGGAACAGCATAGAGTGGAAAAAAGGAAGGTTAATGGAAAGAAGCAGTGGAGGCTCTTACCAAAGTACAAGGTTGACATCCACAGCAGAGAGTACAAGAAGAAGCTCAGGGACAGCCTGCTTTAGGATTTGCCTTACGCAGCACATTGGGTTGACTCAGCAATAAAGACAGCATATTAAATATTTAAGTCATGGAGAAAGAACTACGTTAAAGGAAAGAGAAAAAGGAATAAGCCCACAGCAAGAAGGCTTTTTGCACTAAAAAAAGGTCGTCAAAAGCTTCAGTCCTTTATATGTCAATTCATACTTTTTATGTGGTTCTTCATGTTCTGTTCATTATACCACATGATCTACATCTGTAGGCATCAACGTACCTAAGAGCTCTGTGTAGATAGTCTTCTTACCATACTTCTTTACAAGCTTCCTTATGAAATAGTATGCATCGAGGGAGTTCTGGTGCCAGCTTATGTGGAATGATAGGAACGCTTTGAGTTGAGGTTCGTATGCTACCCATAGCTTCCCACCAACGTTTATTTCAGTTTCATCAATAAATATGGAATTGACATCGTGTTTGTCAACGTCAAAGGAATCTAATACGAAAGAATACTTCTGAATCCATTTCCATATTGCTTTTCTTGATTATGGGCTCAAGAACGTGAGAAGTCCTCCTTAAGCTCAAACTGGAGAAATAATTAAAGATATAGAGTATAAGTGCTATTTGGGTCCTTTTTCTGGTTTGTGTGATCATTTGCTAGAAATAGGGCACTGTTAAAAAAATAAATTTTAAGCCTTAAGTTAACGGACCCATCCGGCACTCCTAAACGGCACTGAAAAAATGAGCCCTGTAACATTTTTTAAAGATTAAAAATTCGGTAAAAAGCCATCTTAAACAAAAATGTAGAAACAATTTCGAAGTTTGCCGGTCATCAAGCTACAAAAAATTTATATTCAAGCAAAAAAAGTTAAAGCATGGAAAAAGAGAAAGGCAACATAATTTATATTTTCACTTACATCCTAACTTGGATTACAGGGTTGATAATTTTCCTCACCGAAGGGCAGAAAAATAGCAGAATAAAATTTCATTCTTTGCAGGCCGTATTTCTTGGAATAACAGCTATAGTGCTGGATTTGATACTGTTTTTTGTGCCGTTTCTGGGCCCATTTCTGGCCTTCCTAATATGGGTTTACGGCATGTACATAGCAGTTAAGGCTTACAACGGGGAAGACATAAAGGCCCCAGTAATTGGAGACTATGCAGCTAAGTATTCCGGGTACACGCCTTAAGCATTACAAAAATTTGATCGAAAATTTTTAAATAAATTCAGTTTTTTGTTTCATCATAATCGATGCTGTAATGTTTTTAGCACGTTTATCATGAGTATTTTTAATTAAATTGTAATAAATGTCGGCAAATATTTTTATATAAACGATTTTAATTTTATAAAATCGGCATGGATCGGTTCAAAATAGCATCAGAAATAGAAGAAACCGGATGGACAAGAGTGCACTGGTGGATTTTTGTTTCTTTTTCTGTTGGAATGATACTGGAGGGTTACTCGTTTGCCCTTTCTTCTGTCGTTTCGACCTGGTTCACGCTGCCGGTCTTCTTCAGAGTGCTCGCAGTTATGTGGTCATCTTTATGGCTTGCTGTAGGAGTTATAGTGTTCGGACCGATAACTGACAGGATAGGAAGAAAAAAATCGTTTTACATATCGATGAGCGTATTTGCCATATCGGGCATTCTTATCATAGCTACGTACAACTATTTTCTGTCTCTGCTGTCCGTTGGACTGCTTACATTTGCGGGAGGGGCTGAGCAGAACGTAATAATGACTGCTATGCACGAGTACTATCCCAGAAAGCACAGAAACAAAGCATACATGATAACCCTTGACACCATAGAGATCGGGTCAGTTATTTCTGGCATTGTTGCTTCGTTCAGCTTTTCATCTTCGCCGGCGTTTAGCAAAGAAGTAGCTGGCATCCTGGTGCTCATAATAGTGGGCCTTCTAGTCTTTATAAGGTACCACATACCTGAATCAATAAGATGGCTGGAAGCTTCTGGAAAAAGCTCGAAAGCAGAAAACGAAGCCAGAAAATATTTCAATACAAAAATAACTGCGGTACTGCTGAATGATAAACAGTTTTTAAATGCAGAGAAAGCTGCGCAACCTTTATCAGCAAAAACCGCTCAGGCAAAAACTAAAAAAATAAAGAGCGTAAGGGTCACAATTTTCAGGTTCGTTATAGCTCTTGTGTTGGCAGAGACAAACACTGTAACTTACGGTCTTGTTACGTATACTCTGGGACCAGTTTTCTATCCTGGACTTGTTCCTAAAATACTCATGATAGGAACTCTTGCAGCATTTTTCGGAGGCTTCTTAGGGCTGGGAGCTGACAGGTGGAGCAAAAAGAAGCTCCTTGTAATTTCATACCTTCTTTCGATGATCAGCTTTTTGATGTTTTATGCGTTCGTCCCGCTGTGGTCAAAAAATTTATCGGCGTTCTGGGTTTTCCTGATACTGGCTGAAGTGTGGCCACAGCTTGCTTGGGAATCTGCTGACTCTCTTAAATCTGAAATCTGGCCGACAACTAAGAGAGGCACGTTTTTAGGGCTTAACAGAGGAATTACTTTTCTTCTGTCCATTCCTTTTCTATACATAGGATCAACGCTTACCCTGCCGCAGTACATGCTCCTGAACTTTGTCTGGTGGGTTCTGGGTTTAACGGCAGCTATAGTGTGGTATATCTGGGGGGTTGAATCCGGAAAAGGCGTCAGCATAGCTGTGCCTTCTGGAGAAGCCTGAACTGTTCTGCCTGCAGTCATCTTGTGAACTAGTAATATGTGAGCAGGATTAAGAATATTAGGAAATCAGTTGGCATAAAACACATGTACGTTGGATTGGATCTTCATAAGTCAACGATAAATGCAACTGTAATGGATGAAAATGGAACTGTGCTAAATGAAGTAAAAATAAAGTCTGCTGATAGCCTAAGGAACTTTTCAGACTCAATACCATTTGGATCTGATATAGCAATAGCTCTTCAACATGGTACTGGGCATATAGGATATTATCTGAAAGGCACAACGTTACCTTATCAAACCCGCTAAAGACTAAGGCA
>JAWDMM010000067.1:0-7003 GCA_046536595.1 Nitrososphaeria archaeon | reverse complement strand
ATTACCTTAACGCTAACGGAATAAATTTCATAATGAGGGCAATAGGGAAGTTCAAAGAGGGGGATGACTTAATTTACAAAACGAACAGCAAGAGGAAAAAGCAAAATGAACAGGCAACCTTTAGGATTGTAGCTGTTAAAGACAGAAATGAGCTTTTAGTTTTTGCAACGAACACAGACCTTAAGCCTAAAGCTATAAGAAGGATATACAGAAAGAGGTGGGCCATAGAGACTTCTTACAGGATGATAAACCAGTTTTTGCCAAAGACGACGTCAAAGCTTTACAGCTTAAGGAAGCTTTACTTCTACCTTGCTGTTCTTTTATACAACATATGGGTTTTTATTAACTATAAAAGGGAAAAGGTAACGGTTCAGTATGTGAAGTTTTTATTAATGATTGAAGCTTTAATCTCTAACATATACGTTAAAATATTCAAATAGCTTTTACTTTAAACACAATGAGATAACTTCACTAGCTTAAACCATGCATCATTTTTGGCTTAAAGCGCTGTTTTATAGCATAATAAGGTTAATCAGCGCAATTTCATGGCTTGCTTAGCCTTTCTAAAGTTTTTGGACATAGATTGCATTTAAAATCTTGTTTAAAATCTGGTATAATAGCAAAAGCACCATAAAAATCAACAAAAGTTTTGATCTACTGTTTAAGGCGGGGATGTTGAACTATTTCGTCCTTGCTAACAAGTTTTCTCATGAAAAATGCTAAAGTATTTATATTCTTAATTAGCATAACGTAACAGAAAGCATGCGACGATCGAACACAGTGCGCATCATTGCTGGAAAGGAAACAAAAGCTAAACTAACAGCTCTCGGAAAGACATTCGTTGATTGCTGGAATGAAGTGAATAAGTTAAGGCTTGAGCAGTACAAAAAGCACGAGCCTGTAGATTTTAATAAAACAGAAAAAATCGTCTATGAAAAATATAAGGCTGTATTGTACGGGGCAAACGTTCAGCAAGTAACGCGAAAGAACGCTTCTGCGTGGAAATCTTTTTTCGAGCTAAGCAAAAAGAAAAAAGAAGGAGAATTGCCTAAGTGGATGAAGCCTAAGCCTCCACATAAAAAGAGAGATGATTTGTTTTTGCTGATAAGACACGACAGGTACAGGATTGAAGGAAACGAAATATTCCTGATAGATTTCAAAATGAAACTAAAGTTCAATGGCAAGCTTAAGTGGGTAGGCAAGCAAGGAACCCTTGAAATATTCTACGATAATGCAAGGAGGAAGTGGTACGCAAGGATTCCTATGAATGTTAAAGTAAATAATAAACCAAAAGGCAAAATGAAAGCTGGCATCGATCTAGGCATTGTAAACCTTGCAACTGTAGCTGTTCAAGACGGCTCGTGGATGCTCTTCAAAGGAGGTTCTTTGCTATCTGAATTCAAGAAGATAACAAAGCGCATTTCAATAGAAGAAAAGAGGCTTTCAAGGCACGGCTTGAAAACTAGCAGGAAGCTTGAAATGTTGTACAAAAAGCGCGCTCTTTTGCTAAAGAATGCAAGAGAAGGGCTAGCGAGGGAAATCGTAGAATCTCTTCACGATAAAGGTGTAGGGGAAATATACATCGGCTACCCAAAGGGCATAGCTCAGGATAAAGGAAACGAAAGGAATACAAACTTCTGGAGCTATCTTGCAATAATAAAGCGAATCAAGGACATAGCACAAGAATACGGAATAAAGGTTAAGCTTGTGGATGAAGAAAATACATCTAAAACGTGTTCCCTGTGTGGGGAAATTCACGAAAACGGAAGGATAGAGAGAGGCTTGTTTAAGTGTCCTCACACAGGTAAAGTAATAAACGCTGATCTGAACGGGGCAATAAACATTCTACATATCCCCGAGTCCGTTAAGGATAGGGGTAAGTGGCTGAAGGCACAGCATGTGGTCTATCGCTGGACGAACGAAGCGGGGTGGGCAACCACTAGCTATGAAGCGATGAGAATGATTGCGATAAACCACGAACCTATGATCCGCCCTGAAGGAACCATCGCCCTTTAGGGCGGTGAGGATGTCAGCTTTAATGGGAAAGCTTTCAGTTCATGTAAAGTTTATAAGTTCTGAATGGTAATTAAGATCAAAATATGTATCTGACAAACGAGGAAGAAAAAATACTTAGAGGAGAAGAAGGCCCCGGCATGGCGCTTGCGATGGAGCTGCTTGTAAAAATAGGTGATGTTTTTGATGCGGACAGGCTTATACCGGTAAAGCTGGCCCACTGGGGGCTCAGCGGTCAGGAAGGAGACCTAGCTTTTGCAGAAGAACTTGCTTCTGGAGGTGCAAAGGTAAAGGTCCCCACGACGACCAATCCTGCATGGGATTATGAACTGATCAATGAATTCAACGCTGAGCTGAACGAATATGAAATAAACCTGCTAAAGAGGACGTATGAAGTGTGTGATAAGCTCAAAGTTACAAAATCTTTCAGCTGCATACCGATGTTCGGGATTGAAGATAAGGTAAAGATCGGAGACCATCTGGCTTTCTCTGAATCGAGCACGCCTCCTTATCTGAACTCGATACTCGGAGCAAGGACCAACAGGGAGAGCAGCGCGAGTGCATTAGCTGCCGGAATAATAGGCAAGACACCTAACTATGGCCTGCACCTAGACGAAAACAGGCTGCCGAACTTAGAGGTTGAGATAGACTTTGAACCCGATGATTTTGAATTCGGTTTGCTGGGCGTTCACCTTGGAAACCTCCTTTCTCCGAAAGATGTTCCTCTTATAAAAGGGATAAAAACCATGCCTTCGCCTGAGGCGCTTAGGGATTTCGGGGCGATGCTTAACGTTACAGGCACAACAGCCATGTACCACCTCTACAGGCTTACCCCGGAGATAATAAAGCTTGAAAACCAGAACATGATCCCGAAAAACCTTGAGAAAATATACGTTGAAAAAAAGGAGATAGAAGATCTCAAGAGCAGGTTAAAGCAGAAAACCGGACCAATAAATTCTGTGTTTATGGGCTGTCCTCATTCTACCTACAGCGAAATCATAAAGGTAAACCAGATGCTCGGGAACAGAAAGGTTTCAAAAAACATAAGCTTTATAATATGCACTTCAGCCGTCATACTTGAGAAGCTAAAGCAGGACGGAACGTATTCCCAGCTAGTCATGAAGGGTGTAAAAATAGTCAAGGATACATGTGTTGACGAACCGATATTCAAACAGCTAGAAGGAGCCCTTGGGGCCACAAATTCTTACAAAGCATACTATTACAGGCAGAGGAGGAATCACGAGCTCGCTGTGCTGCCTTTAAAGGATCTTGTTGAAGCCGCGGTGAAGGGAAAAAATGATTGAAAAAATTCGTTGCAAAATTGTATCAGAACGTGATGCTGAAGGGGAAATAATATATTCAGATTCGCCTGTAAACTTCTACTTGACTGATCCAAAAACCTCCGAAATAATAGAAGAAAACCACCCGCTTAGAGGCGTAAAGATAAAGGGAAAAGCTGTAGTGATGCCTTCAGGAAAAGGGAGCGCTGTAGTTCAGATTGATGGTTTATACCAGCTTTACATGAACGGGAATGCTCCGGCCATTGTCGTTGTTAAGGACCCTGACCCAGTAATAGTTTCAGCCGTTTTTATAAGCAAAGTTCCTTTTGCTACAGGGTTCACTGATGAACAGTTTGAAAAGCTGAAAAAAGGAGGAAGGTTAAAGCTCTTACACAAAGAAAAAGAGCTCATATATGAAAGCCTGTGAACTGCTGGTATAAGATATAAAAAAGTGGACTGACGCATAATTTTATTAACTTTAACGTTTATTAGCTTCTCTATCTAGGTCTTTTGCATGATTTAGGAGATTAAGGCTGATGCATATATAGCAAAAGCAAAATCCCTACGCTATAACATATTTTATGACAAAGTCGATTCTTCGAGCAGTCTTAAGGTTTACAAAGGCTGAAAGCTTCGCCGTTCACGGCGGAGATGTTAATAAAACGGTTAAAAGCCTGAACCGATGAAAACCCTTTTATAAACACTTTGATCTTTGCTTTTTATGGCGTGAACCGGTCAAATTATAACTGGTGGGGTGCCTGAGCCGACTTCTCAGGCTATGCCAGTTCGCGCCAGAAAAGCTGTTAAAATAAAGCCGAGCAGCAGAAGGACGAACGGAAAGGCCGAGAAGTTCTTTGATATATTTGAGAAGAAGGTAAAATTCTTTGATTCTGTTGATGAGTTCATGAATTGGTATAACTTCATAAGGCCTCACGGAGCCTTTGACATTGAAAGGCTTGAAACGCCAGCAGTTATATTTTATCAAAGGCTACCTAAGAAGGAAGTTATAATGGACCCATCATTACTGGAGAACATTGGAGGGGTTAAATGATTTGCAGATAAAACACTATACAAAGAATTATATTTTTATATGACCAAAATAGGCTGTTAAGCTGGATAAAGCGTTCTGGACAGGATGAACAAAAAAGCAATAATTGATATAAAAAATTCCATGCAAAAAATCGATCTAATATTTAGAAATTATATAAGCGATTAAATAACGCTGGGTTTTATCTATTATTATAGCGGGATAAAAGATATTCCGTGGATTATTGGCACTGAACACGAGTTTCATATGTTAACCCCGATAACGGATGTGAAAACTTTCAGGATGTTGCGGGCCATAACTTTTTCACAACTTGGAAAAAATTTAATGAGAAAGGGTTATTCAAGGGGTTACTGGTTATATCTTAGGTATAAACTGGCGCAGATAGGAAGAACATTTCCTGTGCTTTTTAGTTGATAAAGAACTAAACGATTTTATAATCTCTTAGGAAGGTTGAACTTTTCTTTTCCTTTAAAAAAGTAAAGCTCATCAAGCATCTCGTTAAACATTTCTTTTTCATCTTTAGGATCTTTGTTTATTTCTCCTCTTTTAAACTCCTCAACGTCACCCGATAAACCGTTTACCACTAACTTGTAACCTTTTTTATAAACGGCTTTTCTTGGAGCTACAAAACCCTCAAGCTTGCTTTTAAGCCTTCCATCTAGCACAGAAAGAGCAGAAACCTGTACGTTTGAGCCAAAGGATTCTGAGAAAGTAATATCTTTCTGCACATCTTCAGGGTTTTCTCCATCAGTAATTTTGTCTATAAGGTCAAATAGGTCCTTGATGTTGAAGTATTTCTCATCAGCGCCTTTGATTGGCTTATAATTCTCAGGGTACTTTATTATGAGCGGAACATCTATGATTTCATCGTGAAGAAATATGCCGTGCCCAAAGAAGCCCTTTTCAAGAAGCTCCTGTCCGTGGTCTGAAGTTACTATAAAAAGCGTGTTCTCGAAAGCACCTTCTTCCTTGATGTACTGTACTATATCTGAAACAAACCTGTCAAGGAGAAATGACTCCCTATAATAATCTTTTAAAGTATCGGAAATCAGATCCGGGTTCAGCTTACCTTCCAGATAGAGTGCAGTGATAAGTAGCCCTACGCTGGCGTACTTTTTCTTTTTTCTGTATAACGTTCTGTAAGGCTCATGTGCTTCCATAAAGTTAAGAAAAAGGAAGAAAGGCTGTTCGAGCGAAGCGTTCTTCAGCACGTTTACTATATTGCCTCCATCTTTGTTCTCAGGATAACCCATGTCCTCCAGGTTTCTGTTCATCTTTCTATAGTAAAGATAATCTTTGAAAAAGCTAAAACTGTTGATTTTTCCTTTAACAGCGTTCTTAGCTATTTCATAAAAGTTGCTCCCGTACTTTTTTATTTCGGGCCTTAACTCTGTTTCAATCTTATTAAGTAGTGTGTCAATAGGGCCGGAGTTGTACATATAGGCGTTAAACCCCCTGTCAAACCCGGTTCCAGGGCCTATCCAGTCGTTGGAGGTTATTCCTAAATTGCTGTACCCTTTTTTCTTTAACTTTTCTGCGAGGAGCTCGCCGCTGTAAGTTTTAAGCTTCTCATAAACGTCGGGATAAACATTTCCTTTCATTTCTTCGTGAACTCCATGATCTGAAGCGTATTTTCCGGTGAAAAAAGACACGTGCGAAGGCACAGTCCACGGAGAAGGCGCAATAGCGTTTCTGTAAAACTGGGCTTCAGAGCAGAATTTATCAAAAAAGGGAGTCCTAGCATTATTACTGTAACAGCCTAGGCCATCCTTTCTGAGCGTATCAAGAACGATCAGAACAATGTTAGGCCTTTCCATACCCATCTAAACACTATTTTATACATAATATGTCTTTTGTTTTAAACCTTAACTTCGCAATAATTTAGGGAATAAGTATGCTCAATCCAAGATCATTAACCAGACTGATCGCTCCTGCTGGCACAGCGCTTAGCTTCTTGGAATCTATCATGTGGACCTTTGACAGCTCAAACAGCACTTCGTTAACCGATATCTTTCCTGCAAACAATCTTACCATCACCACTTGGAGGACTTTTGGTAAGTCAGCAAGCTATTGATATATTTAAAGATGTTATTAAAAATAAAGAACAGTTAATAAAACAAAAATTTAAAAACATTCCAAACATTGAAGTTATACCCTTCTTATATGAGTGTGATAATTCGAAAAACTTAACAAATAAAATTATTATAACTTTTTACGCCGAAGAAAGGCATTTTGAAAAATATGGTAAAGACTCAAACTTGAAAGAATGGGGGCGACCATTTAGTTTCGGTAGAGAATATGATATAGATGAGAATATTTTATTAAACGATAACATTGTTTTGTTATTATCCCCAGCTGAATTATGATATAATATCGATAATTGCAAATTTGAAGAATATAATTGTCAAATCGTCAGTGCGAGCAAGAGTGGACGTATTGAGTGGTGGGATATAATAAAAATTATACCACTTATTGATTGTAATGCAAATGTAGAGTTTAATGTAAACAATAACTTAAAGCTTCCAACCCAAGTTAAAAATAATTTAATAAAAAAGATACGCAAAATGCAAACTGATGATTATAAACCACTAGAAAACGCTTACTTAAAGATTAAAAACAGATAATTAATTTCTGTATAACACTTAAATTCCGAAAAATGTTT
>JAWDMM010000066.1:0-7020 GCA_046536595.1 Nitrososphaeria archaeon | reverse complement strand
CAGGGTTTGATATTTATAGGTATAGTTTACTTTTTTATAGTTCTCTTTAACGTGCTGATAACTTTTATTTTCGGTACCCTTGGAGACAGGATAGGGTACGCTAGGACGCTGTTATGGCGGAATTCCTGCCGCTAATAGCCCTGCTTGGCCTTGCCCTTTCAGAAAACGTTAACGTAATAATTGCTTCTGCAATGCTTGGAGGCATAACCGGCACCCCCGGCGGCATGAGGGGAGCCTTTTCACCGGGAATGACTTCCTATATAGCAAGCAACTGGCCTGATGAAAAGGAAAGGGTTGAAAAGCTGTCCAGGATCTACGCAACTGCTTCCTTTGCCGCAATAGGCGGTTCGTTCTTGCTTGTGACATACGGCTTCCTCAGCCGGTATTTTGGAGCGATAAACTCTTTCAGGATACTTTTTGGGGTTTCGTTTATCATAACGCTTGGATCTCTAATCTCTTTAAGCTTTTTAAAAGAAACAAAGAGGCCAAAAAAGACAACAAGGCTGATGAAGAAAGAAAGCTTTTCATACTCATTAAGGGTCATGATACCAAACATAATAAACGGGACCGGAACTGGGATAGCTTTTCCCCTTCTTCCGCTTTGGTTTGAGCTTATGTACAGGATAAGCGCAAGCTATGTCGGAGCGGTTTTTACGGTTGCGTACGCTTTTACTGCAGCAGGTTCTTACTTTTCAGGAGCTTTCCTGAACGCAAAGAATATCAGAGCCATAACGGTTTCTTCTTCAGCTAGAATTTTGCAGGGGTTGATGCTCATAGCTATAGCTTTTACGCCTTTCCTTTCTCTTTCAGTAATCCTGTACTCGATCAGGAGCTTCATAGCGGGAATTGGAACGCCCCTGAGAAGCGCGATAAGCGTAAGAGGCATCAGCGGTGAGGACTACGGTACAGCGTCAGCTGTGCAGGGAATATTCACAAGAAGCTCCCAGCTGACATCTGGGCTTTCAGGCTACCTTATGAACGAAGCTTTAGATCTTCCCCTGGTTACGGGAGGCTTTTTGCAGGTGGCAGGCGCGCTTGCGTTTTACGGGCTTATAAGATCCTGGGAGAAGAAGCACAACTTTTAGATCTTAAAGTATATTATAACGCTTATATCTTAAAAAGCTCAAAATAATCTGTGAAAAGTATATTCAAAAGGCTGCTCTGGACAGGGGCTCTTGCATCGATCTACATATGGATAATAATTTTTATATGCTATCACTACAATCCTGGTTTTGTTTTTACTCAGGGGGCTTTGAGCCAGTTCGGGGCTCCAAGCGCCAACTATCCTTTTATATACAACATATTCGGGATGATCGTTACGGGGTTTTTGCTGATGCTGTTTTCAGTTTCTCTTGCAGGGCTTTCAGAGAACAAGCTTGAAACGGTTGGCTCCAGCTTTCTATTTATATCTTCAATATTCCTCATGCTTATAGGCGTTTTCTTTGCTGGCACAAGGCCCCACGTTTTTATTTCAACTTATTTCTATTATCAGGCCGATCTAGCAATAATAGTCTTTGGCTTCGGTTCTTTGCTTCACGATAAAACTGAGGGAATCCTTTCACTCGCGATAGGAATTTCAGCCCCAGTAATAGCTTTGCTCGTGAGATGGCCTTCGAGCGCTACCTTAGAAGTTTTCGGAATAATCTGCATAGAAGCCTGGGCTCTGATGACCATATACAGGGCTAGAAAATGGTGAGCCATCACTGCATCTTTGCAAATTTCTTGTAACCGGAAAGCATGTCTTCCATAGTAAGTATGCCTATAAACTTTCCACCTTTGACCACGGGAACCCATGTGGACTTTGACGTTGCCATCGCTTCCCAGGCTTCTTCCAGTGTTGATTCAGGCCTCACGTATGGCGTTCCCCTGATTATTTTTTCCTTCAGGTTTGAGCTTTCATCAAGGTCTTCAAGCTTGACAACGCCTATGAAGTTCCCCTTTTCGTCTATGACAGGCAAAGAAGCGAGTCCTTCCATTTTCATTTTATCTATTACTTCCTTTGAGCTTGAACTGTCCATAACGAATATGTTCTTTATAGTAACCTCCTCTACCTTTACCTGTTTTAATAAGGGGACAGAGTACTCCTGCGCATGAGCCGGTGAATCCTTTCTGCTCTGAACCTGAGCATGGTAAAGCGAGTGCCTGTACGCAATTATAAAAGCTACGCCAGCGCTGAGCATAGTAGGAGGCAGAAGCTGAAGGTTTCCACCCATCTCCACAGCCATAACTATAACAGCTAAAGGAGCGTTTGCTGCAGCCCCAAAAAGAGAAGCCATGCCGACTATAGCATATGGTGCCAGAGGATAAGACGTTTTAGTTAAAACGCTGATAAGAACTGCAAAAACGGAGCCAACGAGCCCGCCTATCATTATTCCAGGAGCGAATTCACCCCCAGAACCCCCGCTGCCTATTGTAAGCGATGTAGCAAGTATCTTTAAAAAAGGAAGCAAGATCAAAATTATGATCGGGCTCAGCCCAAGCCCAACCAGTACGTTGAGCTTTTCATCTAAAATCAGGTTCATCCAACCGTATCCAACTGCTATGATCTCGGGGAAAGCCATTCCGATGGCCCCAACAGCAGCGCCTCCTATGGCAGCCCTTACGGCCAAGGTTGCCTTTACCTTTCCGAAAATATTTTCAAAAGAAAACATGGACTTAACGTAAAGTATGGCAAAAAGCCCGCTTACTATCCCAAGGGCCAAAAAAGATGGGATCTGCGAAATGGAAAAAGAATATGGTATTATCCCAAACATCGGGCCATATCCCACGGCCATCCCGAATATCATATAACCCACTGCTGAAGCTATCAGCGAAGGGTAGATTACTTCATATTCAAAATCCCTTTTGTATAGTAGCTCGGCTGACAGCAGGGTTCCGGCTATCGGTGATTTAAATATTGTTCCTATTCCGGATCCAAGGGATATCGCAACGGCCTTTCTCCGGTCTTCAGGGGAAAGCTTCAGCAAATCAAAAACGTGTGAGGCCACAGAAGCTGAGACAAACGCTTCCGGTCCTTCTCTGCCCGCGCTGCCTCCGCTTCCGATTGTAAAAGCTGAAGCCACAGCCTTTATTATCCATCCAAGCCTGTCAAACTTTCCTTGCTTAAAATGAAATGAACCTATAACCTTATCGGTTCCGTTGCCCATGGCGTCTGGGGAAATCTTGGTGATAAGTCCAGAAATAAAAGCTCCGATAGCCGCTGTAATGGGCAGAAGGTAAGGCCTGAGAGCCAAATACTTATAGCTTAAGCTTCCCCCGAAGCCCAAAGGCGTTGGTAGCTTTGTGCCAACTAAAATGTAAAGGAAAAAGTATTCTGATAGCCTTACAATGTAAAATATCAAAAGTGATGTAGCGCCGGCTACAAAGCCCAGCAAGATTCCAAGCACAGCCCATTTTTCATAATAATCGCTTTACTTTTTGTAATATCTCAATATTTTTAATTATACAGATAATAAATTTAAAAACGTTGCTTTTGTTTACTGTTTAATCTTTTTGATCACTGCTATCTTTATGAAGTCATTTACCATTAACATAAAAATCACTGAGAGCGCAAGGAGCGTTAGAGAGTCAATTAAAGGTATTGGAGTTATGCCCGGAATCCCAAAAGTTGATATTGCAACCGCCAAAGCTATATCAGCCACAATCGAAAGAAGCAGAGTATTGCTAGGTCTCGAATTCCAGAAATGACCACGTTCCCTTACCACAAATATGGTTAGCATGCTAGAAAGCATAAGCAGCTCAAACGCAAAAGTATGCAGCTGGTTTACGTTGTTAAGAAGCGCAAAGTACTTTACGCCAATATAAGTGAAGAACAGGGATTCGATTACAGATGCTATTCCTATAAGCACAGAAACTTTTACAAGCCAATCTACGTTCCACCTATCAGGGTTTTTTGAATACCTTACGTTATCGGTTGAAATCGATATTGTTACAAAATCGATAAGAAAAAGAAGCAACAAAACATCATAGGCATTTACGACGAACCGGTTCCATAAAAACAGCGCGAGGACAGTAAAAACCACTATCTGGAATGTTTTTACAACTTTGTTAAATATCCAGGTTACTATTCTCTGATATATCATCCTACCAGTTTTAACAAGGTCAAGTATGTTTATCAAGCCAGGCTGCGTCAGAACAACGCTTGCTGCGGCCTTTGCAACATCAGTTGCATTGCTTACAGCTATGCCAACTTCCGCCTGTTTTAGAGCCGGTGCATCATTTACCCCATCACCAGTCATTCCCACTATATGCTTCTTTTTCTGTAAAGATTTTACGATCATGTACTTATCCTCAGGATAAACTTCTGCAAAAACGTCGCTCTTTTCTATTATTTCATCCTTTTCGTCATCATTCATTTGTTTTACTTCAGCAATGTCAGCAGCGCTTTCTCCAAGCCCAACCTGCTTTGCTACTTGCAACGCTATGGGTTTTGCATCCCCAGTTAGCATTTTGACTTTTACGCCAAGATCTTTTAATTCTGAGATTAGATGAGCTGAATCTGGTCTTGGCTTGTCGTAAAGTCCTACCATGCCTATCAGCTTAACTTCACCATTTTCTTTTAACGCGACGCCCAGGCTCCTGTACCCCTTCTCTGCCATTTCATTCATCGTTTCCTGAACCTTTTTCTTCGTCTGTTCATCAAGCTTGCACAGCTGAATTATAACGCCAACAGCTCCTTTTATCACATCAACGGTTTTTCCGTCAAACTGTACTGTAGCCTCTGTTCTTCTTGTCTTTGGATCAAATGGAACAAACTTTAAAACCTTGTATTTGTTAAGGTCTACTTTCTTATCTTTGGCTTCCTGTATAAAAGCCAGATCTATTGGGTCCTGATTAGCCTCTTCTGAAGCAAGTGCTCCAAATATCACCACATCATCTTCGCTAAAGCTATTAACTGGTACAACCTCCGCCACTGAAATCTTATTTAACGTTATAGTACCAGTTTTGTCAGCACAGAGAGTATCCATTGACGCTGCGTCTTCTGAAGCCGATAAACGGGTAACAAGAACTCCCTTCTTAGAAAGCTCTATGGAGCCAAGAGCCATGGTTATTGTGAACATAGCAGGCAGAGCTACCGGTATAGTAGAGACCAAAAGTACGAGGGAAAGTTCAAGCAGGTTAAGGTAGTTGGCCTTTATCAGTATTGCTGAATATACAAAAGCAGCAGCTAGGAGAGTAAAGACCATGACTAAAAGCCACTTTACAACCTGTCCTATGACCTCTTCCATGTGGAGCTTTGGCCTTGCAACGTTGACAAGCTCTGTTGTCTTTCCGAAGTATGTCTTCGCACCCGTTGCTGTTACTATTCCCGTGGCTTCACCTCTCCTTATTACAGAGCCAGAGTAAACGGCTTCGTTAGAACCTCTGGATACTGTTAGCGATTCGCCAGTTAAGACAGATTGATCAACTTCGACTTCTCCTTCACCTATTATTATATCAGCAGGAACTATATCGCCGGCCCTTATTCTGACTATATCGCCTGGGACGAGTTCTCTTGCCGGTATTACAGTCCATTTACCATCTCTATAAACTCTGGAATTAACATGAAGTTTCTGTTTGAGAGCTTCTAGAGCCTTGTTTGCCCTTTCTTCCTGAAAGTACCCAAGAAGAACGTTTAAAAGAAGAAGCCCTGTTACTATGTAAAAATCAAGGTACTTTCCTAAAATCAGCGTAAGAACCATAGTTATTTCTAGCATCCACGAAGTAAGTCCCCAGAACTTCTTTGCGAGTCTTTTGATAGATGATTCCTTCTTTTCAACAACTTCGTTAAGTCCAAATTTTTTCTGTCTATTTTTGACTTCTTCAGAAGTAAGGCCCTTTAGTGGGTCCACCCCCAGTTCTTTTAAAAGTTCTTCGAAGCTTTTTTTAGGGGGTAAATTTCCGCTCACACAACCTTCCTGAGCCGCATGTTTTTTAAGGATTTCCAAATTATTTGATTTTCATTGTTTTGATTTTAAGAAAATTGGACATTCAAACCTTCAAATTTTATAACATTTTAATAAAAACGGCGATTAATAATCAAATATGAAACATTATACGCTGTAAAAAAGATATTTTTATTAAAAAATTTTTATTTTTAAACACGTTTTCAGAGTTTGCTAAGACATTTTCAATTCATAAATATGAGCCTTTTATGGATCTTGGTGCCTCTTTAACTTAATGAGGTTAAAAGGCAAAAAATATTTTTTAAGCTTTAGATAGCACCTTTCAGAAATGCTTTTTAAATTCTACAGCACATTTTCTTTAAATACTTACGCTCAACCCTTACAAGAATGAAATAATAAGAGAAAAACACTCTCCTTAGCAGAAAATTTCAGGAAACAAAAACTTATGAGGTGAAGTTTGACAAAAACGGGATCTCAAGCGAAAAGCTCACGTAAAAGCAAGCGCGGCTATGAACCGTAAGCTCCAACAACGAGGTTGTGTTAGATCGCTCAGGGCTAAAGCTTTTATCTTTGTGTGTTTGAATTTATGCATGGGAAAAAGAAAGTTTCTGCTTGACTTCGGGAATGAGAAAGTTGAGGTTGAAGGTTATGATCCGCAAAAGGCTCTTATTAAGTACCTTATGAAGAAAAGAAGATCGTTATTGATGACAAAAGATAAGGAAAAGGTAGAAAGGTTATGGAAAAGCGTACCTTCTGAAGCAACGGTTAGCTCTGCTAGGTCAGTCAAAAAGTACAAAATAACTTGGAAGGAAAAGGGGGAAGGAGAGTTCGAAGGCGCCAGGTACGTGTTTTATCTGGAAGAAGCTTAGGTTTCTGATCATTAAAATAGCCAGCAGCCGAATCAAACGATATATCTGAATATTAAAAAGGTAGCCTTATGGAATATAAGTGGACAGCATTAACCAATACAGCGTTCGGGTTTTGCTCTACGTAGGCGCACGTAGGTACGCATCAGCATACCTATCGTACGCGTAGAGCTTGGGCTTCACAACTTCATGCAACTCCCTCACGAGTTCATCGGGAGTCTTCCGCTCCGCCCCTGTCAGGACGCACCCACCCAGTAGGGATGGCAGCA
>JAWDMM010000065.1:0-7022 GCA_046536595.1 Nitrososphaeria archaeon | reverse complement strand
AACTATCAAGACCTCGGGAACCTTCGCCTTTTAAGACGATGAGGAGGTCAGAAAAGTTAAATAGCTACTAAACGTCGAAAAATTAAAGATGAGCAAGTACTTAGTGTTTTCGGCGTGGCCGTACATAAACAGTGAGCCACACCTAGGAACCCTACTTCATTTGATATCAGCTGATTATTATGCAAGGTTTCTTAGAAGCATGGGGGATGATGTCATTTCTATCTCAGGATCAGATGAACATGGCACACCTATAGAAGTTGAAGCAATAAGGCAGCATAAAAACCCAAAGGAACTCACTGATGAAATGCATAAAAGAATTCTTAAAATACTCGAAGCTTTTTCTGTAGAGCTAGATAACTATACCAGAACCGAAAATGAAACGCATAAAGAATTTGTCAGAGATTTTTATCTTCAATTAGAAAAAAATGGATACATTTTCAAACAAACAACTGTGCAGCTTTACTGTGAAAATGACAAACTTTTCCTGCCGGATAGGCTTGTTACAGGAAAATGTCCATACTGCGGTTATGAAAAAGCTAATGGAGATCAGTGCGATAATTGTGGCAGGCTTTTAGAACCAACTCTATTAGTAGAGCCAAGATGCGCAATTTGCGGTAAAAAACCAGTAAAAAAAGAAACCTATCACTGGTTTTTTGATCTACCCAAACTTAATGAAGAAATTGTAGACTATGTCGAAACTCTTGACGAAAACGTAAAAGCTTACTTAAAAAGCATGCTTAACGAGGGACTTAAGCCAAGGTCTATAACTAGGGACAACAGATGGGGAATACCAGCCCCCTTTGAAGGTGCCGAAAACAAAACCATATACGTATGGATGGAAGCCGTATTGGGTTATCTTTCGGGAGTTGTTGAACTTGAAAAGAAAATTGGCAAAAATTTGTTTAAGACTTTCTGGCTTGACCCTCAAACAACTTCTGTATACTTTATAGGAAAGGACAATATACCTTTCCACGCAATAATACTTCCTGCTCTCCTGATGGCCTCTAAAAAAGGATATAATTTGCCAAAGAAGATAGCTTCAACTGAGTTTATACTTTTTGGACAAGCAAAGTTCAGCAAGAGCCAACACATAGGCGTATGGGCTTCTGATGCTTTGAGCGTCGCTGATGGAGAGTACTGGAGATATGTTATTCTTGCACTTAGGCCTGAAAGAGGCGATTCCAGTTTTAATTGGAAGGATTTTGATAAGATGGTAAACAGTGACCTTAACGATAAGGTAGGAAATTATATTCATCGAGTTCTTATTTTTTTGGACGAAAGATTTAGCGGAGTTGTACCCTCCCAAGAAAGCTTTACAGAAGAGGATGAGTTGTTTTCAAAATCTATAATGGACATACAGGAAAGTTTTATAAAGTTAAACTATGAGTTGAGGATCAAGGATGCTGTAAAAAAATTTATTGAAGCGGCAGAACTTGGCAATCAATATTTTAGTTCTCAAGAACCATGGAGTCAGATAAAAAGCAATAAAGCCAGAGCTTCTTCGATAATTTATAACGCAGTACAATCGATAGCTCACATAAACTTTATGATGTACCCAATAATGCCGAAGAAAGCTGCAAAGTTAGCAGATATAATAAAATTTGAAAAAATAAAAAAGCCTGAAAAATGGGAAGCCATTCCTAGTGGAACAAAAATCGAACGTCCTACACCTTTATTTCAAAAAATTGCTATAAAATATTAAATTTAGAAAAAAGTTCAGTTTTATAACTTTATTTCTTATTATTGTTTTATGATAAAACATTATATTTATCCTTGTTAAAACCTTATTTGATGATATCGATTATTGGTTCCGGAAAAGTGGGTGCAACAACTGCTGCGTTTCTTATGCTGGGCGAAGCCGACAACAAAATAGTTCTTGTAGATATTATCCAAGGAGTTCCTCAAGGAGAGGCTCTTGACATGAACCACGCCGCCGCTATACTTGGAAAATCCGTAAACGTCGTAGGTTCAAATAGTTATGAGGACATAAAGGGAAGCGATATAGTAATTATAACTGCTGGTCTTGCAAGAAAGCCAGGAATGACAAGGGAAGAGCTAGCAGGCAAAAACGCTGAGATAGTAGCTGGAGTTGCTGAACAAGTTAAGAAGTACGCGCCAAACTCTATAGTAATATTAACGACAAACCCTCTGGATGCAATGGTTGCAGTTCTTTATAAAAAACTAGGTTTTCCAAGAAACAGAGTCATAGGCTTTAGCGGAGTCCTAGATTCAAGAAGGATGGCTTACTATGCATCTCAATATATAGGTGTTTCGCCAGCATCAATCGTTCCTCTGGTGCTTGGCCAGCACGGGGAAAACATGTATCCTGTACCTGAGCTTTCTAGCGTATACGGGAAAAGCCTGAAGGATTTCCTGAGCGAAGAGCAGTACAACAAAGTTGTTAAGGACACTATTGAAGCAGGAGCACAAATAACAAACTTGAGAAAGTTCAGCAGCAACTGGGGACCTGCGGCAGGCTTGCTCTTAATGGTTGACGCAATAAAGAAAGACAGAAAGTTAGTCGTAGAAGCGAGCGTTTTGCTAAATGGCGAATATGGCGTAAAAGATGTGTTTGCAGAAGTACCGGTAGTATTGGGCAAAGATGGCGCTGAAAAAATAATAGAAGTTCCGCTTATGCCTCAACAAAAAGAACTCTTCATGAAAAGCATAAATGCAATAAAGGAAAACCTAAAACAAGTACCGTCTCAGTATCTTACTTAATTTATTGTTCTACAACCAACATAGTAAGCGTTGATTTAACGTTTTCAATTTTTCTGATTTTCCAAGTTATAGTGTCTTTTAGTTTTTCTGGGGTTGGAGCGTTAACCTTTACTATAGTATCATAAACACCATAAACTCTATGAGCTTCCTCAACTTCAGGTATGGTCTTTAGTTTAGCCAAAACATCTTCTTCTTTTCCCGGTTCCACTGTTAATAAAACAAATGCTATTGGCATGTAATTAATTTACTAAATCATATTTAATAAATATTTCTTTTTTAAAACGTTTAAGCTTTCCTTTTAAACGTTTATCGAAATTATTTCTTTAGCTATGCTTTCAGCCATTTCATATGTAGTAGCGCTTCCGCCAAGATCCACTGTAAGTTTATCACCTTTTTCAAGAGAATTTACCACAGCTCTATTAACAGCTTGCGAGGCTTCTTTTTCTCCAATCCACTCAAGGCACATGGAAAATGACAGTATAGACGCTATTGGGTTTGCTATATTTTTACCTGCTATATCCGGCGCCGAACCATGTACTGGTTCAAACATTGCAAACGTTTCTCCTATGTTTGCTGAAGGTGCCATTCCAAGACCACCTACTAGACCCGCAGCAAGGTCTGATATTATGTCACCATACAAATTTTCAAGAACTATAACGTCGTAATCCTGCGGCTTCATTACAAGTTTCATCGCTAGAGCATCAATATGTTCCTCTTTTGCTTCAACATCATCATATTTTTTAGAAATGTTTTCAAATACTTGTTTATAAAGGCCGTCAGTCATTTTTAGTACGTTTGACTTGTGCCCTAACGTTATTTTTTTCCGCCTTACACGGGCCTGTTCAAAAGCTTCGTTGATTATCCGCTGTGCGCCTTTTTCAGTTGCAACCCTTATGCCTATGTAAACGCCTTCGTTTATTCTGTATTCAAGGCCCGAATACATACCCTCGGTGTTTTCTCTAACTATAAGAAGATCCACATTGTTGTAAACAGACTTTACTCTTGGAAGGTTCCTTAATGGCCTGAGGTTAGCATATAGATCAAAAATTTTCCTTATTTTTACTGGTACACCAAGTTCAGTCCCTTCTCCTTCTAAAGACGTAGTGGGTCCCTTTAACAAGCATTCACTCTGTTTTATCATTTCAAGAGAAAAACTTGGTAAATTTGTACCATATTTTTTAAATGCTTCTAGACCGGCTTCTATAAAAATTTTTTCGAAGTATAAAGAAAACTTTTCTTCTACAGCGTTAATAACTTTTTCAGTAGCGCCTATAACTTCGGGTCCTATGCCGTCTCCCTTTATTATCGAAATCTTATAACTTTTCATGCTCTTGCGAGCATTTTTGAAAGTACATATTTAAGTATTCCTCCGTACCTTATGTATTCCATTTCTAACTCACTATCTATCCTTATTATTAGTTCTGCGTACTTCTGGTTTCCTGATCTGTCGTAAAACACAAGGTTTGCAGTTCCACGTGGTTTTTTCTCCTTAAACATTACTGAGATTGGTTTAGAGTAGTCTATACTTAGCGATTTATAGTTCTGCCCTTCTTTAAACTGAAGCGGTATTATGCCCATTCCCACAAGGTTCGAGCGGTGAATCCTCTCAAAGCTTTCAGCTATTACGGCTTTTATTCCAAGAAGGGCAGGGCCTTTAGCTGCCCAGTCTCGTGAACTTCCAGAACCGTATTCTTTGCCAGCAATAACCACCATCGGGACACCTTCTTCTCTATACTTCATTGCTGCATCATAAATCGTCATCATCTGCCCTTCGGGATAGTGAACTGTATAACCACCTTCTACATTTACCATAAGGTTCTTTAGCCTTCTATTTGCAAAAGTGCCTCTTATCATGACTTCGTGGTTTCCCCTCCTAGCACCGTACGTGTTAAATTCTGTAACAGGAACACCGTGATTAATAAGGTATTTACCAGCTGGGCTATCAGGCATTATAGCGCCTGCAGGTGATATATGATCAGTCGATACTGAGTCTCCAAGAACAAGCAATATTCTTGCGTTTATTATATCTTCTATTTCTTTCTTTTCACCTACTTTCCATCCATCAAAATAAGGCGCTTTTCTTATGTAGGTGCTTTTATCATCCCATTCAAAGTATTTCCCTGATGGGGAATTTAAAGAATTCCAGTATGGATTAACATTAAAGATGTTTTCATTATAGATGGATTCATAAAGATCTTTACTTACAGATTTCTTTATAGTTTCTTGGACTTCCGCGCTGCTTGGCCAGATGTCCTTGAGATATATTGGTTTACCTTCAGAATATCCTATAGGTTCTTTTGAAATGTCTTTGTTTATGTTGCCAGCTAGAGCATAAGCGACTACAAGTGGAGGTGACATCAAATAATTGGCCTTTACATCGTTATGAATTCTTCCTTCATAATTTCTGTTGCCAGAAAGCACGCTTACCATAGCAAGATTTCCTTCATTAATTAGCCTGCTAAAATCGTCAGGAAGAGGCCCGCTGTTCCCTATGCATGTGGTACACCCATATGCTACTACATAGAATCCTTGTTTTTCAAGATAACCAAGCAATCCAGATCTTTTAAGATATTCTGTAACTACCCTAGAACCTGGGGCTAGGCTTGTCTTTACTTTGTTTGTATTAACTCTTAATCCAATTTCATAAGCTTTCTTTGCGACCAAACCTGCCATAATTAATACGTTAGGGTTGCTTGTGTTTGTACAGCTCGTTATTGCTGCGATGACCACGTCGCCTTCTTTAAGGTCTCCTGAAGACTTTGGTTGATCCTTTACGAAAGCCTGTTTAAAGCTTTCTGGAATCTTTTCTAAATCAAGCCTTTGATGAGGTAGTGAAGGACCAGAAACGCTTGGTTTAATTTCATCTAGGTTAACCTCAATTATCTCTGAATATTCCCTTTCTTTGGATCCAAACAGACCTTGTGATTTATAATACTCTTCAACTAGGCTTATCAACCATTCTGGCCTGCCAGTAAGGCGAAGATAGTCAAGCGTTTGTTCATCTACAGGGAAAAGAGAGACGGTTGAACCGTATTCTGGGCTCATGTTTGATACAGTTGCTCTATCGGGTACGGAAAGGTTTCTTACACCTTCGCCATAAAATTCAACAAATTTGTTGACAACGTTGTGCTCTCTAAATACCTTGGCAAGAGTAAGCGCTAGATCTGTAGCTGTAACACCGTCATTAAGCTTACCGCTGAGCTTCACTCCAACAACCTTTGGTGTTATAAAGTAGATTGGTTCACCAAGCATCGCAGCTTCGGCTTCTATGCCTCCTACTCCGAAACCGAATACTCCGATCCCATTAATCATCGTAGTATGTGAATCTGTGCCTACTAAGCTGTCAAAGTAAGCTACGCCTTTGTTGCTCATTATGATCTTTGCAAGATATTCAAGGTTTATCTGATGACAGATTCCCGCTGATGGAGGGAATATTCTTAGCTCATTAAATGCCTGACCGGCCCATTTAAGGAATTTGTACCTCTCTTCATTTCTCTCTATTTCTTTTACTAAGTTAACTTCGAATGCTTTTGGGTTGTTATATTCATCCACCTGTACTGAATGGTCTATTATAAGGTCTATAGGAACTCCTGGTTGAATAAGGTCCGGGTTTTTCCCGTTTTCTTTTGCGTACTCTCTCATAGATGCTAAATCTACAATTGCAGGTACACCGGTAAAGTCCTGCATAAGTATTCTTGAAACTTTAAATGGAATTTCCTTTTCTACAGGATTTTTACTGTTCCAACTAAGCAACTCTTTTATGCTTTCCTCGTTTACTGTTTTTCCATCAAAATTTCTGAGCATGTTTTCAAGGACTATCTGAAGCGAATATGGTAACCTATCAGCGTCCCCCCATCCAAGATCTTTAACCGCTTTAACGGGATAGTATTCGTATTCTTTCCCGGAAACTTTTAGCACTTTCTTAAAATCTTTTGCCGATAAACTCATACTAGGGGATGTTTTTGGAAAAATAAAAACATTAACCCAGTTTGTGAACTACCCCCGAAGGGCGTGGCTTCCCAGTTCATCGATAAGCTTACGTGCGGAATACGTAGGAGGTATTCCGCCATCGCAGAGGTGTTTTCATCCCTGGGCGTCTCGCCTGCGTCCCACAGCCAAAGCCCCTCCTTCAGAATAACCAAAGCTGAAGCCACATCCCTGTCAAACCAGGAACCGCACAAGGGGCATATGAATTCCCGGTCCGACAGGCTCAGCTTCACCTCTTACTTACAGTTCGGGCACACTCCGGTTGTCTTCACTAACCTACTACCTCAACAGGGGTGCTAGCATTCCTCTTCAAG
>JAWDMM010000064.1:0-7048 GCA_046536595.1 Nitrososphaeria archaeon | reverse complement strand
ATAATATTTTATAATTTATTTTTAACAATAAATGTCAAATAAACTTTCAAACGATGAAGATAAACCTAAGGATTTAAAGGTAATTGCTATTGATAAAGAAATATATGGATTTTTTAAATCGAAGAAAAATACTTCGTTTGAAAGCAGGTTAAAAAAAGAACTGCTGGATTTTATTTCAAAAGAAACTTCGCATAAAGAAAATTTTAGAATAGTTCAAAGGGAAAAAATCTTAGACATAAAAACAGGCAATTTTATAATTAATATGGATATTTATGAAGGGGAAAAGAAAATTTACGCTGTTGCGGCTCATGGCAAAGCCAGCATTATAAACAGAAATGGAAAACCTTATATAAAGTCCCAAAACATTGTGCTAGACTTTTTTTATTTCTGATATTACCAGAAATCTCCAATGCTCATCTGACTCGAAGTCCTAAAGATGTTTTTTACGCTGTTAACATATATTTCGATTATTTCCCTGTACGGAGAAGCCTGAAAGTTCTCTGCCAGCTGATTCAATTGCAAGATAAAATTGTTTAAATCAGAAGAGGTGAACCTTGGTCTTAACTTTGAGCCGCATACAGGGCACCGCATATTTAATGTAGGAACCTTGAGCTTTTTGCCGCACTTTTCGCAAATATAAGATTGCCTGACGAACATATCTTCAATTTTCTTTATCAATGAAATTGAATCCCTTTCGTTTAAAGCATCAGGATATGTGTTTGAAAGTACATTTATAATGCCTTTTATTATTTCGGCTATGCTTTGCTGGTATATTGGGGTTCTCATATAATCTAATTTAACAGGATAAAGATCGACGCTTTCTGCTGACCTGTAAATGGTAATCCCCTTACCCTTTGGGCATACGCAGTTTAATGCTGCATCTTCACTTAAAGCAAAATATGCTTGGTTATCAAGTACACCCAGACCTGCAAATTCCAGCACATTAGGATTTACTATAGCTTCGTTGCCCTGCCTGTAACCTTTTATCTTAAGCTCGATTCCGGCATTAAGAGGTTTGTTAAAAACGACTATACTGGAGCCTATGCTCTCAGTATCTTTTTCTTCACCGTAGACATTAACTAATTCTTCATAAATAAAAGATTTAATCTCCTTGATAAGAGGTTCATACTTAGCAGGCATTTCAATTTCGCTTCCGTTTATATCTCCGGCCTGCAACTTAATTGGTGTCAGTATAATTCCATATTTGCTTGTTAACAATGAATTTTTTTGCCTTAGCACAAGCTTATCTGGAAGTTCTGGTTCATTAAATAAATTTTTAGGAATTGCTGGATTTCGTAAGCCTGTTATGTTTAGCCTGCTAGCAACGTAACTTAAGCTTTCGTTCAAATTTAAATTAGTTACATAAGATTCTGAAGTATTTGCGCCACATTTGGGGCAAATTTTTTCTTTTGTGTATATACCGCATCTCTTACAATAATATATTTCAACTGTTTTTGATCCGCATCTTTCACATTTTCTAAAAGGCGTAGTCCTGCTACAATTTTCACACAACCTTAATCTTAAACCCGAGTTAGTTGCAGGACTTTTAGAAGCAAGAACTCCGTCATATTTGCTAAGTTCATGAAGATCTTTGTCTACTCTAATGTAAACCTTAAAAGTTCCCCTGTAAGGTTCAAATACGTTTATGCCTCCAAGGCCCCTTTTTGCTATGTGTAAAATGGCTTTTGTCCTTTCGTCTTCAACATCCATAAGCCTTATACTGTTCTTTTCTTTTTCAATGACGAAAGGCACATAGGAATTGATTAATGTCTGAATAGATGTATCGCTTAGTTCAATTCTTTCTTCATCAAGAATTTTAATTTTAAAAATCGATCTTGGAAAAGAAAAGTATGGGCTTAAGTATCCCGTTGTTCTTGCTTCTTCTAAAGCTTCGCTAAATTTCTGTACGCTGTTTTTACAGTTCTGTCCGAAAATATCAGAGCATGAGTTTAAAGGAAGTAGAAGCTCGCCAAAGCTTATAACCTTCCCTTTTTGTTCGTAAGAAGCTGTGTTGCCGTCAAAGAAAATAGGAGCTTTAACGTCTTCAGAAAAATAAAGTCTGTAAAATGATGTACCTATTTTAATAGGCAAGGAGTTCGATTTTAAATTCATAATGTCGGCTAATTTGCTACTTGCTACAGCAACTGGTGCTTTAGCATCAACAAACCTGATTATGAACCTGCTTGTTATATCAAAAACAATATAGCCGTTACCTTTAGGAGGCTCAACTTTAGGATTCTTTATGCCTTTAACAAAATAAATAAAATCGGATTCCCACTGTCCAAAATAATCTGAAAAAATCGGATTGATCTTTGTGCCTTTAAGTGGATCGTAATAAGTGGAAGCATGACCTCCGTAAGATTCGCTTACTAGCTTAACTAGATATTCTCTGAGCTCAGCATAATTTATAAACTCTTTTTTGGTAAATATCGGTTTATTTATGGAATAAAACTTGTCCTTTATTTCAATATCGACCTGAGGGTCAACGTCTGTTTTCTTTCTTATATTTAGCGCATCTTCAAACAGCATAGTAACGCTTAATGTTTTAAGATTAAAGCTTTAATACTATCGTTGATATTGCTTTTTAACGTGGAACTTAAAGCAAAAATAATAGATGTAAAAGCTGGTAAAAGATCCGTAATAATCAACGAGGAGGATGCCCAAAAGATTGGAATAGAACTTAACGACAGAGTGAAGGTTATCTCTGACTCAAAATCATCCACTTGCATAGTTGAAACCACAAAGAGTTTGGTGCCCAAAGGAATAATCGGCATATACGAAGACCTTTCAGAAGCTTTGGACATAAAAGATGGCGATAATATTAACGTGCAGTACGAGCAGACACCTCTTGCAGTTGAATATATAAGAAAAAAAGTTAAAGGAGAAAAGCTTTCCGAAAACGAGATAAAGGAAATCATAAAAGATCTTGTTGACAATGAGCTTAGCGATCTTGAAATAGCTGAGTTTATATTCGCAATAAACTATGTTGGATTGGATCTTGAAGAAATAAAAACGCTTACTCTTGCAATGGTTGAAAGCGGTGAAAAGTTAGATCTTCCTGGCTTTACTGTAGATAAGCATTCAATCGGGGGTGTGCCTGGAAATAAAGTCACTTTGTTGATAGTTCCTACGGTGGCTTTAACTGATCTTTATATACCAAAAACAAGCAGCAGCGCGATAACTAGCCCCTCAGGCACTGCCGATACCATGTCTGTGCTTGCAAACGTCAAGTTCACGCTTAACGAAATAAAATCAATAGTTACAAAGACACACGGTTGTATAGTATGGGGAGGCACTTTAAACCTTGCTCCAGCTGATGACTATCTAATTAAGATCGAGAACCCATTAAGGATAAACCCTAGAGGGTTAATGATGGCGAGCGTTCTTGCAAAAAAGCTAGCTGTTGGAGCAAAGGTAATAGCCCTAGATCTGCCTGTTGGAAAAGGAACGAAGCTTAACGATATTTCAGAAGCTGAAAGGCTTGCAAAAGATTTTTACGAACTTGGAAAAAGTCTTGGAGCCAGCGTTAGATCAGGAATAACCTATGGAGGCCAACCAATTGGAAGAGCTGTAGGCCCAGCCCTTGAAGCAAGAGAAGCGTTATCAGCTTTAATAAATCCCTCACAGGCAAGCATGAGTTTACTTTCAAAATCAGCGTCTCTTGCAGGAATACTTCTAGAAGCTACTGGCGTTGTCCAAAAAGGACAAGGATATGAAGCGGCTATGGACATGATAATGAAAGGTAAAACTTACCAAAAAATGAAAGAAATAATCGAAGCACAAGGAGGAAATCCAAACGTGAAACCTGACGATCTTCCTGTTGGAAGCTATAGACACATAATAAAGGCTGAAACAGATGGCTATGTAACCGCTGTGGATAATGAAGCCATAGTTGAGATCTCAAGAGCAGCCGGAGCGCCTCTCGATAAAGGTGCAGGTGTTGTTCTTTATCAAAAACAAGGGTATAAAGTCAACAAGAACGATCCGCTTTTAGAGATATATGCAGAAAGAAGTTCCAAACTTTCCGATGCTATAACTATAGCTGAAAGGAAATTGCCTGTACTTGTAGAAGGTATGCTGCTTAAAGTTTATCCAACATATTAAAATGGAAAAATGTAAAATAGATAACGAAAATGCAAATTTAATCTCTTATTTTTTCAAGTCATTAGGACCAGACTATTATTATGAGCTTGAACTGAAGGATCCTCAGTTAGAAGCGTTAAAAAAGATTAGGCTAAAATGCGATGAAAAATGTTTTTATAAATTTATAATTGCCGCAAGCGTGGTCGCTTATCGGCTTAAAACCAGCGGCGAAATATATTGGAAAGCGCTTTCAGAATTTGAAATAAAGCCTTCAGACCCATATAGAAGCATAGAGGAGTTTATACTTAAAAATAGAGAACTTGCAAGGAACGCTAAATTAAAAAGGCTTTATCTTTTAAAAAATAGAGATGACGTTTTATCATTAAATCTAGAAAACTACAAAAAAGATCTAGGAAAACTTTACGAAGATCTTTTGAAAATTTACGGAACCCCCTATCAGAAAACAATCTCTTTCGCGTGTAAAATGTTTCATTACGGATTAATAACAGAAGGAATTCATGCTATGGTTCCATACCAAATACCTATCCCCTTAGATAACAGAGTATTAAAAGTTACAAAAAGCTTGAAACTTATAAAAGGACAAACGAAAGTTAACTGCGCTATTAAAGCCTGGAGAGAGATTTCAAAAAAATCCGGAATAGACCAGCTGCACATCGATGTTTTTATTTGGAGAAAATTGTATTTTGCTCTTTATTGAATGCCATTGTTTAGATATATTTTTAAGCTCTTGAATAAACATTTTCAGCTTTGATTTTTTGATAATAAAAAGCTCAAAATTTAGCATATGGCTTAATTTATATTTAAGAATATTTGAATGTATGTCGTGAGCTATACAAGGTTAGTTGAGACTGTTTCTGAGTATGAACCAGATGAAGATTTACGATGGATCATCGGCAGGATAACAAATTCAAAAAGAGTTATAGTTTTTGGAACCGGAAGATCAGGAGACGTAGCTGATGCGTTTGCCAAATTTTTGAGAAATGTAGGTGTGGATCAAACTTTTGGTCCAAATGATGTTCCATATATATTTGGGCCATGCGATTTGCTTGTTGCAATATCCGGAAGCGGATCTACACAATATACGCTAGAAGTGGCTAAAGTAGCAAAAGAAGGTGGGTCTTTTATAATTTCTTTAACTAGCGACCAAGCTAGTCCTCTTGCAGCAATTTCAGATAAAATAATCTTAATCCCAGGAGCCAGAAAGTGGAAAGAATCTGATTATTTTGTAGACAACCTTCTTGGAACTTCAAAGACACCTTTGACGCCTCTCGGAACGCTTTTCGAGTTACGATCTTTGTTATTCCTCTTATCAGTTGTATCGTATATAAGAGGGCAAGAGCTAATCGAATCATACAGAAAGCTAGTAGCTTTGATAAAGGAGTTTGAGCCGCCATCAGATTATTATGAACTGCTTTATGAAATTTTACCAAAGGCGTCAGAGTATGCAAAACAAAAGACAACTGTTTTAGGAGAAGGACTTAGTGGAATAGTTGGAAGATTTTTCTCTACAAGACTAAGACACCTTTCTAAAGGTAATGCTGAAAGGCTAGTTTATTTTTGGCTTGATAAAGGAAGCATTGCTGTAAGACGGGATGACCTCGTGTTTATAATTTCCGGATCAGCTTCTGAATTTTTTGCTAACTTGGCAGAAAAAGCAAAAACTAAGGGAGCCAAGGTTGCTGTCGTGACATCTTTTCAGGACTCAAGGCTTTCAAAAGTTTCAGACCTTACTCTGGCAATCCCAGGGAGACAGATATTTAAGCTAAAAGGTCTCAGGAGCAGTTATTTTCCGCAAGATCCAACATACTCTGTCTTTGAGCTAAGAACCCTGTTTTTCTTAGAGAGCTTTATACATTATGTAGCTGAAAAAGAAAACATAAGCGAGACAGATATGAAAATGATGCATTCTGATTTTACATAAATAATTAAAGAATTGGCCCTTTAAGCTTAAGGTTTATACTTTTATAATTTCTTAAGAAACTAAGCCTGTTATCATAAAAATCCCTTATGTTTTCTACATCGTAAATAAGCATAGCAAGCCTTTCTAAACCCATACCCCATGCCAACACAGGACCATCATATCCCAACGGTTTGGTTACTTCTGGTCTGAAAATTCCCATTCCGCAAAGTTCTATCCAGTCTTTAAGCTTTTCAGAATAAATCATCGACTGCATAGAAGGTTCCGTGTAAGGAAAGAAAGTAGGCCAAAACTTTACTTTTTCAAACCCTAGTTTTTTATAAAAGACCGTAAGGAAACCCATGAGTTTCCTTATGCTTGCTTCTTCTTCAATAACTATTGCGTCAAGCTGATGAAGCTCAACGAGGTGTTTAAAATCGGGTTTTTCGTTTCTAAATACTCTACCAACGGTAAAGATTCTTCCTTTCATTCCTTTGTATATGGCCTCTGCAGTAACGGTTGTTGTATGCGTCCTTAAAAGCGCCTTCCAAGCAGCGTTTTGATCCCAGACGTATCCCCAACCCGTTGAACCTGTTGTCCATCCATTTTCATGAACGTTCTTAACTCTATTTACAAGATCCTTATCAGTTTCTTCAAGTTTGACGTCTTTTATGTAAAACGTGTCATGCATGTCCCTAGCGGGATGATCCTGAGGGGTAAATAGAACGTCGAAGTTCCAAAATGAAGATCTTATGATCGGACCTTCAATCTCCGTAAAACCAAGGCTCTCCATGATTTCCTTTATAAGATTTATAAGCTCAGACAAAGGGTGTATCCTTGCAGGAAATACTGAAGGAACTGGCTGCGAAAGATCTATATCTGAAAACTTTAACTCTTTCCACTTACCGCTTGCTAAAATGCTTGATGAAAGCGTTGTTATTTCTTCGCTTTCCAACATTTTTGGATCTATACTTACACCTTCTGCTATCTTGACCGTCGTTTCTTTTTCTGTTAAAAATTTAACGAATTTGGGTATCTTTTTAAGGT
>JAWDMM010000063.1:0-7099 GCA_046536595.1 Nitrososphaeria archaeon | reverse complement strand
CAGCTCTCTTGACGTTCTGAGAAGCCGCCTTCTTAAAATAAGCATATGCCAGGTCAAAGAAGTCCTGCTCATCGATCAGCGAACTTACGCCTAGATAATAAAGGTCAAGGAATGACTGGAGATCCTTAAACCTGTATGCGTTTCTTGCGTCTTCTATGCTTTTGTAGGGAAGCTTTATCCCGTTCTTCTTAGCCTTCTCGAGCATCATCTCAGGTTCAAGCGTTCCTTCAAGGTGAAGGTGGAGCTCCGCCTTTGGAAGCTTTGAGATAAAATCAGATAGATTAAATTTACTGCTGTACATTTTTACATACTACGCTTTGCTTTATATTTAATCTTTCCGATTTAACTTTTCAGGGCTTTTAAAAATGAAGTTAAATCATAAAATGAGTAATCAGGAAACGTAGATGGAGAACCCACGGGCCCCTTTTTGTACTTGTACACCCATATGGTAAGAACCCCGTATGAAGAAGGTACTTCGACATCATAAAAATAATCATCGCCAACTACAACGGCTTCTTTAATTTCCATCTTCAGGATTTTAAAAAAATCTACTTTCGAGACCCCCATGATGTCCGGTGAAAATATATCATCAAAAAATTCTTCTATACCAAGTTTTTCTAACAATCTTTTCTGATATTTAGAATAACCGTTTGTATAAGCGTATATCTTACAGCCTGACCTTTTTAGAGTTTTTAGAAGCCCATCTGCACCTCTTATTTTATATACAAAAGGCCAAACGTAGTATTTTTCTTGCAGGGAAAAAAGCTCCGGAAATCTTTCAGCTTTAGAGGCTCTAAATGACATATCTTCCCAATCAAAAGCTTCAGGGGAAAAATCAGAAAGCCTTTGGTAATGCTGCTTTAAAATGTTAAGCTTCATGTTAAAAGCGTCTGTACCATCAAAATATTCTGGAAATATTTCTTCCGCGAAATCATTATGTAATATGGTATCATCAAGGTCCAGAAATACAGTCTTTCCGGATAAGTCAACGTTTATGATGATTTTTTTACAATCACACCCGTTAATTTTTTTTATCAACCAAAAAACGCTGTTCTTTTTTATTGAAAACGATACCTGCATGGCTGTTTAATGCAAGCTTAAAGCTGTGCAGAAGGTCAAAGTTCATAACCGTATCATTTATTTTTCTGTTTAAAAGCTTTCCAGCTTTAAGAATCCTTGCCTGCTAGAATTTTTTCAACATTTTCATCTTTTATCCTTTTCATCCTGACAAGAAACTCATATAAAGGAATAATGTCTGAAGCTATAAATCCTGTGTCAAAATGCAGATCATCCTTTAGGGCTTCCAGCAGCCCATGATAAACAGGTCTTTTATAATTTTCCTGAATCACGGGAAATGGTATAAGGTACTGGTTGTAATTACCTCTAACGTTGTAAACTGCAACAGTGATAAAAATGTTAAAGTACCTGAGCAGCCTCCATTCTTGAAATTTCTTTATTCTTCCAAGCAGCAGGTCAGCTTCTGAAATCCATCTGACCCTAACGTCCAGATCCAAAGGCTGATTATAAAATATGGTTGCTGCCACTGCTGTCAGTTTTGTATCAGGATCGTCCTGCCAGTTGGAAATGTAATGATATGCGTCAAGAAAGTTTTTAGCATACATAGCGTTCTTTATTGCATCCTCTGCAGAATATTTTACGTCTTTAAAAACAATGCTTTCCTGCGCTACCTGGAGCTGATTTACTGCATATCTTATATCACCTGAAGATTCATAGATTATGTTTTTTATCTGTTCATCGTTTACTTTAAGATTTTCTTTTTCTGCTATGTTTTTAAGCCAGAGAAATACCTCCCTGCTTGGCACCTTCTTCCATTCTATGATATCTGACATTTTAGCAAGTTCTTTCATGAAATCTTTCATCTCGTTAGCAGCCATTATTACTGGGACGCTAGCTTTCGGAATCCACTCCTGCAAAAAATTTATCCCACCGGTGTCTCCTTTTGAATACATTCCGTCTACCTCATCCAGAAAAACTATAACCTTTTGTCCAAAAAGGTTAACCGGTTCAACGTTTCTGAGGGTTGCATCTAATTTTTCCTTTGTTCTTACATCGCTCGCATTGAGCTCTAAGACGAAAAGGTTAAAGTCGTTGCCAAGAGCCTTTATCGAAGTTGTTTTTCCAGTTCCGGGAGGACCCACTAAGAGGAGCGGTTTGGATCCTTTTTTCCAGTTTTTTAACCATAATACTATCCTCTTTCTACCTTCCTCGTTTCCTATCATATAAAAAATAGATTTAGGTCTGTATTTTTCAGAAAGCATAACCCAAGACCCCGCTAACGAGGAATACGAACAAAGCTCCAAACATTAACAATAATATTCTGTTCTTTACATATATAGCTTTATTGCCATTTGGATTCTTAACAAGCCCGTAAGTGTATTTAATCATATAAAAGTCAACGATAAGTATCAATATCAGATAAACGTACCAGAACCTGAAATATATTAATGGAAAAAAAGAAAGGATTACTGCAACTATCATGAAAATAAAAGCGTATATTGAAGCCCTTTTTGCGCCTCTAGTTATGGTCAATGTCCTTACCCCCTTTTTCATGTCACCTTCTGCATCACTTATACCCTTTATTATTTCTCTGCTTGTGCCAGCAAAAAAAGCTACGCCGGCAAGTATAAAGGGAACAGGGTCAAACTTCATAGATATTATTGACCCGTAAATGAAAGGTATCGCCATAGAAGACGCTACGAGAAAATTTCCTGCCAAACCAGATCTTTTGAACTTCCAGCTGTAAAGGTAGGAAATAATAGCAAATAGAGCCGCTATCACAAATGATAACGCGTTTAACAGCGCAGATATGGTAAGGCCAGAAATCAGTAAAACAGCAGCGAGAGTTAATGCCGTTCTTGTGTTTATTTTACCTGAGACAAGAGGTCTGTAAGGCGCGTTGATTCTGTCAATTTCTATATCGTAATAATCGTTTATTATCATGGAATAAGCCGTTATAAAAAAGCCCACAAGGAACCCCATAAACAAAACCTGTAAATTATAATAGTTTTCTAAAACTGCGCCGATTATAACACCTAACCCGCTTAAAATACAGTTGGGCAGTCTTATAATGCTAATTATTTCCTTCAATATTACCTTCACTTAACTGAAAAAGCCTATAAAATATTACTTCTCCGTTCCTTTCAACAATAGCTATTATCGGTTCTTTTTTATGTCTTATAGAAATCTTTACAAGATTGTTTAAATCCTCTATTTTATAGCTGCCGCCTTCTGGTAGTATCTTGATGTAATACGACCTTGATGAACCGTCATCTGCCATAAAATCAAAAATGTTTGTCTGAATCTCATTGATCCGGTATCCTTTTTGCCTGAGTTCCCCGTACACCAAAAGCTTTTCCAGATTCAGATTTAACGTTGCTCTGTACCTTTGATAATATTTTTCTGGGTTTAAAGAGTCTCCTTTTTCATCAAAAATCTGTAGCTGATTTTCCTGAAGAATATAAAAAGCTTCATATTTGTTCAGCAAAAGTTTCTGATCGGTTACCTGTCCATACCCAGTTTTTATGATTCTGTTTAACGATTCTTCATCGAGATCACAATAGCCCAGCTCTATATCATCAACGATCAAAAAAAACCTTCTTTTTCTTTCGGCGTTATGCATTTCTTATTTCTGCTGCTTTTTTACGACTAAAACCGGTATTTTGCTTTCTCTTACCAGCTTTGCAGAAACTGAACCCAGTAAAAGACCCCTGAATGTTGACAACCCGCGCGATCCAACTACTATCATGTCTGCATTAATTTTCTGTGCATAATCCAGTATTGCGTCGGCAGGCGATCCTTCTAGTATAACGCCGATGGCTTTACCCCCAGCCTCTTTGATATGATCCACCATCTCTTTTAGCATATACTCGTTATGCTTTTTGATACTTTCATAAACAGTCTGAGGGATATCAACCCCATAAGAATACAGCTGGGCAAAATCGATTACAGTTACAACGTGAAGCTCGGCCTTTGTAAATTCTTCAAACGTTTTTAAAAATTCTACAGCGGCCTTCGCGTGCTCCGAACCATCATAACCGATTATTATTTTGCTAATCATTTGTATTATTATTGAATTTATGTATATTAAAACGTTATGATATACAAGGAGCTTAAAAATAAAAATGTATTTTTGAGCTAAAGTTTTTATACTAAAGTGATATCTGGATTTATGAGCCGCCGTAGCTCAGTTTGGTAGAGCGGCCGGCTGTTAACCGGCAGGTCGTCGGTTCGAGTCCGACCGGCGGCGTATTTTTGATTTACAGTTTATCTTATCAGTTAATCAATTTTTTAGCTTGAAATTTTTTACTTGAAATTCTGTCTGAAACTGCAAAATGCTATAAGCGCATTCGGTGAACTACCCCGCCCTCACTGGCAAGGCTTCCCGGTTCATCGAAACGCTTACGTGCGGAATACTTTCAAAGTATTCCACCATCGCAGAGGCGTTTTCATCCCCGGGCGTCTCCCCTGCGTTCCACAGGGAAAGCCCCTCCTTCAATATTACGATTGCTGAAGCCACATCCCTGTCGAACGTTGAGTTACAGGAGGGGCACATGAACTTTCTTTGAGAAAGGTCAAGCTTAACGTATGTTCTGCAGACAGGACAAACTCCTGTTGTCTTAACAAACCTTCCTACCTCCACAGGGGTGCTAGCCTTCCTCTTCAAGGCATTGCGGATTCCCCCTATGGAGGTCTCGTAGATCTTTTCGCCGAATAGCTTTTGCCACGAGCGTATGTCGTCATCTTGAAATACAACTTTTGAGTAGTTTGTCGTTACGAAGTGGACAACCTTGTTGATTATGTCGCGTTTCTTATTATTCTGTTTCTCGAATTCACGTTTAATCTTCAAAAGTAACTTTTCTTTGTTCCTTGATCCAGGTTTTGCTCGAGAAAAGAAGTGATAAAGTCTCCTTAGCCCTTTGCTCATAGGCACTAAGTATTGAATTTTGACCCCATTTGAGAATGTTATTTGGTTCTTCACGCCTAGGTCTATGCCTATGGCTTTTGCGTTCTTGAGCTTGTCTTCTTTGGGCAGAAAGCATGTAACATATAAGTAATAATCCCCGTTCCTTTCTACTAAGTTTGCTGAAGAAAGCTCTGCGTTCTCGGGTATCTGATCGAGCCCAGATACCTTAAAATTCCCAACGCCTTGTATGTGGAGCATTTTATTATCCTTTTTTACCCAATAAGTCACGCCGTACTGCATCAAAGGAATCGAATGCACAGCCTTTACGAATTTGATCTTCCCAACCTTCACACCCTTCTTCTTGAGTTCTGCCAGTCCTCTTACGTTGTCCTGAAGCCTTTTTATCAGGGCTTGTTTCATTTGAGATGAAAGCACTTGAATTTCCCTTTCCTTAAACGCGTCGCCGACCTTGACAGGAACCGTTTTTACCTTGTAGTCCGCATGAGGTTTGAAGTTGAGTATTCCGTTTGCAATGATGTAATTAGTGAACCATTTAGCCTCAAGAAAGAGGCGGTTAAGGATAGTAAGCTTGGTTTTGGAGATCTTACTCTTATCAAGTTTTAGCTCAAAAGTTTTTGCCTCTTAAGACTTTCTCCTAAGCAAGGTTTGCTTCCTCTTCTCCCTGATCTTTGAATTCTTCTCTAAGTTGGGCACTAACAATGTAATATTTTTCTTTATATAAAAACCTGTTGTAATGAGGCTATACAAAGCTCACGGAGGGGGACTTTCGCCCCTTAACCCCCATAAAGTTAAATCGCTTTTCAACTTTTACGTAATTAGCGTTTTTAATTTTTTATAAGCGTCTTATAAAAATTCCATTTGTATTAGAAACATGTTTTTCTATAAAAATACGCCAAACAAAAACGCTGACATCCTCCCCGCCTTAAAAGGCGATGGTTCCTTCAAGGCGGATCATAGGTTCGTGGTTTACCGCGATCCTTTTCATGACTTCATAGCTAGTGGTTACCCACCCCGCTCCGTTCGTCCAGCGATAGACCACGGGCTGTGCCTTCAGCCACTTACCCCTATCCTCAACGGACTCGGGGATATGTAGAGCCCTCGTGTGGCATTCCCTTACGGGACACGCTTTAATACGCTTTAAAAGGTTTTAGTATTTAAATTTTACCCCGCCTCTTGCTGTGTTGAATAATTCTTTTTTATCTTAACCAATAGGCTTTAATTGTTCATGCCATTAGCATTGCGTTCTTAGCATAACTGACCATTGCATCGTATGCCCAAACTTTTTGCATAGCTTCCGCTAGCAAACCAATTACGCTTCTTGCCCTAAGGTCTTCTCCAAACTTTCTCTTTATAGATGAGAATATTCCCTCTATAGCCCACCTAAGGCCATACTTAACTTTCTTTGCCCATTTTTTATAACCTAACTTCATGTACTCCCTAACTTCTTGTCTTCTCCTCATGCTTCCCCTACAACGATAAGTTGTTGCGTTCTTCCTTATCTTTATAGCTGATTCTGCATCGCCAATTGAATTGAATATCTCGTTCGTATCGTATGCACCATCGCCGTAGAACTTCTTCAGCTTTATCCCGTTCTCTTTTAACAGCTTTATGTGCTTCACAGCAACCTTTGGCTCAGATACTTCGCCGATCTTTACGTCAACAGCAATCAGCTTCTTAGTCCTCACGTCCGCAGTTATTATTACCTTAACGTACTTTCTCCTTAAATTTCCATACACATAAGTCCTGTACTCGCCAGCGTTGCCAGTCTTAAACCCAGTTCCGTCTGAGCCAGCTTCAACTTCGTAGGTTGGTAGCTTTATTTCAGGCCTCATGTCATGTACTCTTTGCCATATTGTTGTGTAATCATCATGGTAAGGTATCAAGCATAACTTTTCCAGTGACCTTGCTATACCCTCAAGTCCCCTGTAATCAACACTGATGCCATACAGCCTGGATTTTAATGAAAGATTCAGGAAATTCATAAGGCCTACCTTTCTTGCCCTCATTCATCTTATCCAATTCTTCATACCAGCTGTCAAACATATCTATCGGCAGCAAAAACTCACCCCTCACTACAAGCTCTTCATTGTAAATTTTCCAGTTCCTTTTGTCGATAAACTTATTACCCCATCTTTTGTTATTATTATTGCGGCT
>JAWDMM010000062.1:0-7169 GCA_046536595.1 Nitrososphaeria archaeon | reverse complement strand
GGGGATGAAAACGCCTCTGCGATGTTGGAATACTTTTCAAGTATTCCACACGTAAGCGTTTCGATGAACCGGGAAGCCTTGCCAGTGAGGGCAGGGTAGTTCACATGTGCGCTTGGTTCACAAGTTCTCGCACAACGCTTAATAATTTAAAGTGAGTTTTTTAACTCATGAAAGCGATGGTTCTTCATAAACCGGCTCCTGTTGAAACAGTTCCTTTAAAGTATGAGGATTACCCAACGCCAAAGCCTGGAAGGGGCGAAGTTCTGATAAAAGTTATTTCCTGTGGCGTATGTCATTCTAACCTTCACATGATAGAAGGGGACTGGGTCAGGATGGGCGTTCCTGCAAAGCTGCCAATAATACCTGGACATGAGATAATAGGCAAGATAACAGAGCTTGGAGAAGGCGTTGAAAGCTTTAGAGAAGGCGAGATAGTGGGCGCACAGCCTCTTTGGTCAGCTTGCGGTCATTGCGATTACTGCATAACAGGCAATGAGCACCTCTGCAACAGCGTTCAGATAACTGGTGAAACCGTTGACGGTGGCTACGCTGAGTACTTTCTAGCAAAGGCGGACTATATTTATCGAATACCTGAAAACGTTGATCCTGAGATAAACTCGCCGCTCTTCTGTCCGGGGGTAACCGCTTACAGAGCTTCAAAGCTTGCTAACCTTGGCCCTAACAAAAAAGTATACGTAATAGGCATTGGCGGCGTAGGGCATGTTGCGCTGCAGACTTCAAAGCTTTTTGGAAGCGAAGTAATAGCTGTGTCAACCAGCGAGGCTCACGCAAAGCTAGCAGAAGAAATGGGAGCTGATGAGGTTGTGATGGCTAAAAGGGATTATTCAAACCTTTCAGAACATTTTGGTAAAGGCGATTCTGTTATAGTATTTTCACCAAACCAGAAAGCTATAGATGCAGCTGTAAATATAGTCAAGAAACAGGGCACTCTCGTTGTAGGAGTTTTCGGAAACATAAACGATTTTAGGTTTACAAAAGAAATAAACATCAGGGGAAGCGTCATAGGACCAAGAAAGGATATGAAAGAAGTGCTCGAGCTGGCTTCAAAAGGGCTGATAAGGCTTAAGGTTACAAAGTACAAACTGCAGGAAGCAAACGAAGTGCTCAAGAAACTGAAAGATGGAGAGATAATAGGCAGAGCAGTGCTGCTTCCATAGGATAAATGGACAGGCTTAAGTTTGAGCTTTACATTTATGTAATACGGGAGCTTAGTATAGATCCAGCAAACGACTGGAAAGCAACTTTAATACTGGACGAGCTTCTCAGGAACAAACCCGTAAAGCAGGTACTAGATAAAGCAAGCTTACTTTTAAAACAAAGGAGGGCTCTTGTTGTAGGTGCGGGCCCCAACGTGCTTGATGATCTAGATTACGCAAAAAGGAAAGGCATACTGGAAAGCTCAACGGTGCTTGCTGCTGACGGCGCCTCTCTAGCTTACAGAGAGTTCGCAGGAAAATATCCAGAAATCATAGTAACAGACCTCGATGGGTACCCTGAGTCAGAGGTTCAAATGATAAACGAAGGTTCTGTGGCGTTTGTGCACGCGCACGGGGATAACGTCGATAAGCTGCTGAAGTACGTCCCACAGATGAAATTGGTTGCTGGAACTACTCAGACTTTTGAAACAGAGTTGGTGAAAAACTACGGAGGGTTTACCGACGGAGACAGGGCAGCCTTTATAGCTGAAAGTTTTGGCGCAAAAGAAATATTCCTGGCAGGTATGGACTTTAACCTTTCGATAGGAAAGTATTCGAACCTTGAAAAGTTTAATGGTGACTATGAGAGAAAGAGAAAAAAGCTCGCAATCGGAATAAGAATGCTTGAAGTTCTTGCTTCAATCAGCAGGGCGCCCTTGATAAACCTGAGCAAAGGGGCCGTTAAAATTAAAGGTATAAATAACATAGAATGATAAACAACAAATGATATTTATAGGATCATAAAAAATTGTTTTTATGAATGTAGCATATGATGAAAAGGAAATTATTGAGCCCAACATAATCGATACATATTATTATAAATATACTTTTGAAAAGGTGACGGGTCGGTATAAATACGCCAGCGATTACTATTTAGATGGCATGCTTTATGGAGCCGTCCTGAGAGCAGGTGTACCCCATGCCATAATAGATTATATAGATGTTTCAGACGCCTATAAAGTTCCAGGCGTTAAAGCGGCGATAACATACAGGGATGTTCCCGGGCTTAACGCTTTCGGATATTATAAACCTAACCAGCCAGTTCTTTGCAAGGAAAGGGTCAGGTACGTGGGGGATGCTATAGCTGCTGTTGCAGCTGAAACACAGGAAGCCGCTGAAGAAGCCGCAAGATCGATCAAGGTCAGGCTGATAAAGCTTGACGGGGTTTATTCGATAGATTACGCTTTAAAGTCAGAGGTTATCCTTGGAGAAAAGGATAACATAGCTTACAGAATATCTTATGAAAATGGCAGCTATGAGAAAGCTCAAGGAGAAGAATACGAGGGCACTTATGAAGTTGGGTCAATAAAGCAAATGTACATAGAACCTGAATCAGCCCTTGCGTGGATCGAAGACAGCAACCTTAAAATAATAACCACAACGCAAAGTCCAGATCATGACATAGAGCAGATTTCAGTTAACGTCAACGTCCCAAAGGATAGGATAAAGCTCATCTTTCCCGATCCAGGAGGGGCTTTTGGAGGTAAAGAAGAAATACATGCACAAATACTTGCTTCATTACTTACATTAAAAACAGGGAGGCCAGTGAAACTTTCGTTTTCAAGAGAAGAGTCCAATATTGCAACAACAAGGAGGATTTCGATGAGGTTTCATATAAAGAGCAAGACAACCAAAGATATGAAATTGCAGGGACTATATGTAAACGTGTTAGCCGAGACAGGAGCATATCTTTCTCACGCACCTATAATTCTTGAAGTTGCCGGTTCTCATGCACCAGGCCCCTATAATATTCCAAACGTAAAGTTTGAAGGGGCTTTGGTGTACACAAACTATCCGCCAGTTGGAGGAATGCGAGGTTATGGCGCAAGCGAAGTTAATTTCGCTTTAGAAAGGCATCTGGATGAGGTAATAAGAAAAAACGGCTGGGATCCGTTTGATTTCAGACTTGTCAACGCTCTTAAAAAAGGACAGCCATACGGCACTGGTTTGGTTCCTGTATCAGAAATTACGTTAAAAGAGACTGTTTTACAGGCAAAAAACAGCCCGCTTTTGAAAAGCAAAAAATCCAACTGGCCTTTTATAAAGGTTGGCGTAGGGATAGCAAGCGGCATGAAAAGCACCAGTTATGGTCAGGGCGGAGATCATGCATCTGTAAAGCTAGTACTGAACAGACACGGACTTAAGTTGTTGTCCACAACCCCAGACATGGGCACAGGAATAAGGTTTGGGTTGGCTAAGCTTTTAAGCGAAAGGCTAAATTTTCCGGAAACCATGATTGAGATCGAAAACCACAGCTCAGACAACCCGAGTTCAGGAACTTCAAACGCGTCAAGAGTTCTTTTCATGATCGGCAACGCTTCCCTAGATGCAGCAAACAAGCTTGAAAAGGAATTAATAAGAAAATACGGAAACTCAAACCTATTATATGCTTTAGAAAAATTAAACGATGAAGTGATAGAGGTTTCAGGAGAGTATGATTTACCTAAAGTAGAAGGAGGTGTTTATAAAAAGAGCGATATTATTTTCAGTTTTATCACAGCCATAGCCCGTGTCGAAGTTGATATGTTAACGGGATTTATTAAAGTTACAGATGTTGATGTTTACACGGAGGCCGGAAAAATAATCTTTCCGCTGGGATATTATTCGCAGATTGAAGGTGGTGCTATCATGTCTTTGGGTTATGCTATATTTGAGGATCTTAAACTAAAAGAAGGTCAGGTACTTGGAAAGAACTTCACCACTTACATTTTGCCCGTAATGAAAGACATACCAAAAATAAACGTTCATGCAATAGAAATTCCAGATCCGCTTGGTCCTCTTGGAGCCAAGGGCGTTGGCGAACTCCCTCTAACTGCCATAGCGCCGGCAATAGTTAACGCGGTTGTGGATGCAACAGGCATGGAATTTAGAGAAATCCCTTTAAAAAGAGAAAAAATCGTAAACCATTAAAACTTAGATAAATCCTATCAAAGCAGATAGGTTTCACCTGTGCTCTTCCAGTAAAACCTTGGAGGGTCAAATAAAGCCTCGTTCGGGTCCTTAACTCCGAGCTCTTTTCCATTAAGCTTTATGTACTTGGTTGTTGGCCTGCTATCTCTTCCTTTTAACGCTACAATCTTTCCATCAACCATTACCATCGCCGTTCCTACCATATCTCCATTTTCTATAGCTCCAAGAGCATCAGTTCCAACGCTTCCTGGAGGCTTATCAATTATAAGGCAGTCGGCTTCAAGACCTTCCTGTATTTTGCCTGTTTTTATCCACTTTTTGTAGTAGTCATAAGTATTTCCTGTAGCCATAGCTATAGCCTTTTCTGCTGGTATGTTAGCAAGGCTACTGTAGAATTTTACTGCCTGTTGCACGCCAACTGGAAAGTAACCTTGCCCAGTTGGCGTATCGCTTCCAAAAATAACCCTGTGAAGCTGATTCTTATTTTTAAGGTATTCAATCACCCTTAAACCCATCTTTAAATTACCGTAAGGAACCAACTCCACAGCGGCATTTGGAGCAACTTCCATGACTTCTCTAGTTAGATCCCATGAAGCAGCTGTGCTACCGCCGTTAGTATGAGCAAGTTTGTGAGGCTGGAGCTTCTTTACAAATTCTGCATCTAAGTAAAGAGAATCCTTTAGAACTCCTGGACCAAAGTTAGTAGGTATGAACATACCATACTTTCTGGCATACGCTGCCTGCTGTAGTATTTCCTCTTGTTTAAGGTCTGTACTTCCTCCAATTTGCGCAACCCTCCATATTCCTATTTCTGCAAGTTCTTTAAAATCGGCTTCTTTTAAGCCCTTAACCAAAGTTATGCTCCCTGCATGAACCTTAAGGGCTCCGCCTGGCCTGTAGTTTTTCCAAGATTTATAAGCAGTTATTGCAGTCGATTTAACACCTATCGGATCAGGTGGATAAAACAGAGGTAGTCCTTCAAACTGATTAAATTCATCAATAACAGTTGTTATGCCGTTAAACAAGGCTTCCTCAAGCACTCCAACCATCCTTTGCATTGGTGCATAATCTCCTATCGATATGTGGGTGTGAGGATCAATAAATCCAGGCATTAAAACCATGCCGTTTGCGTCGATCCTTACGTCTGCATCCACATTGCCGATATCATCCTTGTAACCAATTTTGGTAAATATCTCATCTTTTATCAGAACCGTGTCAGCTTTTAGTATGCCTTTGTTCCAGTCGCCGCTTACGATCTTTCCAATATTTTCTATTATCGTTATCATATCGTTAAAATTATTCTATACGCCTAATATAAAAAGTATTGCAAAGCTTAGAGTGTGAGGCACAAATACACCAATAAACATATCTAAACATCAACGCATGGAGGTAACATTAATAATAACAATTATGCAAAAAGATTTTGATGAGGCATACTATCATTAACCATTAACAAATAGAGTCGAAGAGAGTTTAAAATATAAGTAATTTGTGCAAGCGCCAGATCTGTTAAGAATTATTAGAAATGAAACTGCCGAGATTATTATTCTAGGCATGAGACGGTTACCTAGGATACGTGAAGATGTTTAGAATAGAATAGTTAAAGTGATAAATGTAATGAATTCATTGATAACGACAGTGCACTAATTTAAAATGTTTAAAATGCTTGAATTGGGATCATTGCTTCCCAATACAATTCGCCAAAGGAATAGCATAAGTGTCTTGGTGTTATTATTCAACACAACAGTTATTAACCAATAGTTTAAATATTTGTTTACATAAAAATTTACGAAATGAGGAAATCCGTAAGTTCAACTATTATTGCGGCTATAATAATCATAATTATAATTATAGCTGGTATAGGAGGATACTTTTATTATATAAGTATTACAAAACCAAAAGCACCAGTTTCTCACGTAGCAAAAATTGCTGTTTTATTACCATACGTTACAAATGATTTTGGATGGAATCAAGATATGTATCAAGCTATAACACGGATTGGACAAGTTTATCATGTGAACTATACAGTAGACGCCAATTTAGGATATTCTACTTCTGCAGTTGAGAGTGCATTAGAATATTACGCGTCGAATGGCTATAACATTATAATTGCTTGGACTAATAGTTGGCAACAGGCAATCCTTACAGTAGCTCCAAATTATCCTAATACTTGGTTTATTGATTCAGACTTATCTAACTTCACAAATCCTAGTACTGGGCAACCCGAAAAAAACGTGATTAGTATTGCTACTGACGTCCCTATGGCTTATGGAGCTTATGTAGCAGGGGTATTAGCTGCTTACCTTACAAAAACCGGTATTATTGGATTCCAAGCAGGATATTCATATCCATCGATGAATGCTATAGGAAACGCATTTCTAGCGGGAGCTAGGAGTGTAAATCCGAACATTAAGCTTGTATATGACTTCCCGGGTTCCTGGGGTGATGTTGAAAAAGGATATATAGGAGCACAATCGTTAATAGCAGCCGGTGCTGATGTAATACTTTTTAGAGGAGATGGTCAGACATTAGGAGGAGAACAGGCTTGCGCTGCCGCAGGAGTATATGCAATAGGTGATATGTTGAATCAATCATCAATTAACCCAAATGTAATAGTAGCTAGCAATATGTATAATGATACTCTTGTATTACAGTCAATACTTCAAAGATTCAATAATAATACATTATCAGAGTGGGCTGATAAGAACGTATACATACCTGGGGTTGGCTTTCTACTATTAGGCCCCAAGGTGTCTAGCTTGCTAACTCCTCAGCAATTACATTATGTAGAACAAATTGATCAGGGAGTAATAAATGGTAGTATAAGTGTACCAATCAATTACACTCTTCCGCCATCAGGAGCTGCATAATAATTTTTAGTCGTCTAATTTTTTTATTTTTTTAACTAATATCAAAATTAATATGCCAAACCGCTAAATAATTATTCAAAACAGCAAGCTTATGGTGCTGTGTTGAATAATTCTTTTTTATCTTAACCAATAGGCTTTAATTGTTCATGCCATTAGCATTGCGTTCTTAGCA
>JAWDMM010000061.1:0-7601 GCA_046536595.1 Nitrososphaeria archaeon | reverse complement strand
CTGATGGCACTTTCCAGCTCATCAATAATTGAGTTCAACAGTTCCATCTATCTCCCTTAACCTTCTGTCTATTTCAGGAAGGTGCAGTTCCTTAAGGTCATCATGCCCCTTCACCTTTATCCCCCTTCTTTTCAATAACCACTTTATTTCAACAACAACCCTTGCTTTTCTCCTTGCATACCTTGCCCTCTCCATGGCAAGCAGCTTCTTGCCTGCTCATCTATCATATGAGGCAGGTAATTGGTCCTTAATTAATAACTCGCCCAGAGCAATTGCATCAACAACCCTATTTTTTAGCTTTGCAATGAGCCTGGAGGGAGAAGCAACGGATACTGTGCAATCATTCAGCATCTTCAGCTTGTCATATATTGGATATACAAAACCAACAGCCTCTATTGCAACATGTTTCCTTCCATTGATTGAAGACAGATATTTTGTCAGGCTGCAAGTTGGCACCCTTTTTTCTTCAAGCAGTTCACCATCCTTATTCAACACAGCTATTTGTGATTCCCTTTCATGGACATCTATACCAACATATACTTCGTTATTCATACATATGCCTTTGTCATGCCTACACATAAACGCTCATCATAGGAGTCATTAACAAAAAATTTTATTAGTTATGTTTGCAATAAAATATCATGCATAAATGGGAAATAATACTGCCTGGAATGCCGGTAGTTACAAATGTAGGGTTTCTCGGACTCTGCAACGTGGTGCTTATAAATCTTGACGCTAAGATGGCAATTTTTGACCCAGGAAACTACGGAAGCCGGGAGGTGCTGTTTTCAAAGCTTTCTAAAAAGGGGTTAAGCAAAGAGGATATAGAATACGTTATAATATCTCATTTGCATTACGATCATGCGCTAAACGCAACACTCTTTCCAAATGCCAAAGTTATAGTTTCAAAAAATGAAATCAATTATGCAAAATCAAACAATAATGATCCTTATCTAGTCCCATATCTGATTGATGTTATTAGTAACAGACTGAATGCTGTAAATGAAGGTGACGAATTATTTGGATCAAAGTTTGTGCTATTACCAGGTCATACAGGCGGAACTATGGGAATGCTCTTAGATGATGGGACGCTTTTGACAGGAGATGCAATTAAATACCTTTTTGAAGCTGTAAACGGCACAGCTACATTTGCTTATTATAACGGAGAATTAGCCAATCAGAGCTTAAAAAAAGCGTTAAAGCTTGCAAAAAAGATAGTGCCCGGTCACGATGTTCAGTTTGCAGTTAGCAATGGATTTATAAAGCAGGTTAAAGAAAAAAGATATTTTCAGTTAAATTTGAAGGGAAATGTCGAACTACGCATAAATACCATATAATTTACTGGAGTCCTTTAAATAAAGTCCCAAGGTTATATTTAAGCTTAAATTTTCCTTTTAAGCTTCTTAAAACGGCCCATAAAGTTGCACTGTTGCTGCTTATTACGGGTTTCTTGATCTGTTTTTCGGTATCTTCTATAACTTCAAAAGTGCGCCAGTTGGTGCACGATATAAACAGGGCATCAAATGCAGAATTAAATTTCTCAAATGAATTTATAGCTGCCTCATATGCCATCTTTGGGTCCAAAGCCCCTATTTCTCTGTTGTCAACTATTCCCAGTCCGCTTATACTCAGTACATGAAAACCATGAGCCTCAAGGAATTCTTTTTCTTTTACATTTAGTTCTTCAATATAGGGAGTTACAACAAGTATTTTATTTGCGTTAACAGATTTAAGAGCTTCTACAACGGCCCCAGATGTCGCTATCGCTTTTATTTTGCTTATTTTTTCAATCCTTTCTTTGAGTTCAACGTCATGTTTAGGTCCTTTGAACAGGCTGCCTGTGGTACAGGCATATGCTATTATATCAGGAGAGGCGGTGCTCAGCTGCATCGAAGACATTTCCGTTTCTTTTTCCATTTCTTCGAGTCCTTTTATTGTAACATCTTTGAGCGTTATCCTAGCGCTGTGTACCGTGACATTGGGCTCATCAAATACGCGGTTGAACTCTCTTTCCACGGTAGTGTTTGAAGACGGAATTATCACTCCTACCTTAACCCAGCTCATATATTTGTTAATAAATGTGTTTGATTTAAACTTTTACCATTAAACAGTACTCCCGCAAGTATAATGCTTCACTCTTCTGAGGAAATTTATTAAGGGCCTCATCAGTTTTAACGGTTTAGTGTATAAGAAAGAAATGAGGTCCAACAGGAAATTGGCGAGCTGTATAAACTCTGCTTTAAAGCTCTGAAAGATAACCTTGGGATAAATGTTGCAAGGAATTCAAAGCACAAGAATATGATAAAGCCTTTGTTCTACATTTCAATAAATAATGCATCTGCAGAATCTTTGAAATACGTGAACGGCTTCCCTTCACCAGATACACTGCTACGAAGACTAGAGAGCCTTGACCTAAAGCATGTTATGAATGCCTTAAATTCAGCTAACAGGATCGTATTAACTGGTCATGCCAAAGATGGGATGAAGATGGCGATAGACTTCACTGAAGAGCCATATTATGGAAAGTTAGATATGTGCGTGAGCAAGTATAAGAATGGAACTGATAGATTTTATACCTTTGCTACAATAAGCGTTGTAGGAAAAGATGTGAAGGAAAGGCTAACTTTGTACTCCTTGCTAATGCTTGATACTAAAGAAGATATAGTAAAGAAATTGCTAGAAAACTCACCAAGGCCATCAGTGTTATTTATGGACAGAGGTTTTTTCAAAACATAAATGATAATAAAATTGCTTCAAAGCATGGGAATAAGCTTCATAATGCCAGCAGTTAGGAACGAAAGGATAAAGAGAATGCTGAATGAATTCGCAAAAGGTAACATTCCATCTGTAACAGAATATGAAATGGGATCAAAGGTTTATTTGGTAATAGCAAAAAAGAAGGGGTCAAGGGAAGAAGATAAGCCTGATGATAAGTTCATAGCTTTTGTAACAAACATAAAGTTTGATGATCCTTAAAGGATTGTCGGCGTAATACCCGAAGAGTACAGGTACAGGTGGGGAATAGAAACGTCTTACAGGGTTGAAGATGGGTTTGAAGCTAAGACGACGAGCAGGAACTTTACGCTAAGGGTTATATACTTCATGCTATCCATAACTCTCTACAACTTATGGATACTCACAAGGGTTGAAGTTCAAGGAACAGCCCTAACAGTGTTTTCAAACATATGGTTAAAACGGAAATAACTCTAAGCGGACTGGGGCCTCCTGAATAAGAAATTAAATAAGCTAATATGAGGTCCTTAGTTTAAACTATATACTAAGGGCTAAAATTTGACCCAAAACAAAGCTATATGGCATTAAAACAAATTAAAAACCAAAAATCATCAATTATATCTCTAATTGTTATGAAATGTCATTACCTGCGGGAGTCTGCTACCACACAGAATTGAGCGTGCAATGCTATGTATTTTTTAGCAATTGTAATAAAACCGCTTCTTTATTAGATTTACCGATTGGGCTGTACCATGTACAAAATTTTCCGGTTTACCCTGTACCTATTTATTATATCTTTCAAGAAAACAGCATTTGCATGAATTCTAAAATTCATTTCTGCAAAAAGCTATCTTCGTTTTTTAAAGCATGCTTTTATTTCTTACCTTATATTGTTCAGCTTTTTTAGAATAGAAGCATAATGCTTTTTCGCATATGAAAGCGTTATGATTCCGTTTTCGAGATCTTTTTTCAGCAATTCGGGATTTCTTTTATCTGGATTTCCGTATCCTCCTCCGCCTGCTGTCCTTATTTCAAAATAATCCCCAGCTTTCAGCTCATCAGTGAACTTGGTACCAGCTTTAAACTTCCTTTTTCCCTTTTTAACAAAAACCTCAGTAGTTGCACCTCCCTGCCCGCCTTCTATTCCCCACGGGCTGTGTTTTCCCCTGTCTGCAAGAATAGTAACTGTTGCTTTTCCAGATGATATGAGGTAAGACCTTATTATTCCTGACCCTCCCCTGAACTGTCCAGCTCCCGAACTGTTTCTTCTGAGTTCGTATTTGAGCATTATTATAGGCAGATTTCTTTCTATCTCCTCAATTGGCGTATTCATGGTGTTTGTCATGCTTGCGTGAACGCAGTCAACGCCGTCCATTCCGGGTCTCCCTCCCGAGCCGGTGCCTATGGTTTCATAGAAAGCCCACGTTTTGCCTTCATTAACACCCCCCATCATAACGTTGTTCATGGAACCACCTGAAGCTGCAGGGACCCTTCTGGGCATAGCCCTACTCATGGCAAGGAAAAGAACGCTCGCGTTCCTTTCGCTAGTCTCGAGGTTACCCCCCGCAACAGGAGCCGGAAATTCTGGGTTAACTATCGTGCCCTCTGGCGCTTTTACTTTAAAAAGGCTAAAGGTGCCGTGATTTACAGGTATGTCTTCCCCAAGAAGCGATTTAAACACAAAATGAACGCCAGCTATGGTTACTCCAAGGACGGCGTTCAAAGGAACCTGGACCTGTCTATCTGTTCCTTCGTAGTCAACCGTTACATCTTCACCAATTTTCACCGTAGTCATTATCTTTAGGTCATTACCATCAGGAAGCTCAAGGTAATCCTCAGCACTGTAGCTTCCTGCAGGAATGTCTTCTAGCCTTTTTTTAACAAGCTTTTCCGCGTAGTTGAATGATTCTTCAGAAGCTTCTTCAAAAGCTTCTAGCCCGTACTTTTCTATTACCTCAATAACCCTCTTCTCGCCCACGAAGTTTGCTGCAGCCTGAGCCTTTATATCTCCGTACCTCTGATATGGGCTCCTTGAATTTGAAGCTATCAGAGAAATAATGTCCTTTTGAAATTCGTTATTCTTCATCAAAAACACGGGGTTTATTATGAACCCTTCTTCGAACAAAGTTTTTGCATCAGCTGAAATGCTACCCGGCACTTTACCTCCTATATCTGAATGATGAGCTTTGTTTGCCGCATATGCAACCAGTTTCCCTCTGTAGAATATAGGTCTTATAACAGTTATGTCGTTAAGGTGCGTCCCAGCAATATATGGGTTATTAACCACTATCATGCAACCTTCTTCTGCTTCTATTCTTTCTCTTTCCATATATTCCACCGTATTCCTGAGCCCCCAGGGCAGGGATCCAAGGTGAACTGGTATGTGTTCAGCCTGTGCCAGCAAGCGCCCTTTACTATCTAGTATTGCCGCAGAATGATCCATCCTTTCTTTTATGTTTGGAGAGTAAGCTGAATTTCTCAGAGCTATTCCCATTTCTTCGCTGGCATAATAAAGCGTGCTGTTTATTACCTGTAAGGTAAACCTGTCCATCGGCTTATTCCCTCCTGAGCACCAGGCTGGAGAACCCATCGCATTCCCAACTCCAGCCTTCGTTTACAACGGTCGTTGAATCGTACTCTTCGATTATAGCAGGCCCATAGCCATTGCTTCCCGGCTTAAGCTTTTCCTTTATGTAAACAGGTACTTTAACTGTTTTCCCAGACACGTACGCTTCTCTATACGTATAAGGTTGTGGCTTATCAGTGATAGGCTCCTGCTTTTTCAATAAAATATGCGGCACCTTTGCAATTGCCACTATTCTTGCTTCAACAACTTCAACGGGATCTTCAGACGAATACCCATAAATGCGTTTGTGCTCTTCCTCAAACTTTTCTTTAATGTTTGATCCTTCATCGTATTCAATCGTTATTTCATAGGATTGCCCACTGTACCTCATATCAACCATGTACCTTATTTCTACATCTTTAAAGCCATCTTTTTGCAGATCGTCTAAAGCTGTATTTTTCAATTCTTCAAAAATTTTTTTAAGGTCTTTTCCAAAAACTGGGGCTTTGTACGACCTGGTTATATCCACCGTAAGGAGGCCATAAGCTGAGAAGAGCCCAGGATGATCTGGGACAACAATCTTCTTCATTCCCATTTCTTCAGCCAGATCACAAGCATGGAGCGGACCAGCGCCCCCGAAAGCTATCATGGTGAAATCCCTCGGGTCCCTACCCCTTTCAACACTAACTATTGATATGGCTTTGGCCATCGAATTGTTTATGAGCTTTATAATTCCCTTTGCTGTTTCTTCAAAATCGGTTCCGATAAGCTTGCCAATCTTTTTGAGCGCTTCTTCGGCGAGCTCAGGATAAACCTTCATTTTGCCTCCCAGAAGATGTTCACGGTTTAATCGTCCAAGGACTATGTTTGCATCTGTTACTGTGGGCTCCTTTCCACCTCTTCCATATGCCACAGGCCCAGGATCAGCTCCAGCACTCTTGGGCCCAACCCTTAGAGCATTTGCTTCATCAACCCAAGCTATTGTGCCCCCTCCGGCACTTACTTCAGCAAGGTCTATGAATGGAAACCTTACGGCGTAACCGCTGCCCTTTATCGATCTGCCGCTATGGGTTATTCCTGCAGCTTCAAATTCATAAGAGATATCAGGGTTCCCTTCAACAACTGCTCCTGCTTTAGCTGTTGTCCCTCCCATGTCGAAAGTTATAGCTTTCTCTATTCCCATTTCCTTAGCAAGAAAAGAGGAAGCCAGAACGCCTGCTGCGGGTCCCGATTCTATGATCGAAATTGGCGTTTTGGAAGCGTGTTTTACTGTGTTAAGCCCCCCGTTAGATGACATGACATAGACAGGACCCCTATAGCCAATCAGTTTAACCTTTTCAACAAACCTTTCAAGATAGGAAGAAACTACAGGAGCGAGAATGGCGTTTACAACTGTCGTGCTGGTCCTTTCATACTCACGGTATTCTGGATCAACTTCATAAGAGGCGAAAATGTATTTGCAGCAATCCTTGATGTTCTCCTTTACTTTTTTTTCGTGTTCAGGATTAACATAGGAGTTTAAAAGCGAAATGGCTACAGATTCCACTTTGTTGTTTATCAGGAGCTTTTTTACCTTTTCGATATCTTTTACAGGAACTTCTTCCTTTATATTTCCGTCGGCAAGAATTCTTCCTCCAACTTCAAATCGAAGCTTCCTGGGAACTAGGGGTACAGGTTTTGTGAAGAAGATGTTATATATTTCGGGCCTTCTCTGTCTTCCAATCTCTAAAACATCTTTAAATCCTCTGTTTGTTATCAAAGCAGCTTTGGGAAGCCCTGACTTAGTGAGAAGAGCGTTTGTTGCCACAGTTGTTGCATGATTGAGAAGGGCTGTTTCTTCCATCTTTATTTCAAGCTCTTTGAGCGCTTCAATAACAGCTTCCTCGGGGCTGGAAGGAGTGCTGGGAACCTTTATCACACTTATATTACCCGTTGGCGGGTTGTAAACGACAACGTCTGTAAACGTGCCCCCTATGTCTACCCCTATATAATATTCCTGCATACTTTTAATTTTTTTAGTTAATTATTAATGTTTTTCTGCTGTTCGGCTGTGGGGCAAAATTGTTGCCTGCCTTAGTCAGTTGACCCCTCTTTGCAATTTGCATATTTAACATTGTATGTTTCATTATATTTTATAAAATGTCTTTCATGTAGGATATGAATTCTCATAATGAAACGTTATAATGATAAGGACATAAGCGACACATTGAAGGTGATAGATGAACACATAAGAGAGGAGCTGAAAATCAGGTTTGTGGTACAATCTATTCAACCTTAACAGGTAGCCACGCAGGAATTCCGT
>JAWDMM010000060.1:0-7756 GCA_046536595.1 Nitrososphaeria archaeon | reverse complement strand
TTATTTGGTGTCGAGAAGCTCCGGTAGTATTTTTTCTCTGTTAAATGCAGTCACTTGGGTTAATACAATTTTTTCACCAGTTATAATGTCAAATACAGCAAGGGGTGGCGTTTTTGTTCCAGTCACGAAGGGAGTAACAGAGGCTATAGGATCAGAACCTGGTGATTCTAAAGGAGGAAAAGCCATATTTCTTGCTTCTACCTATGTCAACGTTTTCAATACAAACTGGACTCTAACAGCGTTATCGACTAATCTCCTTGCACTGGCGTTCTTTGTTGATGTTTTTCATATATATATAACTTGGTTAAAATGGCTTGAACTTGGTTTTCCAATGCTAATTACTGTAGGATTAATACCTTTTATTGTCAATATAATGTTTAGTCCAAAATCTTCGGACACTAAAAATACTAACGCCGCTATAAAACAGTATGCGATTGATAGCTTGAAAAAAATGGGGCCTATGACATCCGCAGAAAAGAAAGCGCTTGCACTTTTTGTGCTCATAATTGCTCTATTCGTTGTAGATTCATTCACAAAGATAGATCTTTCATTTGTTGCGATCCTTGTAATGATATTAGTAGTTTTGCCGCCGTTTGGTATTGTCACACCACAAGAGGCACTGAAAGATGTGGAATGGGGGGTTATTTTGTGGTTGGGAACTGCAATAAGTATAGGATCAATAGGTGCAAACACAGGAGTTTTTAAAGCTTTAACAAACTTGATGTTTGTTAGTACTCATCTAGCCTCGCTTGACCCAGTTGCATTTGTATTAATACTAATTATTATTCTGATGTATTTTCACGCGATTTCTCCAGGATATGTTGCATATACAGTAGCCTTGGTCCCAGTAACTTTGTCTATTGTTAAAGCTCTCCCATATTCTTCGCCATTACTAGGGTTCCTCGTAATATTTACAATGGGCGTTGGAGCTGCATTCTTTCCGTTCAACTCTGCGCCTAACATGCTCTTTTATGGATACAATTACTTTACCCAGAAAGATTTCTTAAAGGGAGGGCTTGTCCTTTCAGTTATTGCTATACTAAATATCATATTATTATACTTCCTATGGTGGCCTTTGATAGGAATTTAAAATTCTGGTGAATAAAATGACAAGTTTAATAAATAAAAAATACTCGTTAATTTCAGGAAGCGAGGCTATGGCCTTAGGTGCAATTTATGCTGGTGTAAGGTTTTTTGCCGGATACCCTATAACCCCTGCAACTGAAATAGCAGAAGCGATGAGTAAATTACTGCCAATAAATGGTGGAATTTATTTCCAGGGTGAAGATGAGCTTGCCTCTATTAATGCGATAATAGGCGCCTCATGGGCTGGATTTAAATCGATGACTGCTACAAGCGGACCAGGGTTTTCTTTAATGCAAGAAGGAATAGGCTATGCAGTTCTTACTGAGACGCCAATTGTGATTGTCGATGTGATGAGGGGAGGACCCTCAACAGGGCAGCCTACGCTTCCTTCACAGCAGGATATAATGCAAGCAAAATTTGGAAGTCATGGGGACTATGAAGTTATTACGTATGCGCCAGCAAACGTAACGGAAATGTTTACTTTAACGGTAGAAGCTGTTAATATGTCAGAAAAATATAGGACACCTGTAATAGTGCTTGCAGATGAGATACTTGCACACATTTGGGAAAAAGTTTTCTTGCCAGAAAATGGGGAGATACCTTTAATTGAACGCAAAAAACCCAAAGAGAAAGAAAAATTTGCAACATTTATGCCGGACGATGATCTGATTCCTCCCATGCCACGCTTAGGAGATGGGTATTCAGTACTCGTAGAAGGACAGCTGCACGACGAGTTTGGGTTCGGAGTTGGAAGCAATCCTGAAAAATCAGCAAAACTTGTTAATAGAATTGTTAATAAAATAAGCATGCATAAAGATGAAATAGCGAAATACGAGACTTATTACATGGATGATAATCCTTCGGCTGTGGTGGTCTCTTATGGTTCTGTCTCAAGAAGTGCAAAGGACGCAGTGATTCAACTAAGAAAGGAAGGAATAAAGATTGGATACTTAAGAATTATAAGCTTGTGGCCATTCCCTGAAGCCAAATTGAAGAAGGAGTTAGCTAACGTCTCAAAGGTCTTTTTCCCAGAAATGAATATTGGGAAATATGCAGATTATTTTAGAGTTTTGGGAATACCAGTATTTTCAATACCAAAGCTTGGCGGAGTTATGCAAACCCCGTTTGAGATAATCGAATCGATTAAAAGAGTAGGTGTGTAGAAAATGCTCGAAGTAGCTGAAAAATATTTCAGAAAAAAGACTAGAACAATATTTTGTCCTGGTTGCGGTGATGGTCAAGTCTTACACTATTTCATAGATGCAATAGATCAGTTAAAATCTGAAAATAAATTAGACACTAAGAAGTTGGTGCTCATTGGAGGAATTGGATGTAGCGGTTGGATACCAACATATATAAACGTAGATGTAATGCATGTACTACACGGTAGGGCAATAGCTGTGGCCACTGGAATAAAGCTAGCTAACCCAGATCTTGAAGTCGTGGTCTTTAGCGGAGATGGTGACAACCTCTCTATAGGAGGTAATCATTTTATCCACGCAGCCAGAAGAAATATAGGTATAAAGGTAGTAATGATAAACAACATGCTTTATGGTATGACTGGTGGTCAATTAGCTCCGACAACGCCACATGGTGCAGTCACCCACACAACGCCATATAAAAGTGTAGATAATCCATTCGATGGATGCGCGCTTGCAAAAACTGCTGGAGCAACTTATGTAGCCCGTTGGACTACAGCGCACCCAAGGGAACTTGTGATCGCTTTTCGCGAAATGTTGCTCCATAAAGGGTTTGCATATGTAGAGGTAATTTCTCAGTGTCCAACATATTTTGGAAGATATGTTCTTGGTGAAGATAATCCTTCATCAATTTTAACTTATTTTCTTAAAAATTCTGTTAGGGTTGATAATCTAAATGAGAACTCGGATAGAATAGGCAGATTCATTATTGGTAAAATGCTTGACATAACAAAACCTACTTACGAGGATGAGGTATGGGATCAGGTTAAGAAAATCAAGGGGGTGATTTGAAATGATCCAGAACAAAGTTACCAAATACAAATTTAGTGTGATCATAGACCAGGATTTATGCAAGGGTTGTGAGATTTGTGTTGAAAAATGCCCGTTTAAAGTGTTTGAGATGTCAAACATAGTTGGAGGATATGGCGTACCAATACCCCAAGCTATCAGGGAAGACAAGTGCACAGGATGTAATGTATGCGTAATTTTCTGTCCTGAAATGGCTATAACAATAAAGAAGGAGGCATAAATATGAGGTTCGAACTTAGAATAACTGGTTTTGGGGGTCAAGGAGTCATTACAGCAGGAAGGATATTTGCGCTCGCAGCTATGAAAACTAATCCTAACCTAAATGTTGTTTACACACCGAGTTATGGCTTCGCAACGAGGGGAGGAGAGGCTCTTAGTGACGTGATCCTAGACGAAGATCCCATTAATTATCCAAAAGTTATAAAACTAGACGTTTTGGTTGCCCTTTCCCAATCGGCGTTTAATGCTTCTGTCAATATTGTAAAAGATGGAGGTCTTTTAATATATGATCCTGACGTCATTTCAGATTTAACTAAACTTAAAAAAGATGCAAATGTTTTCAAAGCAAAGGTTTCAGAGGCGGCAAGTCAAGTTGGATCTAGTATATTTTCTTCAACCATAGTGCTTGGAATTTTGACGGTGCTTCTACCTAGTAAATTGAAAGAAAGCGACGTAATTAACACATTAGAGGAAAATTTACCGAAAAAATATTTTGACAAGAACTTGTACGCGTTTAGTCTAGGAAAGAAAATAGCAGGTGGGTCTGTATGATGCTGATAGAATACGCTGGAAAGCAATTGCTATCTGAATATGGAGTTCCGATACCTCGCGGGCATTTTGTTAAAACACCAGACGAGGCGGCAAAAGTTTCCACAGAAATGGGTGAAGCAGTGCTAAAGGTGCAGGTTCCTGCAGGAGGTAGAGGGAAAGCTGGTGGAGTTAAAATTGTTAATGCTAAAAAAGATGATGTCGCTAAAATAGCTAAAGATTTACTTTTGAGCAGCTATTCAGGTTTCCAACCATTAGGATTACTTGTCGAGGAAAAAGTGAATATATCTCAAGAAACCTATATGAGTTTTATTATAGATGATACAATTGGTGTTCCTCGTTTTCTGTTTTCATTAAGCGGAGGAATAAATATTGAGGAAAATTGGAATAGCTCAAGAGGGGTATCTGTAATCGTTGATCCGATGGAAGGAGTGTGGGAGTTTAGGATAAGGGATGCTTTAATAGATTTAGGATTAGATGCGTCTTTAGCTATAAAGATAGCCTCGATCGCAAATAATACGTACCAGGCTTTCCGAGATTTAAACTGCAGACTTCTTGAAATCAATCCATTAGCTATTCTTAAAGATGGTAATGTTATAGCATTGGATGCAAAAGTTGATATAGACGAAGACGCCGTTTATAGGCTTAGACCTGAGATAAAGTCGCTAATCGCCTTATCGAGCATTGATTCAATAGAAGAAAGGGCAAGAGGTATGGGTTTAAATTTTGTCCTACTTGATGTTAAAGGAGAAGTAGGCGTAATCACAGGAGGCGCCGGACTTGGAATGGCTACCATTGATATTTTATTTGAAGAGGGATATATCCCTGCGAACTTTCTAGATCTCGGAGGAGGAGTAACCAAGGAAAAGGTGAAAAACGCTATGTCGTTTGTTGCTAAGTTGCCAGAACTTAAGTATATATTTGTTAACGTCTATGGGGGTATTAACAATCTTGCTGAGGTCGCTACTGGAATTGTCGAAGCTAAGACTGAATTGGGAATCAAAATACCAATCCTAGTTAAAATGCGTGGACATTTTGAGAAAGAAGCAAAGAAAATCCTAGACGAATCAGATATTGTTTCTGTTATATCTTCTAATACGAGGGAAACCGTAAGATTGTTACGTAACTTAACTAGAAGAGGTAAGTGAAAAATGGTTATTCTTGCAAATAAGGACACAGCCGTTATAGTTCAAGGAGGGACAGGAAAACAGGGATCTTTTCATACAAAGTTAATGAAAGAATATGGAACTAAAATTGTAGGAATCGTAAAACCTGGGACAAAAGGAACGATGAACGGAATTCCAGTTTATCCGTCTGTTGCGAGTGCAGTAAACAATACCCACGTGGATGCATCGGTAATATTCGTTCCGCCTGCATCTGCAAAGGATGCCCTAGCCGAGGCAGTATTTGCAGGAGTTAAACTTGCAGTAGTTATAACGGAAAACGTTCCTGTACACGATTCTATAATAATGAGAAAAATAGCTAAGGCAAATAATGCAGTACTAATCGGTCCAAATACGATTGGGCTGATAAGTGCAGGCCAATCAAAACTCGGAGTAATGCCTTCTGAGCTCTATAAACCTGGAAAGGTTGGGATCGTTTCAAGAAGTGGTACACTAACACATGAAGTAGCATCAATCCTAAGTGAGTCAGGACTAGGAGTTACTACAGCAGTGGACATGGGAGGCGATATGGTTATCGGAACAGGCTTTGCCGAACTAGTTAAACTGTTTGATTTAGACGATGAGACCAGAGCTATTGTGGTCATTGGAGAAGTAGGCGGTACAAAGGAGCAGGAACTAGCTGAATATCTTATTCAAAGGAAAGTTAAGAAACCTGTAATTGCATATATAGCAGGAATTCACGCGCCTCCAGGAAAAAGGATGGGACATGCTGGAGCGATAATCTCCGGAGGATCAACCACAGCAGAAGCTAAGTTAAAAATTCTTGCATCTTCTGGCGCGCTTGTGGCCAAATACCCTGACGAGATACCTAATTTAATAGACAAATCTTTATAATAGATTTCTATTTTATAATCAATAAATTGTCAGATCCCTATTTAAGATCAGTAGATGGGAATGTGCCCAGATGGGAATGTGTTTTTACAAGATAGTCAGCTATTTTTAATTCATATGGTAAAATAAGCGTGCGCCATTTTTTCGTTTGAATTTGCATTCATAAACGCAGAAATGGCGCACAAGTATGCTGTGGGAAAGGCTGTATATAACAGGTTAGCACAAATTATGACTACAAATGTGTCTATTCATTCCTGTTTCCTTAAGGTACAATGCTATTTACGATGAGCATGACCTTCATGGAACTCTAATAGAGCTGTCCATGGGCAACATGTTTGCTGAATCAGGAATGGTTAAGCTTCTTGAGGAGACAGGTGCTAGGGTGCCATCCGGCTCATAGGATTAGGGATACGGTTGAGTCCGTAAAGCCAGAAACGCTGTTTGCTATGCTAGATGGAGCGCTTGGATCAACGCTGGATGATCTAAAATCAAGGCACATCTTTGACATGCCTGTGGTTGCAGCCATAGACAAGCACAAGATACCAAGGTATGATGCTGACATCGATCACGGATTCCTGATAAGGAGCGAGAGGGGAACATCAACATATGAAACGTACATAACACTTCAGAGCGTAGAAGAAGGTAAGAGGGCGCAGATTACCTGCAGGCATGTCAGCGCATTCAGCACCAACGCTGAAGAGGTTGTAAGCCTGCTAATTTGTTCAAGGTTGAACGGCATTGACATATCGCTGCTTCTCATGGATAGGGAGTTCTTCTCATCAGAGGTGATAAACGCGCTGAAGAAAAATAGGCAATACCTCCTTGTTCCCTGCAAGCTTACTTCTGGCATCAAGAGGGCCATAGCTGAATATGAAAGGCACGAAAGGCCTGCGGTATCCACATACACTGAAGAAGAAAGGGCAACCTTTACGCTAGTTATACTAAAGCGTAATGAAAGGTACTTGGCATTTGCTACAAACATGCCAAAGGAAAAGGCACTTTGGAACATAAGCACGCTACCAGAGGAGTACAGAAAGAGGTGGGGAATAGAGACCGGCTACAATGGAATTGAACACTTCAGGGCCAGGACAACAAGCAGAAACCATTCACTGAGAATACTTTACTTTTACTATGCGCTCATACTGTATAATGCATGGCTCCTTGCAAACTTAGAAATCGCAAGAAAATTCACCATCAAATTTGGCATTATAACCATCAACATGCCACTGCTGAGTGGCATATTTTATGCTCTATTTATTGAATACCTGAGAAAGATAATGGTAGAACATTTGTAGAGAGGTGATGCACATTCCCATGGAGGCACATTCCCATCTACTGAAGATAAAAAATTCTTTTTGAACAGGTCAAAATAGTTTCAATTCGGTTTAAGTATTTTTAATTTAATATTAATATGCTGTTAACTATCCTGACCTTGTGATTGGAGCTTTCCACTTCATTCAGCAAGATTAGCAACGTGAAGGCTGAGTTGATCCCGTATTCAACATGCGGAGCCGTATTTGGGTAGGTATTCTAATTTTCTCAAGCCTGTAAATTTATCAGCTTTGTAAGTTGGCTATCTTCAACTTGCGAAAGTGGATTTCACTTCCTTAACCCTCGTTAGGTTAAATAACAGTACTCCCGCAAGTATAAAATTTCACTCTTCTAAGGAAATTTATTAGTGGTTTTATCTGTTTTAATGTCTTAGGGAATAACAAATGAGGCCCAATAAGAAATTGGCGAGCTGTATAAACTCTGCTCTAAAGTTCTAAAAGATAACCTTGGGATAAATGTTGCAAGGGTTGAAGTTCAAGGAACAGCCCTAACAGTGTACTTTTTCAAGCATATGGTTGAAATGGAAATAACTTTAAGCGGACTGAG
>JAWDMM010000059.1:0-7905 GCA_046536595.1 Nitrososphaeria archaeon | reverse complement strand
CGTCTTGAACAGCTACAGTTGCAAGGTTTGCAATGCCTAGGTCTATGCCAGCCTTCATTTTGCCTTTTGGTTTATTATTTATTTTAACACTCACAGGAATTCTTGCGTACCACTTTCTTCTCGCGCTATCATAAAATATTTCAAGGGTTCCCTGCTTGCCAACCCACTTGAGCTTGCCATTGAACTTTAGTCTCAGCTTGAAATCCATAAGGAATATTTCGTTTCCTTCAATCTTGACCTGTCATTTCTTATCAGCAAAAACAAATCATCTTTCTTTTTATGAGGAGGCTTTGGCTTCATCCATTTAGGCAATTCCCCTTCTTTCTTCTTTTTGCTTAGCTCAAAAAAAGATTTCCATGCTCCCATGTTCTTCCTTGTTACTTGCTGAACGTTTGCCCCGTGCAATACAGCTTTGAATTTTTCATAAACGATTTTTTCTGTTTTATTAAAATCTACAGGCTCGTGCTTTTTGTACTGCTCAAGCCTCAACTTATTAACTTCGTTCCAGCAATCAACGAATGCCTTTCCAAGAGCCTTTAGTTTAGCTTTTGTTTCTTTTCCTGCAATGATGCGTACTGTGTTCGATCGGCGCATGCTTTTGTTATTTTATTCTAATTAAGATTATAAATACTTAAGCCTTTTTCATGAGAAAACACGTTAGCAAGGACGGAATAGTTCAGCATCCCCGCCTCTAGAAGAGGCGGGGCTTTCGTTCGTTTTGTAAACTCTAGAATAGCCTATAAACAGCGCGTATAAATATATTTGAGATGCCCGAGATATGGTTACCGTATGGAGAACAAGAAGTATCATTAAAGCTTAAACGAGAGGATATGGATGAACTTGTTTCTATCAAGCCTCCTGAAAGCATTTCTGAAAAAACAGAAGTCAAGTATTACCTTACTGATGGATCTGAATTTTCTGAAAATTTAGTAAGAGAAAGGATGCCAGAGCTTAAGCCTCTGGAAGTAACAGGCTTTAAAAAAGAGGAAATAGTGGATGGCTATCTTTTCAGTTATCCTGAAGCTCTTAAAGAAACTCTAGTAGTTTGTTCTGTCAGGATGGATCCTGTTTACTGGTTTAAGGGTCCTCACAGCGTTATTACTGAAGCTTTTGGTGCCCGAGAGGAGGCTATCAAAAGAAAAGAGAAACCAGGAGCATGTGAAGAGGACGGAGCAGTTTGGTTTTCTAAAAGGCTTTTGGAAACCAGCGGTGCAAAATCTTTTTGTTATTTTGGTAGTAAAGGGAGCTCTATCACAGGAGATGGCGTAACTGTCTATGAAAGGCTAAAAGAGTTTTTTGCAAGCAACGTACAAAAGCACAGACAAAAGGAATTTGTAATAGCTTCTGCCGGAGGCTTCCCTTACGATCTTAACCTAAGGGAAGCTTTGATTTCTTTTTATGGTATTTCTAACGTTCTAGAAGAAGGTTCTGATGTTTTACTTCTTGCAAAATGCAATAATGGATTGGGCGATGAGGGGCTCAGGTCTGCTCTTCTAGGGATTAATAGTGAAAGCCAGGCGTTGAAGGTTTTAAAAGAGCTGCAAAGTAAAGCCAGGGTTCATATGGTGACTTCGCTCCCTTTTGCTTATTTAAGAAAGCTAGGAATAGAAGGGCACAGCAGCCTTACAGAAGCTTATGAAAAGATAAGAAAAGAAAAGAAAAAGGCCTTTTTGGTTGAAAACGCTTACCTCTTCTGTAAAAGATAAAAGGTTCAGTATGGTCCTTTTTCCCCTTTGCAGTAAACAACGCCCTTATATCTTCTTATAAAAGAAGGACACAGGTAACAGACTATAAAAGGGACCTGTTGTTTTACTACTGGACAATCAACGTACTCTTTTTTCATGGAGGATATAAGTCTGTTCCCTATTCCTCTTAGTTCGCTTAACTTTTCCTCAGGAACTTTAAATGATTTTGTAGCCTTTTTGACTTCTACCTGCAGTGCTTTTTCCATGCATCTATCTGAAACCTATAAAGCCTTAAAGCTTTCGCTCCACTTCAGGTAGGCCATGACCATTTCTGAGCTTACGCTCGGCTTTCTCTGTTTTATCACTGTTTTGAAGTCATTCATGTTTATTGGTCTTGGTTTGCTGTTCGGCTTTAAGGCTTCTCCTGACTCAAAAAGTTCCCTTACGACGTTAAGCTGAACCGCCTGCACTATATCCTTTATGTCGCTGCCCGTATATCCTTCAGTAAGCTTTGCGAGTTCTTCAAGCTTTACATCAGTTGCCAGAGATAGCGGCTCGGTGTAAAGCTCAAACATTTTCTTTCTTGCGGCCATAACAGGCAACCCTACATATATTCTCTTTTCAAACCTTCTCAAAAACGGAGGATCGAGCGACCAAGGCTTATTTGTTGCTGCAAGTATGTAAACCGGCGTTTTCTTTCCTTTTTCGCTTATGCCGTCCGTTTCTTTGAGGAACTGGTTTCTGACTCTTATCTCTCCTCCTACCTCCTGAGACCTTGTGCCAAATAACGAGTCAACTTCGTCTATGAATATTATTACGGGTTTTCCCTCCTGTTGCGATATGTCCCTTGCCTGTTGGAAAAGCCTTGCAACGTTCTTTTCAGCTTCACCGAGCCACTTGCTCATTATGCTTGCGGCATCTACTGAAAGAAAAACAGCGTCTATTTCAGCCGCAGTAGCTGCAGCTAGCATAGTTTTACCACATCCCGGAGGACCGTACAGGAGTATTCCTCTGGGCCATCCCAGGGGAAAGAGGTCCGGCCTTTTGTTTGGGTATATTATGGCGTCCTGTAGCGCCCTCTTCGCTTCATCAAGACCTATAACCTGATCAAACTTAACTTCTGGCTTTTCTTTCATTACAAGGTCATCAAAGTTTGCCCTGAGCGTTTCAACTCGTCCTCCGCTCGTGGATGGTGTTTCTTCTGCTTCTCCATCGTTCAGACCCCTTATCCTCTGAATCTCTGCTATCCTGCGTTTATATGCCTGTGCCCTTTCCATATATATCTGGTTTAGTTGATAGTTTGGGTAAAGGTTTATCAGTTTCATAAGCATCTCGATTGCCTTCTGGTACATCAGAATAGCCTGTGGATAGCTACCTTGGGAATCAAGCTTTATGGCTTCGCTTGCGTACTTAGCCGCAAGGCTTTCCAGTTCTTGAGCAGCTTGGTAACTCATTTTATATCATCTCTGCGTATTCTCCTTCTTTTGCAGCCTTAATAAGGAAGCTTCTTAATTCTTCCTGTTCATTGTCAATCTCTAAAGACCTTTCTATGGCTTCTTCAAGTATGTTTTCTGCGCCCATACCTGAAAACAGCTGTATAGATTGTCCCTGTACAGTTATTGTACCAAAGTACTGACCTGCTTCGCTTAGCTGTTCAAAAAGAACAGAATAAGCTTCAGAAAGGGCCTCGAGATCCGGTTTAAGCTTAGAAATAGCCTGGTTAGTTTCCTTAAAAGATTCTATTACAGAATTTAAATCGTTGTAGCTATCAAGCCTTAGCATAACCCTCAAGAGCAGGGCATCCAGCTTGTCCACCACTTCATATATCTGACTAAGAATCTTGGCTTCTCTAGCATATATTGCCCTCTCTTCCTGGCTCCTGCTCTTTTCAGCTCTTATGCTAAATGTGTCGATTTTAACTTTAATCCTCCACCTGACAGTAAGCAGGTTGTTCCTGTACTTTGATAGCTCAAGGTAAGCATCCCTAAAAGCTGGCTCCTTTTTCTTGAAAGGATTTATACTGAACTTCATAACAATACACCAGTTTTTAATAAAAGAACAATTTATCAGAAAAGGTCATAAAAAATTAACAAAAAGAAAAAATAGAATTATTCAGGTTATGCTTAAATCTGGTGCTTTTCTCCTTCGGGAAGGCCGATTGACCCGAGGTCTGGCAGCTTCTCTTTCATCTTTGCTTCTGCTAGAGTGCTCGCTTCTGCAAGTATCCTCTCTGCATCTTCGTTCGCAGCTTCGAAGTTCAGCGTGGATCCGGTCAGCTGTCCAGCATCCACGAGTATGCTGCTGAGCAACGAGGATATCTCTGATATTTCTTGTTCTGCTGATGGCATTACCTGCATCAGTCCTGACCTTACGTTCTTTATTACAGCCATTGCTGGAGCAAGAGTTACCACTACATCTCCTAGGTCTGTTACAGTAGTTAGCCTTGTCACGATCTGCTCGAGTGCTAGCTTTGCCTGGTTTATCATCTTGTACATCTTTCTGATCTCAGCCAGTTCATTAGCGTATACAGTTGCGTGGTCAGAGTCGTGCTTCTGGAGGTAGTTTACGATTTTCTGGAATAGCTGTGAGTCCTTTTCCTTAAGCCTGTTTGCTGCGTTATCAAGCTTTGTTATCTGTATCTGGAGCTGCCTAACGGCCTGTTCTATCCTTGGCTTTAATGGCCCCTCGGGCCTTACGGCTCCTTTTATTCTGTTGCCTAAACTTTCTCCTTCAGGTTGATCCCATCTTTTTGCAAATTCGCTCATTGTACCCTTTAGTTATAAAAAAGAAAATATGATGTTGATGTAACCGAACTTTACTGTCACTAAAGGTACATACATGACTGGTGACAAAAATTTGAGGATTTTGTCAAAAGCTTTCATCATTTTATAATAAAACTTTATCCTTAGAATGTTTTTATATGTCTGAATACTCTAAGCTTATTCTTAAGCTTATGGAGCTTGGTTTTACCGAGTATGAGTCTAAGGTTTACTTAACACTCCTTACAAAAGGGCCTCTCTACGCTAGCGAGCTTGCTCTTTATTCTGGCGTCCCCAGGACAAAGATATATGAAGCCATCAAAGGGTTAATGAAAAAACAGTTAGTTGAAGCGTATGGCAGTCCAAAAAAGTTCTCAGTGACAGCTAACCCAGAACCATTTGAAACGATTCTGGCAGAAGAAGAAAGAAAGTATAAAGAGGTTAAAAGCCTAATAAACGAAGTAAAGGATCTCAGTCAGAAGAACGGCATAACACAGCTTAAAGGAAACCTCCAAATTCTGGGAGAGGACGCTCTAGATAACGTATTTAATGATTTTCTTAAACGTGTTAGGTACAGCCTTTACATAATAGCTGATCAGCAAATCTTTCAGCTCTTAAAAAAACATGAAAAACAGCTGATGTCGCTCATGCTTTCAGAAATTAACCTAAACATCTTAATATCATACAACGATGAGGACATGATAAACGAGGCAGTTTCACTGGATCTCCCGGTGAGGGTTGGCAAGCTTTTTGACCAAAAGGGCATGGTGGCTGTTGATGAAGAAGTTTTTCTGATCCATAACCCCGAGACTGGAGCGTCTACAGTAATAATTCAACCATATATAGTTAAACTTATAATAGAAAACTCGCTCAAAAAAAGCTTTGATGGCTCCCTTGAACTAAAAGAATATATAAAGTTCCTGCATACTGGCTTCTCGGAGGACCTTATAAACTTGAAAGTGGAAAGCGATGCTTACAGAATCTTTTTTTACAGCGCTCTCAAGACGTTGAAGGAGGATGAGCTTAAGAAAATTTCTTATAAAATGTTAGAAAGCTACAAGGCCAAGACAAACATTTTTGAAGCTGAAGCAAGATCAGCCCTGCCTGCTTTTGTAGAGCTTATTAAAACGGACATAAAGAACGGAGAGATCAAATACGATGAAACAACAAGGATGATTACGGTTGAGCTAGAAGATTCACCAGAACTGCCACCCTCTCCTTGGTTTTTTATGATGAAAGCATACCTTAACTCTCAGGGTAAAGATCTTGAAAAAGTAGCCAGCATAAACGGAGAAAAGAAGACAATTTTACAGTTTAAAGTACCATGGGAGATAGAGGATATACTATTCTGAGATTTTACCTATTCTTTCTTTGACTTTAATTCCTGAAGATAAGCGTCGTATACCTGTTTTACTTTTTCTGCTGAAGGTCCTGTACCCTCAACAACTCCGCTCTTGGTAACCTTTATTTTATCCATAACTATTATGGCTCCTATGTCTTCCCTTAGCTTTACCATGTTGGGGAAAACCCTGTTAAGCCTGTCGGCAAGCCCTTTAAGATCAAAAAGCTCTTCAAGTAATGTTATCTTCTTGACAACTTTTGAAGAATAAACAATCCTTATTGTTGTTTCTGCCTTTATTTCAATTATTAAATTCAGTAAAGGGTCTACAGCTATAAGGGTGCCCTCTACCTCTCCTTCTTCAGTATCAACTCTGACCCTTTTACCAACAATTGACGAAAGCTCCTCAATATACTTTTTTTCAACTAACGACGACAATCTAACTTATTATGATTTGCACTTTATATAAAGCTTTTACTGAACACTTCGAGTTTTTATAAAATCTGACCTCCTCACCGCCTTAAAAGGCGAAGGTTCTCCGAGGTCTTGAGGGTTACACACCTTTAACGGGAGCTGCTCCGTTATGAAACACAAGATATGAAAGCGGCTTTGCAGCGCCCAGTATCAGCATTCCGGTTGCTTTTTTCGATATGTTTAGAGCCCCGTTTGAGGTCTGAATGTATCTTATGACCTAAAGGGCAATTTATCACTCCTCTCAGACTGTGTGTTGCTTTTACACCATGATAAGTGCAAATCCTTGATATATTGTATTCAATCACTTCCTACGCTTTCATCCCCTATTCCTGAGCTTCAAGCCCTATGGCGCTCATCAACTCGTAGCTTAGCTTTCTTTCAGCACCTCCTTTTGGCAGAAGCCTTATCCTGAGCGTCCTTCTAGTGCTGAACTTTACTTCAACGGCTTTTCTGATGCGAGCCGGTATAGCCTGAGAAGTCGGCTCAGGCACCCCACCAGCTATAAGTTGACCAACCCAGCAATGAAAAACAGAGATCGAAGTGCTTATAAAATGTTTTTTATCTATTCAGGCTTTAAGCTTTCAGTCTATGTAAAATATTGTCCAAAAAATATGTCTTATTTCTTACGGGTTATAAGCCAACGGTCCAAAACCTGCGCCAGAAAGATATATCCCGATTGCAAATATTGCCAACAATATTATTATAGCAACTATGTCTATCCTTCTTATTTTAGGCTCATTATAATAAGTCCTCTTTGGCATTGCCCTGAACCCTCTTATGTCCGCTGAAATAGCTATATTCTCAGCAGACCTCAAAGTCCAAATAACTACTGAAGCTACTATAAGTATGACCAGCTTTGTCTGCTCCCACGCCCTTTTAATGTATTTTGCAATGTTACCTTCAAAACCACCTGTAAATTCAAAACCCCTAGATCTTGCGGCATCAGTTATAGTTATTGTAGATTCAAGTATCTTTGGAATGGATGTTATACCAACAATTAAACCAAACCCTATTTCTACAGGTATTTTTGACTTTTCAAGAGAAATAAGTATGTCTGAAGGAGAGCTTGTGAAAACTAGAAGAAAACCAGAAGCTATACCTGTTGAAGCCCTAAATGCTATTTGTAATCCGTAAAAAATGCCCTGTATAGAGAAACCATAAGCTCCAATAGCTTGAAAAGCTGCTGGGAAAAGAATCAGGAACGTATCTCTACCAAAAAGTTGAGCCAAAGTCTCTGGAGGTGTGAACATTCCTTCTGTCCAGGCTGTACCTATAAAAGTAGCTAGAGTAAGGGGAATCACTATCCTGTACTTTGCAATAGGGTCTGTAGTCCATAAGTATAAAAGAAGCAAGGCTATCAAAAATATAGCAGAGATCCACCATATAGTAATAGCTCCTATGGTTGTCAGTATTATAGCTAACAAAATTTTGGTTCTTGGGTCTAGCTTATAGAGAAAAGATTTGCCTGAAACGAACTGGAATAACGACATATAACCCCTAAAACCTATTATTTTCCAGATAAGGTATATTGTTAGAGCTGGACCCATCGTGATCAGAACTATAGCCAATACCCATGCTTCTACTACTTCCATATATGATGAAAATTAAAGGAAAATTATATATAAATTTTTCTTGGTAACCTAGCTGT
>JAWDMM010000058.1:0-8204 GCA_046536595.1 Nitrososphaeria archaeon | reverse complement strand
CTTGGCATAAAGGTTAAAATTTTGCTTTTAGATTTAGGATATTACACAGTTGATATAATAAATTACCTTAACGCTAAAGGAAAAAATTTCATAATGAGGGCATAAGGGAAGTTCAGAGATGGGGACGACTTACACAACAAACAGCAAGAGGAAAAGGCCAGATGAACAGGCAACAGTTAGGATTGTAGCTGTTAAAGACAGAAACGAGCTTTTAGTTTTTGCAACAAACACAGACCTTAAGCCTAAAGCTATAAGAAGGATGTTCAGAAAGAGGTGGGCCATAGAGACTTCTTACAGAATGATAAACCAGTTTTTGCCAAAGACGACGTCAAAGCTTATAGCTTAAGGAAGCTTTACTTCTACCTTGCAGTTCTTTTATACAACATGGGTTTTTATTAACTATAAAAGGGAAAAGGTAACGGTTCAGCATGTTAAGTTTTTATTAATGATTGAAGCTATAATCTCTAACGTATACGTTAAAATATTCAGATAGCTTTTACTTTAAACACAATGAGATATCTTCACTAGCTTAAACCATGCATCATTTTTGGCTTAAAGCGCTATTTTTATAGCATAATAAGGGAAATCAGCGCAATTTGATGGCTTGTTTAGCCTTGCCTAAAGTTTTTGAGCAAAGATTGCATTTAAAATCTGGTAAGATAGCAAAAACATCATAAAAGTCAACAAAAGTTTTGATCTACTGTCACGGAAGGGGACTTCCGCCCCCTTAACCCCAAAAAGTTAAAGATGAACTTTTGCTAGAGGGTCTCAAAAACCTATATCCTTAATGTACTTGTTCATATTTAATTATGTCTTTCAAGCTCTAAACGAAGTGATCAGCCCCGGCACGCCTGAACGCATCATGCCATAGAGCTCCACCAGCGTATATTAGCTTATTTCCGTACTTAATGATGAAATATTTAGAGTTCTGATGCCTGCTAATACAAAAAAGAAAAGTTTTGCTTATGCTCAAACTTAAAAAATGTAAAAGATAATTACAGCTTGCATCCTGTTTATGTTTTGCAAAATCATTTGCAAGAAATGGGGCCTGATAGAAATAAACATTGAGCTTAAGTTAACACCATTAGTAGATTATAAATAATGCTTATAAGCGAATTTTATAAATTATCTACACTAAAGGGCTTAGCCTGTTAAACGCAGGCGAAATTCCCGGGGATGATCGGGCCTCAAATAAGGCACGACTATGAACCGAGAAGCTCCAATCGCGAGGTTGGGGCAGTTAACACAGTAAAACCTAAAAATGCATAATCTAAAATAAAAATAGCTCCGGTCGTATAGACTGGCCAAGTATGTCGGCCTCTCGAGCCGAAGACCCGGGTTCAAATCCCGGCCGGAGCATATTTTTAACCCATAAATATGGGATCAAGTAATCTTAGTGATTGCAATCATTTGTACTGTTGTTTTAACTTAGCCTTCAAAGTGTTTTTAATCGTTTATAGTCAATTCTGAAAATATTTGATTAACGCTGTTAAAAGGATAAATTTAATTAGTTAACATTTCATACTTTGAACATGAACCTAAAGGGTAAAGATATAATTTCTGCAAAAGATTTTACAAGGGAAGAAGTTGAATTTCTGATAGCAGAAGCAGAAATATACAGAAATATGTTAAAGTTTAGAAAGCCTATTTTCAAAGCTGATGATAAAGTAGCGATTACGGTTTTTCTAGAACCCAGCACAAGGACTAGGTTAAGCTTTCAGTTTGCAGGAACTTATCTAGGAATAAAAGTCCTTGACTTTGGAGCTTCTGAAATCTCGAGCATACAGAAGGGCGAAACGTTTGAAGATACTATGACGATGGTCGATGGTTACGAGCCAAATGTAATAATACTTAGACAAAGCGTGGCTGGTAACGCAGAAAAAGCCGCAAACATATGCGCGGCACCTGTTATAAACGCTGGAGACGGTATAAATGAACATCCGACACAGGCTCTGACAGATGTATATACACTTTACAGGATTTTTGGACATCTAGACGGGCTCCATATAGGCATAATGGGAGATCTAAAATATGGAAGAACCGTAAAAAGCTTATCATTAATGCTTGATAAATTCAGAGATATAAAGTTGTATTTCATTTCCCCTCCTTCGTTAAAAGTTAGGGATGATATTTTGAGCGGGATAAAAAACGCAGAATATGAGTTCGCGGAAAGAGTCGAAGATATAGCTGATAAGCTCGATGCACTCTATGTTACCAGAATTCAGAAAGAAAGGTTTGCTGATCCGTCAGAATATGAAAAACTAAAAGGAAGTTATAGAATAACAAGACATATGCTCTTAAAATTAAAAAATATACCTTACATATTACATCCTCTCCCTCGTGTCGACGAACTAGCTCCTGATGTAGATAACATGCCTCAAGCAAAGTATTTTGAGCAAGCTAAAAACGGGATGTTTATCAGAATAGCTTTGCTGAAAAACGTGCTAGGTATCTGAAGACTAGCGTTTTTAATTGATTTAAAATTTGTAAGATAAATTTTTAGCGTTTAAAACTTTTAATATGCTTTAGTATTTCTTCAGATAGTTTTCCTTCTTTTTCTACAGCTTCATATCTAACAAAGGCTATAGGTTTATTTATATGGATGAACAGAGAAAGGTTTGCTGGGGTCCCCAGAACTACTAGATCAGCCGGGATATTATTTATCGTTTCCTCTAGCTCTTTTAATTGAAACTCGCTGTATCCAAGAGCAGGAAGAATTTTTCCCATATGAGGGTATTTTTTGTAAGCTTCTGCTATGCTTCCTACTGCATATGGTCTAGGATCTACCAACTCAGCACCTTTTTGTAACGAAACTTTTGCAGCAACACCTTCGCTCAATCCGCCATGTGTAACTGTCGGGCCGTCTTCAACTGCCAGAACCTTTTTACCTTTTAGCTCAGTATCAGTAGTTAAATAGGGTACTGAATCAGTAACGAATATTTTTGCTTTGCTATTTAATTCGAAAATCATTTCTTTAAATCTGTCTATTTTCTCTTTTTCAACAAGATTAGCTTTATTTATAACTATGGCCTCTGCCATCCTCACACACGCCTCACCCGGAAAGGAGCCCTTTACACTGTTTTCCCGCATAGGGTCTACTACAGTTATCATAAAATCTGGCCTGTAAAAAGGCATGTCGTTGTTGCCTCCGTCCCAAAGAATTATTTCTGAATTAATTTCAGCTATTTGCAGTATTTTTTCATAATCTACACCAGCATAAACAACAGCACCGTTTTCTATATGCGGTTCGTATTCCTCGACTTCTTCTATGGTCAAACCTTTTAGGTCATCCAAGCTCTTAAAAATTTGAACAGCTTCTTTTTCGAGGTCTCCATATGGCATAGGGTGCCTTACAACGCTAACTTTGAAGCCGTTCGATGCTAATACTTTATAAACAAACCTTGATATCGTGCTTTTCCCTACGCCGGTTCTTCCACCTGCAACGGCAATTACAGGCTTTTTAGATTTAATCATCGTGTCCTTGGGCCCAAGAAAGTGAAATGAAGCGCCGTTGGCCAAAGCTATTGACGCTAATTTCATAGGTGTTTCAAAATCAACATCACTGTAAGAAAAGTATACGTCGTCAACTTCAAATTTCTTTATAAGCTCAGGGAGCATCCTCTCCGGATATATAGGAATTCCTTCAGGATAGTTTTTACCTGCAAGAGACGCGGGGTAAAGCCTGTTTTCTATAAAAGGTATCTGTGTAGCCGTAAAAGCCACAACTTTTACCTCGGGGTTATCCCTGAAAAAAACATTAAAGTTATGAAAGTCTCTTCCTGCGGCTCCAATGATTATCGCTTTTCTCATTCTTTTTCAGCCTCCATAATACCTTTTTCAACTATATCAAGCGCTTCTGATGCAAGATCTTCGGTTATTGTTAACGGGGGAGCAAACCTGAGCGTGCTGATTCCTGCAGTTATTAATAGAACCCCGTGTTTCCAGCTGTAATCTACTATTTTCTTTGCTCCATCAGGATTGGGTTCCTTGGTTTCTTTGTTCTTAACAATTTCAGCACCTATCATAAGACCTTTGCCCCTAACATCGCCAACTATTTCATGTTTTTCCTTTATTTCATCTAATCTCCTAAGCATATACGTTCCAACTTTTTCAGCATTATCTAAAAGCTTCATGTTTCTTATCGTCTTTATAGTTGCAATAGCGGCCTCTGCTGCTACAGGGTTTCCACCAAAAGTAGTTGCGTGACTTCCTGGAGGCCAGCTCATTAGCTCAGCCCTAGACACCACAGCTGATAGAGGCAATCCTGAGGCTAAAGCTTTAGCTATCAGTATTATATCAGGTTCAACACCAAAATGTTCAATTGCAAACCATTTACCGGTCCTTCCCATACCCGCCTGAATTTCATCATCTACTACTATTATCCCGTTTTCTTTCATTATATTGAAAAACTTTTTAAAATAGCCGTCTGGAGGAACAACGTATCCTCCTTCACCCTGTATAGGTTCTATAAAAGCAGCGGCCACTTCATCAGGAGGTACATATTTCTGGAATAGATTTTCTTTTATATAATCCACACAGTAAAGGTTACAGCTGGGATAAGTTAGTTTAAAGGGACATCTATAACAGTAAGGGTACGGCACATGTTCAACGCCTGGAAGAAGAGGAGAAAAGCCTCTAACCTGTGCTGGTTTGCTTGCGGTCAGGCTGAGAGCACCCATAGTCCTCCCGTGAAAAGATCCAATAAAGGCAAGTAGCCTGGGCCTTTTTGTGTAATACCTCGCAAGTTTTATTGCTGCTTCTACAGCTTCTGCACCGGAATTTCCGTAATAAACTTTTTTTTCAAAGCTCCCTGGTGTTACCTTTATCAGCTCCTTAGCGAGAGTTACTATGTTTTCATAATAAAAATCTGTGTATGAGTAGTGAATAAATTTTCTTATTTGTCGTTCAACGGCTTTAATTACCGGGTCTGGAGCAGTTCCAAGCGCAAGCACGGCGATCCCGGCATTCATATCTATATACTTGTTTCCGTCTACGTCTTCGATTATAGCTCCTTTACCCTGTTTTATTACGAACGGATAGTTCCTCTGAATTGATGGTGAAAGGTATCTCTGGGTCTCTTCAACTATCTTTTTAGCTTTTTTTCCTGGAGGTTCAACCCTTATTTTTGAACGTTGCATATTTAGTTATGGGAAACAGTAGAAGATAAAAATTTCGAATCATATGACAGAAAATTTTTACGATTTTCGTACATATTTAAGAAAATTATTTCTAATTTCGAATAAGGAAATTGCATGTGACAAAAGTCTAACTAAAATACTCGAATAGAAAGCGTTAAAAAGGCTAAAAACCTTTTTGAACCTATGCAGGTCGTTGTGTCGGATAAGAGCACCGATTTTCTTTTGCAGGAACTAAAAGATGCTTTAAGAAGTGAAAAAGTTAATGGACTTGCAAGGCTGCCTGAGCCAAGACCGGGAATAAGGTACAGAGACATAATCAAGAAAGTTTTCAGCCTTGCAGGAAGCGTGCAGGCTATCGTTTTTATTGAAATGGAAGATGGAGAAAAAAGGGTTTATGTATTTGATTTAGAAGCGGTTATAAAACCGGGCACGCCATTAAATGCATCGAAAGTCAAAGTAAAGGGAAAATATCTAAAGTATAAGGATGGGCTTTCTCAAGTGGTCTATTATAAAGAAAGCTCGGAGGGAAATGCTGAAGACGTTTTCAGAATGGTTAATGAAATGGCCGACCTGTATGAGGCAGCGTACGAACAGGCTTTCTCAAGGAAGGTTTCTGCTATAGATATTTACTATTGGTTAGAATAGATCCTGCAAAATATCCTGAATCCTTACATTCTTTCAGGGTTATACATCAGCCTGTAAAGATTTTGTGCTGAAAACTTTAAAAATACCTATAAAAGGTATCTAAAGCTCGCTGATGGGGACTTTCGCCCCCTTAACCCTTAGTAGTTAAAACCGTTTAGCAATTTAAGCCAATCAACATCTTCCAGTTATTTGCTTTATAAACAGTTAAATCCATAAAAAAATAATTAAACAGTATGAGCAAATTCCAAAACCCTGTTATAAAAGAAATAACAGAAAAATACAGAAGAATCTGGGCTATCATCCATGCTAACTCCCTTCTTAGCTGGGATTCAGAAATTTATATGCCTGAGAGGGGTGTTTCTGAAAGATCTATAGCTTTAGCAGAGCTAAACGTGCTTTACAGGGAGCTCTTACTAAAGGATGATTTTGTATCCCTCGTAGAAAAAGGAAAAAATGAGAAGGATCTAAACATGTGGGAAGCTGGAACGATAAGGGTTTTAGACAGAGAAATAAACAAGATGAAGAAGATACCCCCGGAACTTTTGTTCGAGCTGCAGAAAACTTCGTCTGAAGCTTTTCAGGTTTGGAAGAACGCTAAAGCACAAAAAAAGTTTGAGAGTTTCCTTCCGTACCTAAAAAAGCTCGTGGATTTAAACATACAGATAGCTGAAAAGCTGGGTTATCAGGAAAAACCTTATGACGCCTTACTCGACATGTATGAGGAAGGGCTAAAAACCCGAGATGTCAGAGCCGTCTTTGACATCCTCAAACCTGGCTTAAAGAATTATTTAGAAAAGATAAAGGGCGGGAAATTTTATGGAGAACACGAGCTTGAAAGCGTAAGTTATGAAACCTCATCAATGGAGAAGGTAAATAAAGAAGTCTTAAAGATGATAGAATATCCGGAGGAAAGGGCCAGGATAGACGTAAGCCCTCACCCGTTTACCATCAGCATGGGAATAAACGACGTGAGGATAACAACGAGGTATGAAGGTTATGATTTCAAAAGGTCTCTTTTCAGTGTTTTGCATGAGTTTGGCCATGCAACTTATGAGCTTCAGGTAGATCCTGAGCTTGACATGACGCCTATAGGCACCGGGGTAAGCTTAGGAATACATGAAGGACAGAGCAGATTCTGGGAAAATGTAGTATCCAGAACTCTAGCTTTTACTGAATCTGTTAAGCCGGTTCTTGACAAACACCTGGGTTTTACTTCCAAGTATTCTCCAGAAGATGTTTACAGGTATTTTGCAATGGTTAAGCCAAGCCCCATAAGAACTGAAGCTGACGAGGTTACTTACAACGTCCACATAGCTTTGAGGTTTGAAATTGAGCAGATGCTTATTGAAAGGGAGCTGAAGCCAGAGGATGTACCAGAGGTATGGGACAACATGATGCAGGATCTGCTAGGCATCAAGCCAGCTGATGTTTCTGAAGGAGCATTGCAGGACGTACACTGGGCCCACGGCACTTTTGGCTATTTCCCAACATACACTCTTGGAAACATAGTAGCTTCTATGATGATGAAAAAGCTTAGCGGTAAAAATAAGATATACGAGCTTGTTAGAAATAGAGCTTTCAAAGAAATAAAGGAATTCTTAAAAGAGAATGTGCATCAGTACGGATCGTCGTTATCTCCTAAAGATCTGCTTATGAAATCTTTCGGAAGGAGTTATTCCCCTGAGGACCTTTTGGATTATATTCAGTACAAATACATAAACAACATCGAATACTGATATTACAAAATGAACGAAAGCCTCGCCTCTTCTAGAGGCGGGGATGCTGAAATACTTTGCTAACGTGTTTTCTCATGAAAAAGGCTAAAGTATTTATATACTTTAATTAGGATAAAATAACAGAAGCTTGCGTCGATCAAACACTGTGCGCATCATTGCAGGAAAGGAAACAAAAGCTAAACTAACGGCTCTCGGAAAGGCATTCGTTAATTGCTGGAACGAAGTTAATAAGTTAAGGCTTGAGCAATATAAAAAGCACGAGCCTGTAGATTTTAATAAAACAGAAAAAATTGTTTATGAAAAACATAAAGCTGTATTGCACGGGGCAAATGTTCAGCAAGTAACGCTAAAGAACGCTTCTGCATGGAAATCTTTCTTCGAGCTAAGCAAAAAGAAGAAAATAGGAGAATTACCTAAGTGGATGAAGCCAAAGCCTCCACATAAAAAGAAAGAAGATTTGTTTTTGCTGATTAGAAACGACAGGTACAGATTTGAAGGAAATGAAATATATCTTTTGGACTTTAACCTAAGGCTAAAGTTCAATGGCAAGCTCAAGTGGGTTGGCAAGCAAGGTACCCTTGAAATATTCTACGATAATGCAAGGAAGAAGTGGTACGCAAGGATTCCTATGGTTGTTAAAGTAAATAATAAACCAAAAGGCAAAATGAAAGCGGGGATCGATCTT